>NZ_LPDI01000078.1:0-83750 GCF_001528895.1 Burkholderia sp. MSMB1078WGS | reverse complement strand
TTGATGTCGCTGGCGGTCACGTACGGCAAGAACCCGGACGGCTCGGCGAACTTCGACGAAGTGGCGCTGAAGGGCGCTGATGGCACGACGATCTCGAACGTGAAGGCGGGTGTGGCCGACACGGATGCAGTCAACGTGAGCCAGTTGAAGGGTTCGGGCCTGATCGGCGACGACGGCAAATCGCTTGCAGCGGTCACGTACGACGACGCGACGCTGAGCACGATCACGCTGGGCGGAATCGGCGGCACGCGCATCACGAACGTAGCGGCAGGCAACCTGTCGGCGACGAGCACGGACGCGGTGAACGGCTCGCAGTTGTTCGCGACGAACGCACGCGTGGGCGACCTCGAAGACACGCTGCACGACAGCGGCCTGATCGACCCGACGACCGGCGAATCGCTGGCTGTGGTGTACGACAGCGCGGCGAAGGACAAGGTGACGCTGGGCGGCGCGAGCGCATCGGCTCCGGTGACGCTGTCGAACGTGAACGCGGGCGTGGCCGACACGGACGCGGTGAACATGAGCCAACTGAAGGGTTCGGGCCTGATCGGCGACGACGGCAAGTCGCTTGCCGCGGTCACGTACGACGACGCTTCGAAAGGCACGATCACGCTGAGCGGCGATCCGTCGACCGGTGGCACGCAAATCAAGAACGTCGCCGACGGCGTGGATGCCAACGATGCGGTGAACCGTTCGCAGCTGGATGCGCTGCAAGCGTCGACCGGCGAGCAGATCGCAACGGCAACGCGCTACTTCAAGGCGAACGGCCGGAACGACGGCACGGACGACGCGTCGGCGACGGGCGGCCGTGCGGTGGCGATCGGCGCGAACGCGAACGCAGCGGCGGGTAGTTCGGTTGCGCTGGGTGCCAACGCATCGACGAGCGGAACCTCGGCGCTTGCGCTGGGCACGGGCGCGAGCGCATCGGCGATGAACTCGGTGGCACTGGGCGCGAACTCGGTCGCGAATCAGGTCGGCGTGGTGTCGGTGGGCAACGCGGGCGCGGAGCGCCGGATCGTCAACGTCGGCGACGCGCAGAGCGGCACCGATGCGGTCAACCTGCGCACGCTGGACGCAAAGCTCGCGACCAACACGACCGCGACGCTGAATCAGGTCAACGATCAGGTGGCGCAAATCAAGTCGACGCTGGATGCGATGCCGCAGACCACGACGGACGGCGGCTACTTCGTGGCGGACGGGGCTGGCGACGGCAGCGATGCGCCGACGGTCACGCCGGGCCAGGGCGGCCTTGCGGCGGGCGCAGGCGCGGTGTCGAGCGGTTTCGGCGGCGTCGCGGTCGGCACGGCCGCGCGAGCGACCGGTACGCAGGCGACAGCGCTCGGCACCGATGCACAGGCGTTGAACGGCAATGCGACGGCCATCGGCGGCGGTGCAACGGCGAACGGCAGCTCGAGCGTGGCGATCGGTTCCGGCGCGACGACTGCGGCCGGCGCGGACTTCGCAACGGCGATCGGTTCGCTGGCTAGCGCAGCCGGCGCGAGTGCGGTTGCGATCGGCAACGGCGCAAATGCGGTCAGCCAGAGCCTGGCGATCGGCACGAACTCGGCCGCGACCGGCAACAACTCGACGTCCATGGGCTATGGCGCGATGGCGAGCGCCGGCAACTCGGTCGCGCTGGGCGCGGGCTCGCGGGCGGACCGCATCAACTCGGTGTCGGTCGGTGTCGTCGGCGGCGAACGCCAAATCGTCAACGTGGCCGAGGGTACGGCCGGCACCGATGCGGTAAACGTCGACCAGATGAAAAAGTACGTTGCCGATAACGGTGGTGGCGGTACGCCCAACGCGGTGGCGTACGACGATGCGTCGCAGGATCGGGTGACGCTGGGCGGTGCGAACGGCACGACGCTGACGAACGTGGCGGCAGGCGCGGTAACGGCGACGAGCAAGGATGCGATCAACGGTTCGCAGCTGCACGGCACCGCACAGAGTGTGGCCGATTCGCTGGGCGGCGGCTCGACCGTCGACGCGAGCGGCAACGTGACGAACCCGACGTACTCGCTGGCTGACCCGGCGGACGCATCGCAGAAGGCGGACTACCACAACGTGGGCGACGCGCTGGCGAACCTCGATGGCCGTGTCGTGGACAACACGACGAACATCACGGTCATCCAGAACCAACTGGCCGATTCGGGCCTGGTGGATCCGGTGACGGGGCAGTCGATCGCGGCAGTGACGTACGACCGCAACGCGGACGGCACGCCGAACTACGGCTCGGTGTCGCTGGGTAACGGTAGCGGCCCGGTGCGGGTGTCGAACGTCGCGGACGGTGTGGCGCGTAACGACGCGGTGAACGTCGGCCAGCTTCAGGACGCAGGTCTCGTCGCGCCGGCCGATCCGGGCAACCCGGGCACGCTGTCGTCGCTCGCCGTCACGTACGGCAAGAACACCGACGGCTCGGCGAACTTCGATCAGGTCGTTCTGGCCGGCAAGGGCGGCACGACGATCACGAATGTGAAGGCGGGCGCGGTGAGCGCCACCAGCACGGACGCGGTGAACGGCGCGCAGTTGCACGGCGTGGCGCAAAGCGTGGCCGATTCGCTCGGCGGCGGTTCGACGGTCGATGCGGACGGCAAGGTGACGAGCCCGACGTATGTGGTCAACAACCAGACGTTCAACAACGTCGGCGACGCGATCACGAACATCTCGAACAGCCTGGCCGACGGCTCGATCGGTCTGGTCCAGCAGGACGAGACGTCGCGCGACATCACGGTCGCGAAGGATACGGACGGTACTGTCGTGGACTTCGCCGGCACCGCGGGCGAACGCGTGCTGACCGGCGTGGCCGCGGGCGCGGTGAACGCGACGAGCAAGGACGCGGTGAACGGTTCGCAGCTGTACGGCACGGCGCAGAGCGTCGCGGACGTAATCGGCGGCGGCACGACGGTCGACGATGACGGCAAGCTCGTGGACACGGCGATCGAAGTGAACGGGAACAAGTACAAGACCGTTGCCGAGGCAGTCCAGGCAGCGGCCCAGTACGGCGCGACCGATTCGCTCGCGGTGCGTTACGATCTGAAGGACGACGGCACGCCGAACTACGGCTCGGTGACGCTGGGCGGGACGGGCGCGGCGCCGGTGGTGCTGACCAACGTTGCTGACGGTGTGAACAAGTACGACGCGGTGAACTTCGGCCAGTTGAGCGACTTGCGTGACCAGTTCAGCGGTCTCGACGATCGTGTCGGCGCCCTCGAGCAGAATCCGGGCAATGGCGGTGGTGGCGGCGGTTCGGGCGACAACCCGTACTTCGCCGGCACTGATACCGGCGCGCGAGACGAAAACCCCGCCAACGCCGGTACCGGCACGGGCAACACGGCGGCCGGCTCGGGTTCGAACATCGGCGGTGGCGCGAATAACGGCACCGTGATCGGCTCGGGTTCGAGCGTGTCGAAGGACAACGGCACGGCGATCGGCTCGGGTGCGTCGAGCACCGGCGAAGGGGCGACCGCGATCGGTTCCGGCGCGAACGCGTCGGGCAACCAGTCGGTCGCGCTCGGCTCGGGCTCGGTGGCGAACGAAGCCAATACGGTCTCGTTCGGTAACGGCACCGACGACGGCAACCGCCGGATCGTCAACATCGCGGACGGTATCAACGCGAACGACGCGACGACGAAGGGTCAGCTCGACCGCGCGGTCGGCGGTCTGCAAGGGCAGATCAACGACGTGTCGAGGAACGCGTACTCGGGCATCGCGGCAGCCACCGCGCTGACGATGATTCCTGGCGTCGATCCGGGCAAGACGTTGTCGTTCGGCGTCGGCGGAGCGACCTACAAGGGCTATCAGGCAGTGGCGTTCGGCGGCGAAGCCCGCATCACGCAGAACCTGAAGATGAAGGCCGGCGTGGGTCTGTCGAGCGGCGGCAATACCGTCGGCGTGGGTGCGTCGTACCAGTGGTAATCGCGCAGGGCGGGGCGGTTTGCGCCGCTCCGCCCGTGCGACACCGCATCACGCGTTTCCATCTTTCCAATTCAATTCTGTCGTCCGCCTCTGGGCGGACGTTTCACCATGACCATGAAAACTCTGTTGTTGCGCGCTGCTTCGATCGGCGCGATCGCGATGGCGCTCGGCGCCTGTACGACCCAATCGGGGCCGACCTACGACATTCGTGCGGTGTCGATCCCGGGCAAGCCGGACAACGTGTTCCGCGTGAGCTGCGACGGGCTGCTGGGTAGCGTGAATTCATGTGCCCGCGCGGCAGAGGAGTTCTGTCAGGGCAAGGGTTTCACGCCGCTCGAGATGATCGACCGCGTGCGCAGCAATGCACCGATGAAGGATCCGCGCGAAATCACGTTCATGTGCGGCAAGCCGCAGCCGGTCGTGCAGCCCGTGCCGCCGCAGGCACAGCCGCAACCGGCGCCGCAGCCGCAACCGGCCCCGCAACCGCGTCAGATTCTGCTGCAAGGCAACGCGAACTTTGCGACGGACAGCGCAGTGCTGACCGTCGGCGCGCGCCGCACGCTGGACGAATTCGTTCGCGCGAACCAGGCGAACACCTTCAATCGCGTGACGGTGATCGGCTATACCGATTCGACGGGATCGGAAGCACATAACCTGAGGTTGTCCGAAGCACGCGCACGATCCGTCGTCACGTACCTGCGCACGAAGGGCCTGCGCGCCGAGCAATTCGACGCGCAGGGCATGGGCGCAGCCGATCCGGTTGCACCGAACGAGACGGCGGAAGGGCGCGCGCAGAATCGGCGCGTGGAAGTGCGAGTCGAGATTCGGTGACGTCGTTGCGAGGCGGTATCGCGACGTAAGCGATACACGGATCGCGCTACTGCCCGTTGTCGACACGGCCTCGCACCAAAAGGTGTGCGAGGCCATTTTTTGTGCGCGATATTCGCGCATTTTGAAGCGGCAATGCCTGCAACATGCCGGCCGCAATGCAGGACCGGCCCTACAAGACCCCGGCCGGCAATTCGGTTCCGGACGACAGACTTGGTCGAGCCCAATCCCTACCATTCATTCGTCAACCTGACTAACTGAAAGGAACCGGGAAATGAACAAAACGTACCTCAATATCTGGAACGCCGTGACGGGCACGTGGGCGGCGGTCGCCGAAACGGCGAAGTCGCATTCGAAGGGTTCGGCGCGTGTGGCCCGCAAGGTGGTTGTCGGGCTTGGAATCGGAGCCGCAACCGTTGGTGGCGCGTTCGCGGCCGATGCCTGCACGACGGAAGATCTCCAGCCGGGTTCGCTCACCACGGCCGGCAAGTGCACGCCTGCCAATGTCAGCGTATCAGCGACGGTTCCCGCCACACGCAATATCGGTGTGTTGGGCGCGAATGACTATACGGCTGGCGGCGGACAGATCATCAGAAATCCGTCTTCGACCGACAACAATACGGCGATTGGTGCAGGCTCAACGATTGACGGCGGGAATATCGGGGTAACGAATGCCACGGCGCTTGGCGGAGCATCCGTGCGCAATGGCGGTGTCGGCGGGATTCCTACCGGCGCAATTGGTATCGGTAGTGGCGCCGTCGCGAGCGGCAACAATGCGATTGTCATTGGCGCAGGGGCGCAGAACACCAACTCCGGCGCAATTGCGATCGGCGCAAACAGCGTATCGAACGGAAATGGTGGAACCGTTGTTCTCGGAACGGGTGCTTCCACCACCGCCTTCGGTGCCCTTTCTCTCGGCACCCATGCCCGCACTACTGGGAAGAATTCCGCCTCGGTGGGCGTCGACACTGGAACAAGCCGCGCAGAGGTTTTCTCGGTCGGCAATGATGTTGCGACCAATGCGGACGGCAGTGCACGGACGCTTTTCACCCGCCAAATTGTCAACCTTGCCGCGGGCACGCAAGCTACCGACGCGGTCAACGTGTCGCAGCTTGAGCCTGTCGTGTCCGCACTCGGCGGAGGCGCGTCGATCGACCCGAATACGGGCGCCGTCACCGGCCCGAAATACAATCTCGTAAACGGCGGTGGTCAATCCACCGTCGGCGACGCGCTGTACGCGCTGGACGGTCAACTGACCATCGCGAAGAACGATATCGAGACGAACCGGTCCGACATCACGAACATCAATCAGCAGATCAACGACCTGTCGAGCGGCACGCTCGGGCTTGTTCAGCAGTCGGCACCCGGCGCGAACCTCACGGTCGGCGCGAACACTGACGGCACGACAGTCGACTTTACCGGTCAGGACGGCGAGCGCAAGCTGACGGGCGTGGCGGCAGGTGAGGTCTCGGCTTCCAGCCTGGACGCGGTGAACGGCTCGCAGCTGCATGGCGTGTCGGAAAGCGTTGCCTCGGCGATCGGCGCGGGTTCGACGGTGAATCAGGACGGCACGATCACGGCGCCGAGCTTCACGGTCGGTGACGGCAATGGCGGCTCGGCTACCTACGACAACGTCGGCGACGTGGTGACGAACCTCGATGGCCGCGTGACGACCAACGAAGGCGACATCAAGACGCTGGCCGATCAAATCGGCAACGGCACGGTCGGCCTCGTGCAGCAGGACGCAACGTCGCGCAACATCACGGTTGCCGCGAACACCGACGGCACGACGGTCGACTTCACGGGCACGGCGGGCGAGCGCAAGTTGACCGGTGTGGCGGCAGGCGAAGTCGCAGCCGGCAGTTTTGACGCGGTGAACGGCTCGCAGCTGCATGGCGTGTCGGAAAGCGTCGCATCGGCGATCGGCGCGGGCTCGACGGTCAACGCGGACGGTTCGATTTCGGCACCCACCTTCACCGTCGGCGATGGCAATGGCGGCTCGAACACGTATCACGACGTCGGCGACGTGGTGACGAACCTCGACGGCCGCGTGACGACCAACGAAAGCGACATCGCGAACCTTGCTGACCAGATCGGCAACGGTACGGTCGGCCTCGTTCAGCAAGACGCGACGTCGCGCAACATCACGGTTGCCGCGAACACCGACGGCACGACGGTCGACTTCACGGGCACGGCGGGCGAGCGCAAGTTGACCGGTGTGGCGGCAGGCGAAGTCGCAGCCGGCAGTTTTGACGCGGTGAACGGCTCGCAGCTGCATGGCGTGTCGGAAAGCGTCGCATCGGCGATCGGCGCGGGCTCGACGGTCAACGCGGACGGTTCGATTTCGGCACCCACCTTCACTGTCGGCGATGGCAATGGCGGCTCGAACACGTACCACAACGTCGGCGACGTGGTGACGAACCTCGACGGCCGCGTGACGACCAACGAAGGCGACATCGTGAAAATCAACAACCAGCTCGAATCGGGGCAGATCGGTCTCGTTCAGCAGGATCCGACGACGCGCGCGATCACGGTCGGCGCGGCGACGGGCGGCACGTCGGTGGACTTCGCTGGCACGGCCGGTCCTCGCACGCTGTCGGGTGTCGCGAACGGCGTGAACGACAGCGACGCCGTGACGATCGCGCAGCTGAAGGCGACGGGCCTGATCGACTACACGGGCAAGGAACTCGCGGCCGTGGTCTACGACGGCATCGACCTCGACAGCGTGACGTTCGGCGGCTCGATGGGCACGAAGCTGCTCAACGTCGCACCGGGCCGGATCGAGTCGGGCAGCATGGACGCGGTGAACGGCGGCCAGTTGTACGCGATGCAGCAGGACTTCGAGGACCGGTTCTCCGACCTCGGCGATCGTGTCTCCGATCTGGAAGCTGGCGGCATTCCCGGCAACCCGGGCGGCCCCGGCGATGGCTCGGGCAATATCGATGCGCCGGGCAGCGGCGAGAGAAGCGTCGAGATCGGCGCCGGCTCGGAGGCGTCGGGCAAGGACAGCGCGGCGATCGGTCACGAAGCGAAGGCTTCGAGCGACGGCAGTACGGCAATCGGCAGTGGCTCGAATGCATCGGGCAGTGGCGGCACGGCGATCGGCAACGGTTCGAATGCGTCGGGTGCCGGCAGTACCGCGATCGGTCAGAACGCGAACGCCACCGGTAACAACTCGGTTGCGCTCGGTGCGGGCTCGGTCGCGGATCGCGACAACGCGGTGTCGGTCGGTTCGGCCGGCAACGAGCGGCAGATCACGAACGTCGCGGCCGGCACGGCGCCGACCGATGCGGTCAACGTGCAGCAGATGCAGAACTCGGTACGCAGCGCCCGCCAGGATGCAATGGGCGGCGTGGCAGCGGCGATGGCCGTGGCCGGACTGCCGCAGTCGACGCAACCGGGGCGCACCTTCGTGTCGATCGCGGGCAGCACGTACGGCGGCGAATACGGTTCGGCACTCGGTGCGTCGTACATGACGCGTGACGGCAAGTGGACGGTCAAGGCAGCCGTCAACACGAGCAGCCGCGGTGAAGTCGGCGCGGTAATCGGCGGCGGCTTCTACTGGTAAGTCGCGGGCCGGACAGCTTGCCGGGCAGTTGCCCGGCAGCTGAACGGCTAACGATTCACCGGCCCGTGCTCACGGCGTTCGTGAATGCGGTAGCCATGCCACAGCAAGCGCCCGAAGCAATTCGGGCGCTTTTTTTCATGCGCGTTGGGCATACGTGACGAGCCCCGAACGCAAGTTGCCCAGCAACGCTCACCGAGCCTCATCCTCAGACATGCACGGTCCGGCCGGACCGTGCATGTCTGAGAAGGGCTCCCACGATCTACCTCTCGATCCGGCAGTGCAATACGCCAGCCGGACGTGGACGTTACTCGAGAATTCTCATGCTTGAACGTCTTTCTTTTCGTTCGATGTTCCGTTTTCCTAAAAGCCGCGCCAAAGCGAACGCGGGCGAGTTGCACCTGCTCGGCCGCTACCAGAAGCGACTGCTCTACGGTGGCGGCTTCGCGATGACCGTGACGATCCTGCTCGCCGTGACGATCGGCGCGGCGGCGGCGATCCGCGCGTACATCGCCGACAGCCGTTCGACGTTCCTCGCGCACAAGGCGCTGCTGCTGGTCGAGGTGGAAACCAAGCAGGCAGCGATGCGCCGTGGTGTCTACAACGCAGAACTGCTGTGGGCCGATCGTCGTCGCCCGCGTGACGAACTCGTCAAGGAATTCGAAGAGAAAGGCGGCCGGCTCGTCGTGCAGCCGAGCAAGCACGTCGATCCGCAACTGCTCCTGGGCGAGATGACGCACGGGCAGCGTGCGTCGGACTATGCCGACTATCTGGCGCTCTTCGAGGAACAAGCCTATTCGACGAGCGCGAGCGCGAAGCAGCGCGGCCAGGCGATGTCCGGCTATGCGTTCAATGTCGACGACACGTTCATCTCGATCGTGCCGCCGCCGCCCGGCGGCAATCCGGTTGCGTCGCTCGGCGCGAAGGACACGACCGGGCTGATCCGCGAGGTGGCGCCGTCGATCGGCGATCTCCGCGATCCAGACTACGACCGCATGTTGTTCGAATCGCGCAAGGTGTTCTGGCTACCGCCGTCGCGCGATCCGCTGACGGGCGTCGAATCGTTCCGGCTGGTGCAGCCGGGGTTCGAGCATGGCAAGCCATTCGTCGTGTTCGTCAGCGACTTGCCGACCGACGTGCTGCGCAGGAAGCTCGGCGAGGTGCCGTACGACGGCGAATTCCTGCTGCTCGATCCGGCCGGCAACGTGATGCTGGAGGCGGACATCGATCGCGATACCCACGAGCGCCTTGCCGAGCGTGTGCAGCAGCTCTCCGGATGGAAGCATGCGTTTCAGCGCTTCGATGCGCGGTACGAGAAGGGCGTGTTCACGATCGGCGAGCGCCTGTCCGATACCGGCTGGGCGCTCGTCTATGCGTATACGTGGCGCACGGTCGTCAACGCGTTGTTGCCTGATCTGGCGATCCGGGCCGTAGCGGCATTCGTCATCATCGCCTTGATGTGGGCGTTTCTGCTGTACTTCAATCGCACGGTCTTCAAGCCGCTTTATCGCCGTTCGAAGCAGGTGTTCGAAAGCGAGCATCTGAACCGCTCGATCATCGCGATGGCGCCGTTCGGGCTTGGGCTGCTGTCGGTTCGCACCGGCGACATGATGCTGGAGAATGGTGTGATGGCGCGGTACCGTGGCACGGCGGATGCGGCCGACGGCGCATCGCCGCTGCATCTGCGGTTCCTGGAGATCTTCAAGCGCTGGCGGCAGGCTCATCCGCACGAAGCATTGGCTGGGCCGCTCGATGCCGAGCTCGTGGTCGAAATCGACGGCCAGATCAGCGAACTGGCGGTCAGCCTCGTCAAGACGCGCTATCAAGGCGAGCCGGTATTGTTGTGCGGGTTCTCCGACATCACCGCGCGCAAGCATACGGAACGCAAGCTCGACGAGGCGCGGCGCGCGGCAGACGAAGCCAATCGCGCGAAATCGACGTTCGTCGCGACGATGAGCCACGAGATCCGCACGCCGCTCAACGCGATTTTCGGAAACCTGGAGCTATTGGGCCGATCGCCGCTGTCGGCGCTGCAGCGGGATCGGCTCGCGACGATCACGTCGTCATCGCACGCGCTGCTCGGCGTGATCAACGACGTGCTCGATTTTTCGAAGGCCGAGTCCGGACAGATGAGTGTCGAGACGATCGCATTCGACGTCGTCGACGTGGTCGAGCAGGTGTGCGTGATGTTCGCGCCGATTGCCGGCGACAAGGGCATCGAACTGGCGTGCCGCTTCGATCCCGAATTGGCGCCGCGCTATCTTGGCGACCCGGTCCGGATCCGGCAGATCGTCGCGAACCTTACCAGCAACGCACTGAAATTTACCGACGACGGGCATGTCGCCATCGACGTGCGCGAGAACGGAGGGCGGCTCGAGATCGCGGTCAGCGATACGGGCGTCGGCATCGCCCCCGAACGTCACGCTTTCATCTTCGATGCATTCACGCAGGCGGATGCGACGATCGCGCGCCGCTTCGGAGGCACGGGCCTGGGGCTCGCGCTGTGCAAAAGGATGACCGATCTCATGGGCGGCACGCTCACGGTGGATAGCGCACCGGGGCACGGCAGCACGTTCGTGCTGTCGTTGTCCGGGCGGCATGCGCACGAAGCGTCGTTCGAGCGGCGCGGCGCGTTTGCGGGTCGCCCGAATGTCGCGCTGGTGTCGGTGGCCGCGGGCTGGCGCGACAGCATCGCGCAGCACCTTGCATGTTGGGGTATCGACGCGGTACTCGTTTCCAGCCCGGCCGAGGTGCCAGACAGCTGCGACGCCGTGATCGTGTTCGGCCATCTCAGGCCGTGGCCCGTTTCCGATGAGGAAGCGCTGGTGCAGCGGATGCAATGGACGATCGACGCATCGCCCGACGGGCCGCGCACACCGGTCGTGCTGGGGCCACGCGTATCTGTTTCGTGCTACGCGATCGGAGGGCTGCACGCGGCGCTGGCGCGTGTGCTCGGTCAGCCTGGCGATATCGAAGCTGCCGAGCCGGCCGACGTACTGCATGAAGCGCCTGTTCGCGCGAAATTGCTCGTGGTCGAGGACCATCCGGTCAACCGGGCATTGCTGAAAGACCAGTTCGACATGCTGGGCTACGACGCGGATCTCGCGGAAAACGGCCTCGACGCGTTGCGACGCATGAGCGAAACGCGTTACGACCTCGTGATGACCGACCTGAGCATGCCGGTGATGGACGGCTACCGGTTGACCGCCATCCTGCGTGGGCGGGGCGACGCGCCGCCGATCGTTGCGATCACCGCGCACGCGTCGATGGAAGAGATCCGGCGCTGCGAGGCAGTGGGCATGTCCGAGGTGCTGACCAAACCGATGTCGCTTGCCCAGATCGATGCGGTCGTGCGCCGGCAGGTCAAGCGCTCGCACCGGTCCGAACCGTCGGATGATGCCGCCGACGGGGCGCCGGCCGTGCTGTCGCACCTGCATGGCGAACTGCGCGATCTGCTCGCAGAGACGACGACCGACGCGATTGTCCAGACGCGCGCCGCGATCGCAAACAAGGATATCGAAGCAATACTGCGGCATGTGCACGCGATCAAGGGCGCATTTGCGATGGTGCAGGAGCATGCGATAGTCGCGATCTGCGCCGAAATCGAGGCGCAGGGCCGTGCGGGGCATGTTGACGCGATGAGCGGGTTGCTGGCGAGATTGTCGGACGCCGTGAACCTGCTGCTCGGCGCATGCATCGATGGGATCGGACAGCAAGACGACGCTATCCACGCTGGTGGGAGCGGTCCGGCAGCATAAGACTGTCAACCGAAATTGATTGAATCGCTTGAATAATTGCATCTTTCGGCTTGCTTGCGGAAATGATCCCAGTATCTGGCCGCGCGTCGCAAAGATTGAATAAACGCCAAGGAACTCACTAATCTGCGAACGCGTGCCGCACACACGGGTACGCGCCACTCAAATAATCTGGAGACGCAGATGAATTTGAAAAATAAGTTAGGAATATTGACGGTCGGCATGCTGCTGGCGGCCGGCGTGATATCCGGGTGCGGCGGTGACGATACGAGCCCCGCCTCCGTCGGTAGCAGCGTCGCGATGGCGACTACCGGAGCCGGCGGTACCGAGACGGCCGCGACGTCCGACGGTGGCACGACGACGGACGCGGCACCGGCCGCGCGAAAGCAGATCGCCGTGAATCCTCCGCCGATGGGCTGGTCGTCATGGAACAGCCTCGCGGAAGATGTCAGTTTCGATACGATCAAGGCGCAAGCGGACGGGTTGGCCAAGCTGAACGAAAGCATTGCGTCGGGCAACAAATACCAGTATGTGAATATCGACGAAGGCTGGTGGACCTCCCGAAAGCGCGACGCGAACGGCAACTTCATCATCAACGTCGACATGAACGGCAATCCCACCAACCAGTGGCCGGGCGGCATGAAGGCGATGGCCGACTACATTCACGGCAAGGGGCTGAAAGCGGGTATCTATATCGACTCCGGGCCGCAGGGCTGCGGTAGCACGAACGGCGTGCACTTCGTCGGCAGCGATTACGCGCACTACGATCACGATTTCCTGCAGTTCGCTCAATGGGGCTACGACTTCGTCAAGGTCGACTGGTGCGGCGGCAGCGCGGCCGGATACGATCCGCAACAAGCGTATACGGCCATTTCGCAGGCCATTCAGAAAGCCTACGCCGCTACCGGAAAGCTGCTGGTGCTGAACATGTGCGACTGGGGCACGTTGGGCAAGAGCGGTTATCCCGATGCAGGGTTGGGGCCGTGGGCCTGGGGCGCGGGGATCGCCACGTCGTGGCGTACGACGGGGGACATCTACGGCCCCGGAAGCGGCGTTCCGAAGTTCAGCTCGGTGCTGGGCAACTTCAACGGAAACTATCATCCGGAAGGGCAGCACACCGGCTACTACAACGATCCCGACATGATGGTTGCCGGCATGGGCATGACGGCGGCGAACGATCTCGCTCACGTGAATCTATGGGCGATCGCCGGCGCGCCGATGATCCTCGGCAACGATCTGTCGAAGCCGCTTTCGAGCGACAGCGTGACCCTGCTCACCAACCCCGAACTGATCGCGATCGACCAGGATGCGCTGGGATTGCAGGGATTGAAGGTCGCGGACGCCAACGGGCAGCAGATCTGGGCGAAGCTGCTGGCCGGCAGCGGAAGGCGTGCGGTCCTGCTGCTCAACAACGGCGCCGCGGCGAGCCCGATGACGGTGACGTGGAAGCAACTGGGGCTGGCTGCGGGCACCCGGGCCACGGTGCGCGATGTCTGGGCGCACAAGAATCTCGGCACGGCCGCCGACGCCTATACGGTCGCGAGCGTTCCGGCCGGAGGCACCGTGATGCTGGTGCTGCGCGGCAAGGACGCGCCGTCGTCCACGTTCCTGCCGAGCACGCTGTCGGGGGGCGCCACGTATGCGAATTGCATCGCTTGTGCGGGCGGCAGGAAGGTCACGGGGCTGGGCACGGTGACGTTCGACAACGTCGCGTCGTCGACGGTCGGCGGCTTCGTCCGGATCGCTTACCTGAATGCCGGGCCGGAAACCGCCAAAGCGCAGCTCGGCGTGAACGGCGGCAATCCGACGACGGTGGCATTTCCGCCTGCCGGCGCGTCTGTCGGCACCGTGACGGTATACGTCGGGCTGAAGTCGGGGCTGAACACGTTGACGCTGTCGAGCCTGGACGGTGCCACGCCGGCGCCCGAGATCGCGTCGGTCGCCGTGGTGGCCGGGCCTGTGAAACTGCCGCCCCCGCCGCCGCTGGCGTACGAAGCCGAGGCGCCCGCCAACACGCTCGGTGGTGCGGCGCGCGTTGCGTCCTGCAACGGCTGCTCGGGCGGCCAGGACGTCGGCTACATCGGCAACGGCGACGGAACCAGCAACGGCACGCTGACGATCAACGGGATCAGCGTGGCGGCGAGCGGGACGTATAGTGTTTCGATCAGCTATGCGAACGGCGATGGGGCGCCGCGTAACGCGCAGATCAGCTTCGACGGCGCGACGCCGGTCACGGTATCGTTCCCGTCGACCGGCGGCTGGGGGAACGTATCGACGCTGACGGTGACCGGCACGTTCCAGCAGGGCAGTGCGAACACGCTGCGATTCTCGAACCCCACGGGCTGGGCGCCCGACATCGACGGCATCGCCGCTCCGGTGAAGCAGTAACGACGATGCGCGCGGCCTGCCGATTCAGGCAGGCCGCGCCTTCACGTCGAGCTTGTCGCCCACGCAGCTGCCGGAAATTTACGTGCGCTTGCCGCACCGACCCTCGTGTGGGCCGGTTGCCGACGTCAACAGGTCGCCCGGCGCTCAGGGCCGCGCCGCCACCTCGTCGAGGTGCCACAGCAGGTCCGCCGGATCGTCGTACACGCGCAGCGCGCCGGCGCGTTCCAGTTCGTCGCTGCCATACCCGCCCGACAGCAGGCCGACGCCGAGCGCGCGGCAGCGGGCGGCGGCGAGCATGTCCCAGATGCTGTCGCCGACCACCACCGTATGCTCGATCGGCACGTTCAGCTTCGCGGCGGCGGTCAGGAACAGGTCCGGGTCCGGCTTCGCATACTTCACCTGATCGCGCGTGACGACCACGTTCTTCGCCGGATCGACGCCGAGCGCCTCGAGATTGATCGCCGCGGTTTCCATCCGCCCGCTGGTCGCGATCGCCCAGCGGATGCCCGCATTCGACAGCGCGGCCAGCAGCTCGCGCGCGCCCGGCAGCGGCCGGACCTGCGCGCGCAGCCGCTGGTACGCGGCCGCATGCAGCCGCGCGAGCCGCTCGACGCGCGCCGCGTCGATGTCGCCGGCCGTCTCGCGCAGCAGCTGATTCAGGAACAGGCCGCCGCTCATCCCGATCTTGCGGTGAATGCGCCACACCGACAGCTCGATGCCTTCGGCATCGAGCGCTTCTTTCCACGCGAGTACGTGCTGATAGACGCTGTCGACGAGCGTGCCGTCGAGATCGAACAGAAATGACGTTTCAATACGCATGCGAATCTCCTGGCCCGGTAGCGTTCGGGCAAATCGTCGGCAAAACACGGTTCGTTACATTATCGGCGCGCGGCCGTGTCACCGCCATGTCCCGCGTCGCACGCGCCGCGCCCGCGGCCGCGTGTCGAACAGCGCTGGTACAATCGCGCCGATGCGCCGGGCGGGCCGCCCGCGCGCCCAACCTTCGAATTCCCGTATGGCAACCCCCGACGCCGTCAGTTCCGAACAATCGTGGTGGGGCGTTCTGGCCCTGGCACTCGCCGCTTTCATCTTCAATACCACCGAATTCGTGCCCGTCGCGCTGCTGAGCGCGATCGGCGACAGCCTGCAGATGCAGCCGACCGCAGTCGGCCTGATGCTGACGATCTACGCATGGGCCGTTGCCGTCGTATCGCTGCCGCTGACGTTCGTCACGCGTCACGTCGAGCGCCGCAAGCTGTTGAGCGTCGCGCTGCTGGTGTTCGTCGGCAGCCACGTCGTGACCGGCGTCGCGTGGAATTTCACGGTGCTGATGATCGGCCGGCTCGGCATCGCGTGCGCGCATGCGGTGTTCTGGTCGATTTCGGTCCCGCTCGCCGTGCGGCTCGCGCCGAGCGACCGCAAAAGCCGTGCGCTCAGCCTGCTCGCGATGGGCTCGGCGATCGCGATGGTGGCCGGGATTCCGCTCGGCCGCGTGATCGGCGAGGCGTTCGGCTGGCGCGTCACGTTCCTGATCATCGCGGGCGCGGCGGGCGTCGCATTGCTGCTGCTGCGCGCCACGTTGCCGTTGCTGCCGAGCCAGGGCGCAGGCTCGCTGAGCAGCATCGGGGTGTTCCTGCGCAAGCCGGCGCTGGTCGCGCTGTACGCGATCACCGTGCTCGTCGTGTCCGCGCACTTCACGTCGTACACGTACATCGAACCGTTCGTGCAGAGCGTCAACCATGCGAGCAGCAGCCGGATCACGTACGTGCTGATCCTGTTCGGCGTCGCCGGCCTGCCGGCCGCGGTCTGCTTCAATCGCCTCTATCCGCACCGGCCCGACGATTTCCTGCTGGCGTCGATCGTCGCGCTGTCGGGCTGCCTGCTGATCCTGTTCCCGTGCGCGCTGAACGTCGTCACGCTGTCCGTGCACACGCTGGCGTGGGGCGGCGCGATCGTCTGTTTCGGGCTGGCGATGCAGGCGTGGGTGCTGAAGCTGGCGCCGGAGGCGACCGATCTGGCCGTATCGATCTATTCCGGGCTGTACAACGTCGGCATCGGCGCCGGCGCGCTGCTCGGCAACCATATCGCGGGCGACTTCGGGCTGCCGTGGATCGGCACCTTCGGCGGCGTGGTCGCGATCTTCGCGGCCGGAATCGCGTGGCTCGCGTTGCGGCTGCATGAGCGGCGGGCAGCGGCTTAGGGCTTCGTCCCGAATCGTCGATGCGGCCCGTCGTGCCGGATCCCCGCCGCATCGAGCTGCCGAAGTTTCGCGTACAGCGTCGTGCGTGAAATGCCGAGTTGCCGCGCGGCCGCCGACACGTTGCCGTCGTGCTCGTCGAGCGCCCGGCGGATCGCATCGAGCGACTGTTCGTGCAGGCTCGCCTGCGGACCGGCGGCCGGCGCCGGGTTGCATACGTCGGCGGCTTCTTCGAGCACATCGGCCTGACGCGCGGGCGTCGCGCGATCGAGCGGCGCACGCACGGTGCGCACCCATACGTGGCTACCGTCGTCGCGCGCGATCCGCTGCGGCGTGCGCGATGGCGTCAGCAAGCGACGCTGCTGCGCGGGCGTCGCGCCGGGAAACAGTTGCCGGAGATCGTACGGCCCGAGCGGCCCTTCCGGCGCGAGATCGAGCATGCGGCGCGCCAGCCGGCTCACCGCGCGCACGCGGCCCGCTGCGTCGAGCGCGACGACGCCGGCGAGCGGCGTGCCGAGCCAGCGCGCGTCATGCTGAACCTGCAGCAGATGGCAGTCGCGCAGCATCGCATAGAGCCGCTGCTCGGCGGACAGCGACGCGTGCCGGAACGACTCGCGCAACTGCGCGACGTTGCGCCGGCCGACGCCGGTGATGTCCAGCGCGCCGATCACTTCGCCGTCGAAGCCGACCAGCGGCACCGCGAGACAGAACACCCGCGAAAACGCGTCGAGATAGTGCTGCGCGCCCGCGACGACGGTTTCGGCGCCGTCGTGGATCACGCAGCTCGGGGCGGTCGTGCCGATGTTCGGTTCGACGATTCGGCGTCCGGCGACGATCGGCGTGAGCAGCGCGTCGTCGCATTGCGGGCTGCGCCGCGCATGGACGATCGTGCCGTGCGGATTGACGCACATGATCGTCCATTCGCTGCCGCCGAATGCGGCCCACAGCGGTTCGATTTCCTGCGCGACGCAGCGGATCAGCCGCCGGTCCGCGCGCGATTCGTCGAGTTCGCGCTGCATTTCATAGCGGGCGGCTTGCCACGGCCGCAGCCCGGCGTCGCGCGAACGCAGCCACGAGCGCGCGACGCTGGCCGGCAAGGCCGTTTCCGGCAGCGGCTCGCCCGCGGCGAAGCGGGCGCGGAGCCGGTCGAGGTCGACCGGCCGTGAAAGGGATTCGGGGGCTGGCTTCACGCTGCGCTCCAGTTGGGTCGATGTCCGGGCCGGTGTTGCCGGCCCGGCGTGTCGCGCGAATGCGTAATATAGCCCGGTGCCCGAAGCCGGGTATTTTCGTTCCCGGCAACGGCGCCCGCCGCATGGCGCCGACTGGCGTCGGCGGCCGGCCGGCGGTGCCCCCAACTAGTGCGGCAAGCGCAGGATCGGCTTGAGCGTGCTCCCGTCGCTGCTGTCCGCCGCCGCCTGGTTGATCTGGTCGAGCGGATAGAACTTCACCAGCCGGTCGAACGGAAACCGCCCTTGCAGGTGCAGTTGCACGAGCTGCGGGATGAACGTCTGCGGCACGCTGTCGCCTTCGACGATGCCGCGGATCGTGTGGCCGCCGAGCAGCAGGCTGTTCACGTCGAATTCGGCCTTCGTGCCGAGCTTCGGCGCACCGACCACGCCCATCGTGCCGCGCGAGCCGAGCGCTTCGATCCCTTGCGACAGCACGGCCGGCAGCCCGGTCGATTCGAGCGCGAAGTCGGCGCCGCCGCCGGTGATCTCGCGGATCGCGTCGACGACGTCGACTTCCCGGCTGTCGATCGCGTGCGTCGCGCCGAGTTCGAGCGCCAGCGCGAGCCGCGACGGCACGATGTCGACGGCGATGATCGTCGTCGCGCCCGCGATGCGCGCGGCCATCACGGCGCTCATGCCGACCGCGCCCGCGCCGAAGCTCGCGAAGCTGCTGCCCGGGCGCACCGCGAGCGAATGGATCACCGCGCCGGCGCCGGTCTGGATCCCGCAGCCGAGCGGGCCGAGCAGCTCGAGCGGCGCTTCCTTCGGCACCTTGATCGCGTTGTTCTCGCGCGCGAGCGCGTAGCTCGCGAACGACGACTGCGCGAAGAAATGATCGTGCAGCGGTTGCCCCGCTTCGTCCCGGATCGCGGTCTGCCCGTCGGCGTCGGCGCCGCCGAAATTCAGCGCGAAGAACTGCCGGCAATACGCGCCGTGACCGCCGACGCACGACGTGCAGTGGCCGCACGCGCCGTAGGTCAGCACGACGTGATCGCCCGCGGCGAGCGTCTTCACGTTCGGGCCCACCGCCTCGACCACGCCGGCGCCTTCGTGACCGAGCACGGCCGGCAGCGGCACCGGATAGTACTGGTCGCGCACGATCAGGTCGGTATGGCACAAGCCGGTCGCGACGACGCGCACCAGCACCTCGTCGCCGCGCGGCGCGCGGATCCGTGCCGCTTCGATCGAGAAGGGCGCGCCGGCGGCGCGCGCGACGGCCGCGGTGACGGCGCGTGTATCGTGTTCGGTGTACATGGTCGGTCTCCTCGTCAAATCGGATAGAGCGGCGCTTCGCCTTTGATCGTCAGCCACTGCCACTGCGTGAATTCTTCCCAGTTTGCCGCACCGCCGATGCTCGAGCCATTGCCCGACGCGCCGACGCCGCCGAACGGGTTGATCGCCTCGTCGTTGACCGTCTGGTCGTTGATGTGCAGCAGCCCGGTGTTCAAGCGCTCGCCGATGCGTAGCGCGCGGCCGACGTCGGCCGACAGGATCGCCATCGACAGCCCGTATTCGGTCCGGTTCGCGAGCGCGATCGCGTCTTCGTCGGTATCGAACGGCACGACGACTGCCACCGGCCCGAAAATCTCCTCGTCGAAAGCCGGATTGCCCGGCGCGACGCCGCTCAGCACGGTCGGCTCGAAGAACATGCCGCGATGGCCGCCGCCCGTCTCCACGCGTGCGCCCGCGCGGCGCGCCGCGTCGACCAGGTTCGCGGCATGGTCGCGTTGCGCGGCGTTGATCAGCGGGCCGAGGCCGACGTCGCCGGCGGCCGGGTCGCCGACGCGCAGGCTGCGCGCCTTCTCGACGAGCTTCGCGACGAAGCGGTCGTGAATCGCGCGCTGCACGAGCACGCGGCCGGTCGCCATGCAAATCTGGCCTTGATGCAGGTACGCGCCCCATGCGGTGTTGGCGATCGCGCGGTCGAGATCGGCATCGTCGAGCACGATCAGCGAGTTCTTGCCGCCGAGTTCGAGCGACACCTTCTTCAGGTAGCGGCCCGCCGCTTCGCCGACCTTGCGCCCGGCCGCGGTGGAGCCGGTGAACTGGATCATCGCGACGTGCGGGTCGGCGACCAGCGCCGCGCCGGCCGCGCCGTCGCCGGGCAGCACGTGCAGCACGCCTTCGGGCAAGCCGGCGAGCTCGAACACGCGCGCGATCGATACGCCGCCGCATACGGCGGTGCGCGGATCGGGCTTGAGCACGACCGCGTTGCCGAGCGCGAGCGCGGGTGCGACCGCACGCATCGCGAGGTACAGCGGGAAGTTGAACGGCGAGATCACGCCGACCACGCCGCGCGGGCGGCGGCGCGCGAGCGACAGCCGGCCGGCTGCGGACGGCAGCACTTCGCCGGCCGCGCGCGATGGCAGGCCGGCTGCTTCGTGGAGCGCCTTGATCGTGACCGACGTTTCGAATGCCGCCTTCGCACGCGTCGAGCCGCTTTCGCGTACGAGCCAGTCGACGATTGCGTCGAAGTGCGTTTGCGCGACGGCCGCCGCGCGGCGCAGGACCGCCGCGCGCTCGTCGTAGGGCAGGGCGAACCATGCGGGCTGTACGTGATGCGCGGCGGCTGACGCTTCGGCGATGGCCGCGCCGTCGGCGAGACCGATGCGGCCAAGCGTGTTGCCGGTCGCCGGTTCGATCACGTCGGCCGCGTGCGGGCTCGCGTGCCAGCGGCCGGTGAAGGTCTTGCCGCGCCAGACGTCGGGGTCGAATAGGGCGGGGGTGCTGCTATCCATTTGCGCTCCTGTGGAATTCGGATCGGCCGGGGCGGGGTTGTTGCTTGAGGGCCGGCCGGCATGCGTGGGAAGGTAGGCGGGGGCGGAGAAGCGGGGCTATCCGGGTTTCTTCCCACGCGCGGAGGGCGCGTGGATTGGGAGGTGTTTGCGATTCTGTGTGCGGAAACTGAACAGTTGCTGTGGAGTTTTTGCCGCATGCTGTCGGATAACACGCAGATATCGTTGTGCGGTACGACCTATTCCGCGTCTGAAGGCTCGGCGCGCAGCTGCGCCGAGATAGACGTATGCGCTTCATGCTTCTTCGGCGCGGCGGTTGCCGACCCATTGCAGCCACACACCCGACTCCGGCGAATGCTTGCTTTACTGCCAACTTCGGTCGTCCTGCCTACAAGCGAACCATTGAGGTGGAACTTACTGCCCCTTCTTTGGACGTCAGAGAAGTCTTTCTGATTCCGTCGCTTACTCATTTCTCGCCAACTCGACCTCCCCCATTGCCAGTGCCTGTTTTAAGAGAAGTGCATTGCGGATCCCGCGTGGCAAGACCGCCAAGAACGCAGCCATTAGGCCATGGCGCCAGTGGCCATGGGACGTCAGCGCGTGCCCCAGTTGTGACAGCGCAGCATGTGCGGCCTGTTGTGGAGGGATGGTGATGGCCGCTGGTTCGGTGCCTGCAGCCATGGCCGTGGCCATTACGGTGGGCTGGAAGGACAGCACATCCAACTGATCGCGATACTCATAGGCCAGTGGAATGCTCAGGTGGTCGATAAATGCCTTGCATGCCCCATAGAGCTGAGTGCCAGGCCAGTAAAATCGGCCGACGATGGAGCCCACGTTCAACAGCGCCGCACGCCGTCCGGTGGACGCGGCATGGCGCAACAGGAGCGGAAGCAGCGTGTATGTCACGATGGCCGTTGTGCTGACATTTACGGCCAGCAAATGGCGCAGGGTCGTGGGCGGTACATCGCCATAGCGCCGATGCACCGTGGTGCCCACGCAATTGATGAGCACCGACAAATCAACATCCTGGGCAACAGCGACCAGGGATTCGTAGGTTTGCGGGGCGGTGTTCGACAGGTCTGCTGCCACAGTGCGAACTTGAACGCCCAGCGCCTGCATTTCCTCTTTTAATCGGTCGAGTTTGGACTGCGTGCGCGATACCAGAATCAGGTTGAAGCCGTGGCGCGCCAGATCCTGTGCGAAGGCTTTGCCCAGTCCATCGCTGGCCGCGGTGATGAGCGCCCAGCTTCCGGGGCCAAAACGCTCGGCCAGGTGCTCTCCATTCAACCGCTGTGGTAGCCAAAGATAGAGCCAAAGCCAGCGGGCCAGCCCAACCAGTGCCCAGATTAAAAGTGCCGCGCCGCCCAATTGCAGTACAACAGACGCATCAATCGCCATCGAAGGTTCTCCGGAATATGTGGGAGTCGTTATACCGTCGCTCTACTTCCGTCAGGGAGATACGCTCGATGAGGCCCAACGAAAGTCGTGATGGGCCGATGGTGCGCGGTCGATGCAATGCTGTCATTTACAAATGTTCAGAACGCCTGTGATCCCGGGCCGGATTTCAGTCTTCGCCGAATGCGGCTCAAATGCACCGGGGTCACGCCCAGATAGCCCGCCAGAATGTGCAGCGGAATCCGTGCGAGCTTGTCCGGCTGGGATACCAGCATGGTCTGGTAGCGCTGTGTCGGCGTTTGGGCGATGGCGGTCGTGTAAAGATTGATGTACTCGACGAGTCGCTGTTGCGTGAGCGCCAGCAGTTCGGATGGCATGGTCGCATGGGACTGAAACTTGGTCAGCACCGTATCCCGATGCAGCACACGCAACTGGCATGCTTCCATAGTGATCAGTTCAAGTCCACTAGGGCAACCGCTCAGCATGCTTTCCAGCGAGCAAACCATGTCATCTTCGAAGAAGAACTGAACTGTAGTTTCCGCACCTTCGGCATTGCGCACACAGAGACGCACTGCACCGGACTGAATGAGGTACAGGTATTTGGCGACCTCGCTCGCACGCAACAGTGGCTTATTGGCATCGACATGGACGTCTTCGCCGAATTCCAAAAAATAGTCGCGTAGGACAGTGTTTACGTGCATGAGTCGCAATATGGCACAGGCCAGATCGAGTCGCAAATGCCGTACTCATGACGGCGAGGGAGACATGTTAAGACGATGGATCAGCCCTTTTGAATCCATTGCTGAGACCTGAAGTAGCGCTCGCGGGGCGAATGCTCGCGAACGTGATCAAATTGGACATCAACCTGCCAGAGTAAAGGACAGCTCTTGGCCGATGGCTGGCCCAGATCGAATCCCGACGAGTCGTTGGAATTCTCTACTCCCCAGCCACCCCCGTATTCGGCTCACCGATGATCGCGCCCATTTCCGTTCGTGCCTTTTGCGGCGTTTTTCCTGTCCATGCGTGGAACGCCCGAGCAAAGGAATTGGAATCTTCCGGCGCGTCCCGCACCACCGTTTTCCCATCAGGAAAACCCTGATCGACCCAGGCCGGCCGCCGATTTCGGCCGGTTTTCCCGCTGCAGAAAGCAGCTGCATCGCGCTCTCACCCAAGCGATATCCCGCCCCCCGCACCCGCGCTCCAGCAAGCCTTCCAGCCCGCATACCTAGCCAAATCAGGTATGGTGCAACGCAATATTTCGCATCTTGACCGGCATTTCCATACCCATCAGGTATCAAAAATCCCGACCAAAAGTATTGGACGCTCCATTTCCCCGCCGCGTATAAATCCGTCCCATGAACTCCCCCCACGCAGCGTGCCCCATGTCCTCCGCCACCATCGAACGCATCGAAACCCGCCTCGTCGATCTGCCGACGATCCGTCCACACAAGCTGTCGGTGGCCACGATGCACGGCCAGACGCTGATGCTCGTGAAGGTGTTCTGCAGCGACGGCGCGATCGGTATCGGCGAAGGCACGACGATCGCCGGGATGGCCTACGGCCCGGAAAGCCCGGAAGCGATGAAGCTCGCGATCGACGCGTACCTCGCACCGGCGATCGTCGGCAAGGACGCCACGCGCGTCCAGACGCTGATGGCGTTCGTCGGCAAGCTCGCAAAGGTCAACCACTTCGCGAAGAGCGCACTCGAAACCGCGCTGCTCGACGCGCACGGCAAGCGGCTCGGCGTGCCGGTCAGCGAACTGCTCGGCGGCCGTCGCCGCGATCGCCTGCCGGTCGCGTGGACGCTCGCGTCGGGCGACACGGCCACCGACATCGCCGAAGCAGAACGGATGCTCGACCTGCGCCGCCACAACGTATTCAAGCTGAAGATCGGCGCGAAAGCGCCGGAAACGGATATCCGCCACGTCGCCGAGATCAAGAAGGCGCTCGGCGATCGCGCGTCGGTGCGCGTCGACGTGAACATGGCGTGGAGCGAAACGCAGGCCGCCCGCGCGATTCCGGCGCTCGCCGATGCGGGCTGCGAGCTGGTCGAGCAGCCGGTGGCGTCCGCGGCGGCGCTGGCGCGCCTGATGCGCCGCTTCCCCGTCGCGCTGATGGCCGATGAAATCCTGCAAGGCCCCGACAGCGCATTCGACATCGCGAAGCATCACGGCGCGGACGTGTTCGCGATCAAGATCGAACAGAGCGGCGGCCTGTTCGCCGCGCAGCGCGTGGCCGCGATCGCGGACGCGGCCGGCATCGAGCTGTACGGCGGCACGATGCTCGAAGGTGCGTTCGGCACGGTGGCGTCCGCGCACCTGTTCGCGAGTGTCGCGAACCTGCAGTGGGGCACCGAGCTGTTCGGGCCGCTGCTGATCACCGAAGAAATCCTGACGCAGCCGCTGGATTACAGCGACTTCGAACTGACCGTGCCGGACGGCCCCGGTCTCGGCATCGCGCTCGACGAGGACAAGGTCAGGCGTTTCACCCGCGACGGGCTGACGAAAGTCGTGCGGTAATCGGGTCAGGCAAAGACCGTCATTCCCCCAAATACACGTGGAGACAGCATCATGAGCGTCAAAGTTTTCGATACCAGGGAAGTTCAGGACCTGCTGAAGGCCGCGTCGAACGCGGGCGCGAACGGCACGAAGGGCGACGCGCGCACGCAGCAGATCGTGCTGCGCCTGCTCGGCGACCTGTTCAAGGCGATCGACGATCTCGACATCACGCCGGACGAAGTCTGGGCCGGCGTGAACTATCTGAACAAGCTTGGTCAGGATGGCGAAGCAGCGCTGCTCGCGGCCGGCCTCGGTCTCGAGAAATATCTCGACATCCGGATGGACGCCGAGGACGAAGCGATCGGCCTGCACGGCGGCACGCCGCGCACGATCGAGGGGCCGCTGTACGTGGCCGGCGCACCGGTGCGCGAAGGCGTCGCGAAGATCGACCTCGATGCCGACGACGGCGCGGGCCCGCTCGTGATTCACGGCACGGTCACGGGCCTCGACGGCAAGCCGGTGGCCGGCGCGCTGGTCGAGTGCTGGCACGCGAACTCGCATGGCTTCTACTCGCACTTCGACCCGACCGGCGCGCAGAGCGATTTCAACCTGCGCGGCGCGGTGAGGACGGGTGCGGACGGCAAATACGAATTCCGCACGCTGATGCCGGTCGGCTACGGCTGCCCGCCGCAGGGCGCGACGCAGCAACTGCTGAACCGCCTTGGGCGCCACGGCAATCGTCCCGCGCACGTGCACTTTTTCGTCGACGGTCCCGGTCACCGCAAGCTGACGACGCAGTTCAACATCGACGGCGATCCGCTGATCTGGGACGACTTCGCGTATGCGACGCGCGAGGAGCTGATTCCGCCCGTGGTCGCCAAGACCGGCGGCACGGCGCTCGGCATGAAAGCCGATGCGTACCAGGACATCGAGTTCAACTTCGTGTTGACGCCGCTGGTGCAGGGCCGGGACAACCAGATCGTCGAACGCCCGCGCGCTTCCGCCGCGGCATAACCGCCGGCGGCTCGGGCGGCGCGTGTGCGCCGCCGCTGCCGGCCGGTCCCCCGAGATTCAACCGATACCGATGCGAGCGTGCTTGCAGGACGCGGCACGCGCATGGAAGGAGCCATCATGTCCGCCACGATCGACCACACCGACACACTGGATCACCTGCTCGAAACCGCCGTGCAGGATGACAAGGAGGCCGGCATTTTCCGCTGCCGCCGCGACATCTTCACGAACGCGGAACTGTACGAGCTCGAGATGAAGCACATCTTCGAGGGCAACTGGGTGTATCTGGCGCACGAAAGCCAGATTCCGGACAACAACGATTACTACACGACGTGGATCGGCCGCCAGCCGATCGTCATCACGCGCGACAAGACCGGCGAGCTGCACGCGGTCATCAATGCGTGTGCGCACAAGGGCGCGATGCTGTGCCGCCGCAAGCATGGCAACAAGGGCAGCTTCACGTGCCCGTTCCACGGCTGGACCTTCTCGAACACCGGCAAGTTGCTGAAGGTGAAGGACGAGAAGACGACCGAGTATCCGGTGCAGTTCAACACGCACGGCTCGCACGACCTGAAGCAGGTCGCGCGCTTCGCGAACTATCGCGGCTTCCTGTTCGGCAGCCTCAACGCGGACGTGTTGCCGCTCGAGGATTACCTCGGCGAAGCGCGCGTGATCATCGACCAGATCGTCGACCAGGCGCCGAACGGGCTCGAAGTGCTGCGCGGCAACTCGTCCTACATCTACGAAGGCAACTGGAAGATGCAGATGGAGAACGGCTGCGACGGCTATCACGTCAGCACCGTGCACTGGAACTATGCGGCGACGATGGGCCGTCGCAAGGAAGACGGCACCAAGGCTGTCGATGCGAACAGCTGGAGCAAGTCGGTCGCGGGCGTGTACGGCTTCGACCACGGCCACATCCTGCTGTGGACCCGGACGATGAACCCGGAAGTGCGGCCCGTGTACCGGCACCGCGACGAAATCCGTGCGCGCGTCGGCGACGTGCGGGCCGATTTCATCGTGAACCAGACGCGCAACCTGTGCGTGTACCCGAACGTGTTCCTGATGGACCAGTTCAGCACGCAGATTCGCGTGGTGCGGCCGCTCGGCGTCGACAGGACCGAGGTCACGATCTTCTGCTTCGCGCCGAAGGGCGAGAGTGAAGCGGATCGCACGACGCGGATTCGCCAGTACGAGGATTTCTTCAACGTGACCGGCATGGGCACGGCCGACGATCTCGAGGAGTTCCGCGCGTGCCAGGCCGGCTATGCGGGCATCACGGCGATGTGGAACGACCTGTCGCGCGGCGCGCCGCTGTGGATCGACGGGCCGGACGAGAACGCGAGAAGGATGGGGCTGAACCCGCGCATTTCCGGCGAGCGCAGCGAGGACGAAGGGCTGTTCGTGTGCCAGCACGAACACTGGGTGAACG
Organism: Burkholderia sp. MSMB1078WGS; assembly: GCF_001528895.1. Taxonomy (NCBI): domain Bacteria; kingdom Pseudomonadati; phylum Pseudomonadota; class Betaproteobacteria; order Burkholderiales; family Burkholderiaceae; genus Burkholderia; species Burkholderia sp. MSMB1078WGS. Next base: position 56,802 of record NZ_LPDI01000078.1, on the reverse strand, counting down.
TGATGCGCGATGCGCTGAAGAAGGAACGCGGGGAGGTGGCGGCATGAGCTTCGATTACCGGACGATTTGCGCGGCGCTGTATCGCGAAGCGCGCCTGCTCGACGATCGCGCGTGGGACGAGTGGCTGACCTGCTACGCCGAGGACGTCACGTACTGGATGCCCGCGTGGGACGACGACGATCGTCCGACCGACGATCCGACCAGCCAGATCTCGCTGATGTACTACGCGGACCGCGGCGGTCTAGAGGATCGCGTGTTCCGGATCAAGACCGAGCGCAGCGGCGCATCGACACCCGAGCCGCGCACCAGCCACAACGTGACGAACGTCGAGGTGCTGGCCGAGCGCGATGGCGAGGTGGACGTGCGCTACAACTTTCACACGCTGAACCACCGTTACCGCGTGACCGATCACTTCTTCGGCACGATGTTCGTCACGTTGCGCAAGGTGGGCGACGCGCTGCTGATCTCGCACAAGAAGATCGTGCTGAAGAACGATTACATCCGGCAGGTGCTCGACGTGTACCACGTCTGACGCCGATCGTTTCGACAGGAAGGAAAGGGAGGCGACGTCATGTCCACCTACAAGATTGCACTGAATTTCGAGGACGGGGTCACCCGCTTCATCGACTGCAAGGCTGGCGAGAAAGTGCTCGACGCGGCCTTTCGCGCGAAGATCAACCTGCCGATGGATTGCTCCGACGGCGTGTGCGGCACCTGCAAGTGCCGCGCCGAAAGCGGCCGCTACGATCTCGGCGACGATTACATCGACGACGCGCTCACCGAGGACGAGAAGGACGACGGCCTCGTGCTGACGTGCCAGATGGTGCCGCAAAGCGATTGCGTGATCGCGGTGCCGACGTCGTCGGTCGCCTGCAAGACCGGGCAGAGCAGCTTTGCCGCGACGGTCGCGAAGGTCGAGCAGCACAACGATGCGGCCGTCGTGCTCGAACTCGATGTCGGCGCGAGCGCGCCGGTGTTCCTCCCGGGCCAGTACGTGAACATCGGCGTGCCGGGCAGCGGCCAGCACCGCTCGTATTCGTTCTCGTCCGCGCCGGGCGACGCGAAGGTGGGCTTCCTGATCAAGAAGATTCCCGGCGGCGTGATGAGCACGTGGCTCGAATCGGCGCGGCCGGGCGACACGCTCGAACTGCACGGGCCGCTCGGCAGCTTCTATCTGCGCGACGTACAGCGGCCGCTGCTGTTCCTCGCCGGCGGCACGGGCCTCGCGCCGTTCCTGTCGATGCTCGACGTGCTCGCACGCAGCGGGTCGCAGCAGAAGGTGCACCTGATCTACGGCGTCACGCGCGATCTCGATCTCGTGCTGGTCGACGCGATCGAGGCGGTGGCGGCGAAGCTGCCGAACTTCAGCTTCGCGACGGTCGTCGCGGACGCCGCGTCGAGCCATCCGCGCAAGGGCTGGGTCACGCAGCACATCCCGGCCGACGCGCTGAACGACGGCGACGTCGACGTGTATCTGTGCGGGCCGCCTCCGATGGTCGATGCGGTGCGCCAGTATTTCGACGACGCAGGCGTGAAGCCGCACAGCTTCCACTACGAGAAGTTCACCCCCAACGTCACGGCAAAGGCGGCATGACCATGCAACGATTCTCCGGCAAGGTCGTCGTCGTCACCGGCGCGGCGCAGGGCATCGGCCGCGGTGTCGCGCTGCGCGCGGCGGCCGAGGGCGGCAAGGTGCTGTTCGTCGATCGCGCGGATTTCGTGGCGGAGGTGGCCGCGCAAGCGCCGGGCGGCAATACGGCCGGCTTCGTCGCGGATCTCGAGACGTACGACGGCGCGCATGCGGCGATGGCGTGCGCGGTGCAGGCCTTCGGCGGCATCGACATCCTGATCAACGGCGTCGGCGGCGCGATCCGCATGCGGCCGTTCGCCGAGTTCGAGCCGGCGCAGATCGACGCGGAAATCCGCCGTTCGCTGATGCCGACGCTCTATGCGTGCCATGCGGTGCTGCCGCATCTGATCGCGCGCGGCGGCGGCACGATCGTCAACGTCTCGTCGAACGCGACGCGCGGCATTCGCCGCGTGCCGTACTCGGCGGCGAAGGGCGGCGTGAACGCGTTGACGTCGGCGCTCGCGATGGAATACGCGGAACACGGCATCCGCGTCGTCGCCACCGCGCCCGGGGGGACCAACGCGCCGCCGCGCCGCGTGCCGCGCAATGCGGCCGGCGACACCGAGCAGGAACAGGCGTGGATGGCCGAGGCCGTGCGGCAGGTGACCGAATCGACGTACTTCAAGCGCTACGGCAGCCTCGACGAGCAGATCGCGCCGATCCTGTTCCTCGCGTCGGACGAGGCGAGCTACATCACGGGTACGGTGCTGCCGGTCGCGGGTGGGGATACGGGTTGAAGGGCGCGCCTGCCGATTCGCTTGTTCCACAGCGGCACGCGCCGTGGTCGAGCGTGCGACGACGATCACATAACCGGCCGGCGCGGCGAGCCCGGCCACGGAGACATTCATGAGCAAACGCGAAGCGATCATCCCGGCCGGCATGGAGGCCGTGTACGAAAAAATCGGCTATGCGCCGGCGATCAAGGTCGGCGATACCGTTTACGTATCCGGCCAGATCGGCCGCGACGCGGCGATGCAGTTGATCGAGGGCCGCGAAGCCCAGATCGTGCAGGCGTTCGAGAACCTGCGGCAAGTGCTGGAGGCGGCCGGCGCATCGTTCGACGATGTGGTCGATCTCACGACGTTTCACACGGACATGCGCGACCTGCCGCTGTTCATGCAGGTACGCGACCGCTATTTCCATGCGCATCCGCGGCCGGCGTGGACCGCGACCGGCGCGCACATGCTCGGCGGCTCGCCCGGCTATATCGTCGAAATCAAGGCGGTGGCGGTGCTGGCACGCTGATTCGGTTCGTCGCCGAACGCTACTTTGCGTCCTCCGGCGTGAGGGGTGGTGATGTCGACAGGTGACGCAGCCGGCTGCTGCTTGGCGACGAAACCGACACCCTACTTGTGAATCGCCCCCCGCAACCGCCTCACATCCCGCTCCGACACCGGCGCGGCCCGATTTCCCCACGCACCGCGCACGTAGCTGACCACCGCGGCGATCTCGCCGCTCGTCAGCGCGCCGCGCATCGCCGGCATCCGCTGCACCGGCCCGGGCTTCCCGGGCGCGGGCCGCGCGCCTTCGACCACGATCCGGATCGTGCTGGTCGGATCGGCCGCGAGCACGATCGAACTGCCCGCGAGCGCCGGCCCGCGATCGGGGACGCCTTTGCCTTCGGCACCGTGGCAACGCGCACAGAACCCCGCATACACGCCGGCCCCCGGCGCCTGCTGGCCGCTTTCCGGACGAGGGCCGGCCACCGTCAGCCGCGGCACGCCCACCCCCACCGGATTCGTCGCGGCAGTCGGTTGCGCCGGCAACGACTTCAGGTACACCGCGATCGCATGGCGGTCGGCATCCGTCAGCAACGCGGTGCTTTCGCCGACGACCGGCGCCATCGCGCCGAACACCGCGCCGCGCGCCGCATGGCCGCTGCGCAGGAATGCGGCGATGTCGTCGGCCGACCAGCGGCCGAGGCCGTCCGGGTCCGCGCCGGTCAGGTTCGGCGCGAACCAGTGATCGTTGATGCCGCCGGTGAGAAACGCGGGGCTGCGCTCGTCGTAGCCGCGTTCGTTGTAGGCCGGCCCGCGCGGCGTATGGCAGGCGCCGCAATGGCCGAGCCCCTGCACCAGATAGGCGCCGCGATTCCATTCCGCCGATCGAGACGGCTGCGGCGCGAACCGGTCGCGGTTCGCGAATGCGAGACTCCACAGCCCGAGCGCCCAGCGCTGGTTGAACGGAAACGGCAACTGCGTGAGCTTCGCCGCGTTCGGCGAAGGCGCGACGCCGCGCATGAAATACGCATACAACGCACGCACGTCGTCGTCGCTCAGGTGCGCGAGCGACGGGTAGGGCATCGCCGGATACAGCCGGCTGCCGTCCGCGCGCACGCCGCGCCGCAATGCATCGTCGAACTGGCGCAGCGTGTAGTGGCCGATTCCGTGCGTCGGGTCCGGCGTGATGTTCGGCGCATAGATCGGCCCGAACGGCGAATTCACCGGCTGACCGCCCGCGTACGGCGTATGGTCGGCCGCGTCGTGGCACGCGGCGCAGTCGCCGGCGAGCGCGAGGTAGCGGCCGCGCGCGAGCGTCGCGGCGTCGGCGCTCGCGGCAGCCGCGGCGATCGTCGGGCGGCGGGCGGTCGAAGCGGAAGCCGCATGCGGAGGCTGGGCGGCCGCGCCAGATGCGCCAGATGCGCCGGAATCCGCCGCCCGCGACCGGGAAAGGCGTGGGTCGTCTCTCGCGCGAGCTGACATCGACGCGCCGGCATCGGCCGCCGACGTGCGAATCCGCACGAACCGCCAGCCCGATGCTGGCTCGGGCGCTTGCGCCGCCGACGCTGCGCCGGCCGTGTCCGCAGCGGCCGCGTTGTCGTCGCGCTGCATGTCGCATCCGCCGAGCGCGACGCATATCGCGACCGCTACCGCGGCGCCCGCGCGGCGGCCCGGCACGAAGCACGGAGCGAACGAGATCAGCGCCATGGGCTGCAAGGCCCCACGAAAGCGGTGACGATCCCCGTAAACACCAGACCGATCACGAAGCCGAGCGCGGCGAGCATCCCGCAGCGCGCGAGAAAGCGCGTACTGTCGTCGCGCGCCGCGACGGGCGCATCGGCATCGTGCCGCTGCCGCCACGCGCGCGCGAGCCACGTTGCGCAGGCCGCGGCCAGCGCGAACGCGCCCGCGGCGATCAGCGCGAGCCACACGCCGACGTGCGCCCAGCGCGGCGCGGCCTGTGCGACGCCGAGCGGATAGCACGCGGTGGACGCGAGCGTCTCCGACACGAGCATCTGCGCGAACCAGAGCGCGGGCGCGCCGACCAGGCCGGCCGCGATCGCGAGCAGCGGTGTCCACGCGCGGCGTGCGTCGTTCATCCGGTACTCCTCAGCCAGAATGGCGATACGTACAGCGCGGTGAAGATGAACAGCCACACGATGTCGACGAAGTGCCAGTAGAGCCCGCCGACCGTCAACGCGACGCGTCGCTCGCGGCCGAAGAAACCGGCGGCCGTCCACCCGGCGAGCAGCGCAAGGATCGCGAGGCCGGCCACGACGTGCGCGAGGTGGAAGCCGGTGATCGTGAAATAGAGGCTGCCGTACAGATGCGCGGTCGGGCCGTACGGATGGTCGCGCCATTCGTGCCACTGGACCAGCGCGAACGCGGCGCCGAGCACCAGCGCGACGACGAGCATCGCGACCGCGCGCACTTGCCGGTCGGCGCGCACCGCGCGTTCCGCGAGCCACACGAACACGCTGCTCGACAGCAGTACGACCGTGTTGGCGGCCGCGAGCCCGATCTTCGGCATTCCTTCGGGCGGCCACGGCGCGGACCATTGCGACTGCAGGTAGAAGTAGCAGAACAGCAGGTAGCCGAACAGCCCGGCCTCCGTCACGATCAGCGTGAGCACGCCCCACCAGCCGCCTGCGCGCTCGCCGCAACTGCCGACCGGCAGCGGCTCGATGCACGCGGCCGGGGCGCCGGCCGGCGCCGTCGCGGACGGCGGCTCGTCCGGATGCGGCCCGGCGGCCGCGGCGGGCGCCTGCGTGTCGGCGCGGGCCGGCAGGCGCGCGCGCTGCCCGAGCGTGCGGCGCGGCCACAGCCATGCGGCGGTGGCGATCGCGCACCCGGCGACGGCCGCGCAGACGAGGGTCGGCGAGCGCGCGAGCATCGCCGCGAATACGCCGGTCGCCAGCAGCGCGAGCACGAACGGCACGCAACTGTCTTCGGGCATCTTCAGGATCGCGCTGGGTGCCGCGGCGAGCGGCGTGACCGCGAGCGCCTCGCGCCCGTCCGCGAGCCGGTAGCCGACCCGCAGGCTGGTGCGCGCCGGATCGTCGCGCGTTTCCCACAGCGGATGCCGCGACGCGACGAGCGGCAGCACCGCGAAGTTGTACACCGGCGTCGGCGACGCGACGGACCATTCGAGGCCGGCCCCGCCCCAAGGGTTGTCGCCGGCGCGCGTGCCGCGCCGCGCGCTCACCAGCGCATTGACGACGAACATCGCGATGCCGATCCCGAACACGAACGAGCCGATCGTCGTCAGCAGGTTCGACGTGTCCCAGCCCATCCCGGACGGATAGGTATAGATGCGGCGCGGCATCCCGAGCAGCCCGGACACGTGCATCGGAAAGAAGCCGAGATTGAAGCCGACCAGCACGACCCAGAAGGTCCAGCGGCCGAACCGCTCGTTCATCATTCGCCCGGTGAACTTCGGGAACCAGTACGTGACGCCGCCGAGCACCGGAAACACGTTGATGCCGAGCAGCACGTAATGCAGATGCGCGACGACGAAGTACGTATCGGTGAGCTGCCAGTCGAGCGGCACGGCCGCGGTCATCACGCCCGACACGCCGCCGATCACGAACATCAGCACGAAGCCCGCGAAATACAGGAACGGCGTGCGGAACACGGGGCGGCCGGTCCAGATCGTCGCGATCCACGCGAACACCGCGACCGCGCTCGGAATCGAGATCAGCATGCTCGCGGCGCCGAAGAACGCGAGCGCGAGCGGCGCGATGCCCGTCGCGAACATGTGGTGGACCCACACTTCGAAGCCGATCAGCATCGTCGCGACGGTCGATACCGCGACGGCCTCGTATGCGACGAGCGGCCGCCGGCAGAAGGTCGGCAGCGCGTCGGACACGATCCCCATCGCCGGCAGCACGACCACGTAGACCCACGGATGCGCGAACATCCAGAACAGGTGCTGCCACAACAGCGGCCGGCCGCCGTGCGCGACGTCGAAGAAGTGCGTGCCCGCATTGCGGTCGAGCCACAGCAGCAGGAACGCGAGGCTCACCGACGGCACCGCGACCAGGTTCGCGACCGACGCGGTCAGCGTGCCCCACACGATGATCGGCAGCCGGTCGATCGACATGCCGTGCGCGCGCATCCGCAGCAGCGTGACGACGAAGTTCGCGGCGCCGCCCGTCGTCGAGATGCCGAGCAGGATCATCCCGAGCGCATAGATGTCGATGTTCGCACCGGCGCTGTAGTCGAGCGACGTGAGCGGCACGTAGTTGAACCAGCCGCCGTCCGGCACCGCACCGAGCGGAAAGCTCGCGTACAGGAACAGCCCGGCGAACAGGAACGCCCAGTACGAGAACGCATTGAGCCGCGGAAACGCCATGTCGCGCGAGCCGAGCATCAGCGGCCACAAGTAGTTCGCGAAGCCGGACAGCACCGGCAGCGCGTACAGGAAGATCATCGTGACGCCGTGCATCGTGAACAGCGAATCGTATTGCGCGGGCGTGAGCAGCGTCGCGTTCGGCCGTGCGAGCTGGATGCGCATCACGAGCGCCTCGACGCCTCCCAGCAGCAGGAACGCGAACGCGGTGACGATGTAGCGCAGCCCGATGCGCTTGTGATCGACGGTGCCGAGCCAGCCGCGCCAGCCGGGTTCGGACTCCCATTGCTCGGCCAGCGCGCGCTCGTGCGCGGAACCGGGCGGCGCTTCGCCGAGATCGGGTACGCGGCTGAGCGGGGTGGGCGTGTCGCGGGCAATGGCCATCGGCATCCTCGGTTCAGTGCAGCGTCGCGAGATACGCGGCGAGATCGTCGGCGTCGCGCGGCGCGAGCGCGATCGACGGCATCAGCGATTGCGGCTTGATCTGCTGCGCATGCGCGATCCAGCGGCGCAGGTTGTCGGGCGTGTTGTCGAGCGTGCCGGCCGCGAGCAGCCGGCGCGTGCCGACGTGCGTGAGATCGGGGCCCGCGTCGCCCGTTGCGTCGGTGCCGCGCACCGCGTGGCAGCCCGCGCAGCGCGCGGCGAACACGCGTTGGCCGCGGCGCTCGGCGCCGGCCGCGGGCGCCGGGGCCGGTTGGCGCTGCGCGGCGAGCCACGCACGGAATGCGGCCGGCGGCTCGGCCACCACTTCGAACGCCATGTGTGCATGCTGCGCGCCGCAGTATTGCGAGCACTGACCGCGATAGACGCCCGGCCGGTCGGCCTGCAGCCATTGGCGATTGGTCTGGCCGGGAATCGTCTGGGTCTTGCCGGCGAGTTGCGGCACCCAGAACGCATGAATCACGTCGGCGCTTTTCAGTTCGATCGCGATCGGCTCGCCCACCGGAATATGGATTTCGTTCGCGGTGACGAAGGCCGGGCCGCCGGCATCGTCCGGATAACGAACGGCCCACCACCAGTCGTACGCGGTCACCGCGATCGTCAGTGCGGGCGGGCGCGGCGGTGTCGCGATCGCGCCGAGCACGCGCAGCATGTAGACGAGCGCGCCGAACAGCAGCAGGATCGAGATCGCGGAGCCCACGGTCACGATCGTCAGCCCGCTGCCATGGCCGCCGCCCGCCCGCGCGCGACGGCGAAACAGCGCGATCAGCAGCAGCACGGCGATCGCGACGCAGACGAACAGGCACAGCGCGAGCAGCGCCCAGCCGAGCACGAAGACCGGCTGCGCGGCGGGGCCGGCCGCGTGCACGACGTAGGCGAGCGGCAGCGGCGCGGCCGGATTGCCGGACTCCGCAGGCTCGGCGGCCGCGCGCGCGACGAGCGGCGCGACCGCCCACGCGAACGGTGCGATGCATGCGATATGACGCGTTTTTCTGAACAGCGGAACGAGCAACGCGACTCCTTGCCGATGGCGGCGGCATGACGAAAGCCGTTCGCGGCCGAGCAAGTTTCGTGCGTACGCGGCTCGCATGCTTGCGGCCGCGGCGAGGCGGAATGGCGCACGCAACGCGCCGGTGCGTTACAGCCGGTTTGTAAATCGGGTGGCCGTTCACGGCGCGCGCCGGCACGATACGGTCCGCATGGGTCCGCATCGTCCGCGGCATGTCGTTTGCTGCGCCGATCGCGTTCCGGCACGCAGCGGCGCAAAAGCTTCGTCGGCATGCCGGCCCTCATCGAAAAAATCGAAAAACGGGAGGAACCGACCGTGAAGACCGTCGCGATCACCGGCGCGAGCGCCGGCGTCGGCCGTGCGACCGCCCACGCGTTCGCGCGGCGCGGCGCGAACGTCGCGCTGCTCGCTCGCGACCCGGAAGCACTGCACGACACCGCGTGCGAGGTGCGTGCGTACGGCGTCCGGGCGCTGCCGATCGCCGTCGACGTCAGCGATGCGGCCGCGCTCGACGCGGCCGCCGAGCGGATCGAACACGAGCTCGGGCCGCTCGACGTGTGGGTCAACAATGCGATGGTCACCGTGTTCGCGCCGTTCGACGCAATCTCGCCGGAAGACTATGCGCGCGTGACGGCCGTGACCTACCTCGGCTGCGTGTACGGCACGCGGGCCGCGCTTGCGCGTATGGCGCCGCGCAACCGCGGCACGATCGTGCAGGTCGGCTCGGCGCTCGCGTACCGGTCGATTCCGCTGCAAGCACCGTACTGCGGCGCGAAACACGCGATCCGCGGCTTTACCGACGCGCTGCGCTGCGAACTGCTGCATGCGCACAGCCGTGTGCGCGTGACGATGGTGCAATTGCCCGCGATCGACACGCCGCAGTTCGACTGGGCCGAATCCGTGCTGCCGCACGCGCCGCGTCCGGTTGCGCCGGTCTATGCGCCGGAGGTGGCGGCCGACGCGATCGTGCACGCTGCGCGGCATCCGTGCCGCGAGCGCTGGGTCGGCTGGTCGTCGCTCGCCGCGATCGTCGCGAACGGTATCGCGCCCGGTTGCTTCGACCGCTATCTCGCACGAACGGCGGTGCGCGGCCAGCAGCGCGCCGCGCCGGCCGGGCCGCGCCCGTCGAACCTGTGGGCGACCGTGCCCGGCGGGCATGCGACGCGCGGCGCGTTCACCGACGAAGCGTGCCGCACGGGCGTCGAGGCCGGGCTCGGCGCATCGCGTGCGCTCGCGTTCGGCGCGGCGCTCGCCGTGCTCGCGACCGCGCTTGCCGTCGCGCGCAAGTGGAACCGGTGAGCGCGATGCGGATCGAGGATTACGCGCTCGTCGGCGACGGTCGCAGCGCGGCGCTCGTCGCCCGCGACGGCAGCATCGACTGGCTGTGCTGGCCGGACTTCGATTCGCCGCCGTGCTTCGCCGCGCTCGTCGGCACGCGGGACAACGGCCGGTTCCGGATCGCGCCGAGCGAGCCGGATGCGCGCGTGACGCGTCGCTATCTGCCGGGCACCGCGATACTCGAGACGACGTTCGATACGCCGTCCGGCTGCATCGTGATCACCGACTGGATGAGCTGGAACGTGCGCGATCCGTGCCTGATCCGCAGCGTGTGCGGCGAGCGCGGGACGGTCGACATCGACGTCGATCTCGGCGTGCGCTTCGACTATGGCAGCGCGCTGCCGTGGTGCCGGCGTTTCGGCCGGCGCTGGCGGATGATGACGGGCGGCGATGCGATGTGGCTCGACACGGATGCGCGGCTCGACGTGCAGAGCGACCGGCTCGTCGGCACACGCCGGATCTCGGCGGGCGAGCGGACGGATTTCTGCATCAGTTACGCGCGTTCGTTCGACCCGGCGCCGGCCGTGCCCGATGCGTATGCGTCGCTGCGCGACACGCAGGCATTCTGGCGCGCCTGGTCGGATTGCAACGCGGCCGACGGCCCGTATCGCGACGCGGTCGAACGCGCGCTGATCACGGTCAAGCTGCTGTCGAGCCTGCGCACCGGCGGCATCGTCGCGGCGCCGACCAGTTCGTTGCCCGAGCGCTTCGGCGGCGCGCGCAACTGGGACTACCGGTTCTGCTGGCTGCGCGATGCGAGCTTCACGCTGCGCGCGCTGGTGCGCTGCGGCTATCGCGACGAGGCCGCGCGCTGGCGCGACTGGCTCGTGCGGGCGATCGCCGATCATCCGTCGCAACTGCAGGTGCTGTATGCGGCCGACGGCGGCCGGCGCGCGGCCGAGTGGGAGGCCGCGCATCTGGCCGGTTACGAAGGCGCGCAGCCGGTGCGCTTCGGCAACGCGGCGGCCGACCAGTTGCAGCTCGACGTGTACGGCGAGGTGCTCGGCGCGCTGTATCAGGCGCGCCGGCACGGGCTGCCGCCCGACGACGACGCATGGACGCTCGAGCGGCGCCTGCTCGAACATCTCGCGACGATCTGGCGCGAGCCGGACGAAGGCATCTGGGAGGTGCGCAGCGGCCGTCACCCGTTCACGTCGTCGAAGGTGATGGTGTGGGCCGCGGTCGAAAGCGCGTATCGCTCCGCACGCGCGTTCGGCCACCACGCGCCGCTCGACGTGTGGCGCCGCTGGGCCGACGCGGTGCGCACGGAGGTGCTCGAACGCGGCTACCACGCGCCGCTCGGCCGCTTCGTCGACCGTTTCGACGGCGATGGCATCGACGTCAGCCTGCTGCTGATTCCGCTCACGGGGATGCTCGACGCGTCCGACCCGCGCGTGGTCGAGACGGTCGCCGCGATCGAGCGCGAGCTGGTCGACGACGGTTTGCCGTTCCGCTATCGCCCGCCGCGTTTCGCGGACGGCTGCGAAGGCGACGAAGGCGCGTTTCTCGCGGCCGGCTTCTGGCTCGTGCAGGCGTACCGGATGCAGCGGCGCGACGACGACGCGCACGCGCTGTTCGAGCGGCTGCTCGGCTTGCGCAACGACGTCGGGCTGCTGTCCGAGGAGTACGACGTGAACGCGCGGCGCATGTGCGGGAATTTTCCGTTCACGCTCGCGCAGGTCGGGCTCGTGAATGCGGCGCTCGCGCTGCACGGCGACGGGCGGGACGACGTCGACATCGACTAGTCGCGCCGTTCCGCGCTTGCCCGGCTTACGATTCGCCTTTCCCTTCCTTGCTGCCCTTGCCGGCCTTGTCGCTGTGTTCGCCGTTGCCGGGCAGCACGGCCGACAGCACCTGCCGTGCGGTCTCGACGATCACGTTGGCTTCGCGCGCGTCGCCCTTCACCAGCATTTCGGCGAAATGCTTCGCCTGCTGCAGCGTCACGTGCGGCGGCAGCGGCGGCACCTCGGGGTCGCTCTTCACTTCGAGCACGACCGGCCGGTCGGACGCGAGCGCCTCGTCCCACGCGGCGCCGAGCTGCTCCGGATCGTCGACGTAGATGCCCTTGAGGCCCAGCAGCGTCGCGAAGCGGTAATACGGCACGTTCGGGATCTGCTGCGACGCGTCGAATTTCGGGTCGCCCTCCATCACGCGCTGCTCCCAAGTGACCTGGTTCAGGTCCTCGTTGTTCAGCACCATGCAGATCCAGCGCGGGTCGGGCCACTGGCGCCAGTATTTGGCGACCGTGATCAGTTCGGCCATGTTGTTCATCTGCATCGCGCCGTCGCCGACCATCGCGATCACCGGGCGCACCGGATGCGCGAATTTCGCGGCGATCGCATAGGGCACCGCGGCGCCCATCGACGCGAGCCCGCCGGACAGCGAGCCCATCATTCCGCGCCGCATCATCAGATCGCGTGCATACCAGTTTGCGCAGGAGCCCGAATCGCTCGTCAGGATCACGTCGTCGGGCAGGCGCGGCGACAGCTCGGTAAACGCGCGCTGCGGATTGACGCCGCGCCCCGCGCTGGCTTTCGCGGCCGCGCGGGCCGCGAGCGTCTCGTGCCAGTCGTGGTTCCATTTCGCGATCCGGTCGCGCCACGCGGTATCGCGACGCTCGTTCAAGAGCGGCAGCAGCGCGCGCAGCGTCTCGGCGCTGTCGCCGACCAGGTTGACTTCCATCGGGTAGCGCAGGCTCAGCATGTCGGCCTTCAGGTCGATCTGCACGCCGCGCGCCTGCCCCTCCTTCGGCAGGAATTCCGAATACGGAAAACCGGAGCCGACGACCAGCAGTGTGTCGCATTCGGTCATCAGCTGGTAGCTCGGCTTGGTGCCGAGCAGCCCGATCGAGCCGGTGACCCACGGCAGGTCGTCCGGCAGCGCGGCCTTGCCGAGCAGCGCTTTCGCGGCGCCCGCGCCGAGCCGGTCGGCCACCGCGATGACCTCGTCGGTCGCGTGCAGCGCGCCGGCGCCGACCAGCAGCGCGACTTTCGACCCTGCGTTGAGCACGTCGGCCGCGCGCCGCAGGTCGTCCGCATACGGCACGACTTTCGGCGCCGTATAGCCGACCCCCGAATGCACGGTGCCGTGCGCGCGTTTCGGCGGCGCGTAGTCGAGTTCCTGCAGGTCGTTCGGCAGCACGAGTGCGGTGACCGTGCGCGCGCCGAGCGCTGTGCGCACCGCGCGGTCGACCAGATGGCGCACCTGGCCCGGCACCGTCGCAAGCTGAACGAATGCGCCCGCAACGTCCTTGTAAAGCGCCGGAAGATCCACTTCCTGCTGATAGTGGCCGCCGAGCGACGCGCGCGCCTGCTGGCCGACGATCGCGAGCACCGGCATGTGGTCGAGCCGCGCGTCGTACAGGCCGGTCACGAGGTGGGCGGCGCCGGGCCCCGACGTCGCGACGCATACGCCGAGCTCGCCTGTAAATTTTGCATGCGCGGACGCCATGAAGGCCGCCATCTCCTCGTGGCGCGCCTGGATGAATTCGATCTTGCCGTCGGCGCGATTCAGCGCGCCGAAAAAGCCGTTGATGCCGTCGCCCGGGTAGCCGTAGATGCGGCGCACGCCCCACTCGTACAGCCGCTCGACGATGAAATCCGCCACTGTCGCCATGCCGTTTCTCCTTGGTTCGGGATGAGCCGATGCGAGGCAGCGGCGCAAGGCACGTGCCGCGCCGCGCGCGTCGGGCACAGCGGTTGCACGCGTGGTCCGCAAGCAAAAAGCAAGTTGACCGGAGCGCAACGATGGCCCTTTCCGCCGCACCGGCGATCGACGCCGTGCGCGCTCGCGCGTATCGCGTGCCGACCGACCGGCCCGAAGCCGACGGCACCTATGCATGGACCGCGACGACGGTCGTCGTCGTGGAGATCGACGCGGGGCCTGTGACGGGGCTCGGCTATACGTACACGGATGCGAGCGCCGTGCCGCTCGTGACGTCGCTGCTGGCCGGCGTGCTGCGCCACCGGCCGGCGGTGGACATCCCGGCCGCCGTCGACGCGCTGTGGCGCGCGGTGCGCAACCTCGGCCGCAGCGGGATCGCGGCGACCGCGATATCGGCGCTCGATGCCGCGCTGTGGGACGCGAAGGCGAAACTCGCCGACGTGCCGCTCGCGCTGCTGCTGGGCCGCCTGCGCGAACGGGTGCCGGTGTACGGCAGTGGCGGGTTCACGACTTACGATGCGCCGACGCTCGCCGTGCAACTCGACGGATGGCGCGCCGAGCACGTGCGCGCGTGCAAGATCAAGATCGGCGTGGAGGACGCGCGCGATCCGGCGCGCGTGCACGCGGCGCGCGATGCGCTCGGGCGTGACGTCGACCTGTTCGTCGATGCGAACGGCGCGTACGCGCCGCGCACGGCGCTCGCGTTCGCGCAGGCGGCCGCCGATTGCGACGTTCGCTGGTTCGAGGAGCCCGTCAGCAGCGACGACGCCGCCGGGTTGCGATTCGTGCGCGAGCACGTCGGCGCGCGGGTGGACGTCGCGGCCGGCGAGTACGCGTATACGCCCGACGATTTCCGGCGCTTGCTGGAAGGCCGTGCGGTCGACGTGCTGCAGGCCGACGCGACGCGCTGCGGCGGCGTCAGCGGTTTTCTCGCGGCCGCCGCGCTCGCCGATGCGCACCACGTCGACCTGTCCGCGCATTGCGCGCCCGCGCTGCATCGGCACATCGGCTGCGCGGCGCCGCGCCTGCGCCACGTCGAATGGTTTCACGATCACGTCCGCATCGAGCGGATGCTGTTCGACGGCGCGCCGATGCTCGTCGACGGCGCACTGGAAATCGACGCGACGCGCGCCGGGCTCGGCCTCGAATTGCGCACCGCCGATCTGCTGGATTTCGCGCTTTAACCTCGACGAGGAGGAACGATGCGACACCGCCGACATCGCGCCGCCGAGCGCGACAGGCTGCTGGCCGACGCCGCGCGGCTGCTGAACCGCAGCGCGTTGCTGCTGGCCGGCTCGGTGCTCGCCGACAGCGGCGTCGAGCACTATCGCGGCACCTTTCACAATCGCGCGATGCTCGCGCCGCTCGCGATGTCGACGCTGTCGGTGATCGCGAGCGTGCACGGCCACGCGGACGACACGCCCGTGCGTCACCGGCTGCGCGACGCGGTGCACGTCGCATCGGCCGCGGTCGGCGTCGCCGGTTCCGCGTTCCACCTGTACAACGTGACGAAGCGGCCGGGCGGTTTCAGCTGGCACAACCTGTTCTATGGCGCACCGCTCGGCGCGCCGTTCGCGCTGCTGCTGTCGGGCGCGCTGGGCGCGGCGGGCGAGCGGTTGCG
The DNA here is from genome assembly GCF_001528895.1 of Burkholderia sp. MSMB1078WGS. Lineage (NCBI taxonomy): Bacteria > Pseudomonadati > Pseudomonadota > Betaproteobacteria > Burkholderiales > Burkholderiaceae > Burkholderia > Burkholderia sp. MSMB1078WGS. The sequence continues at coordinate 41,529 of NZ_LPDI01000078.1, read as the reverse complement.
CGAGAGTCCGGCCGATGCGCCGCGGCTCGCCGGGCTGCCCGCCGGGCGGGCGCTTGCCGGGCTGGTCGCGGCAGGGCTCGTCGGCACGCTCGGCGAAGTCGGCTTGCTGCATTTTCGCGGCGCCTTCCAGCATCGCGCGATGTTCGCACCGCTCGTCGTGCCGCCGCTTGCCGCGCTGGCGACTGCCCGGCTCGCGCTGTCGCGCCCGCGTGCCGACCGGCGGTTCTGCCGCGGGTGGCTGCGCGCGACGGCCGTGCTCGGGTTCGTCGGCGTCGCGTTTCATGCGCGCGGCGTCGCGCGGCAGATGGGCGGCTGGCGCAACTGGTCGCAGAACCTGCTGTCGGGCCCACCGCTGCCGGCGCCGCCGAGCTTCACCGCGCTCGCGATCGCGGGGCTGGCCGCGACCGCGCTCGCCGAACAGGAGGCGTCATGAACGATGCGAACCGCAAGCCGGTCGCGCTGCCGCGCTATCCGGGCTACGACGTGCTCGCCAAGCGCGACACGCCGTCGTGGAACGATGCGACGCGGCGCGCGATCGATGCGCGCCTGCGCGTGGCTGCGAATGCGCCGCGTCATCTGGATGCCGAACGATTCGCGACGCTCGGTGCGTTGTGCACGCGCATCGTGCCGCAGCAGCCGGGCGGCGCGGGCGCGATCCCGACCGCCGCGCTGGTCGACGCGCGGCTCGCGGCCGACGACGGCGACGGCTATCGCGATGCGCGTCTTCCCCCGCTGCGCGCCGCGTGGCAGACGGGCCTCGCCGCGCTCGACGCGATGGCGCGGCACGCGCACGGCTGCCCGTTCGCGGCGCTCGCCGCGCGCGACGCCGACGCGTTGCTGCACGCGGTGCAGAAAGGCGACGTCGATCGACAGGTGGAACCGGCCTGGGCCGGCATGGACCCGCGCACGTTCTTCGCGAAGCGCGTGCTGATGGATATCTGCGGTGCGTATTACGGCCATCCGTTCGCGTGGAACGAGATCGGCTTCGGCGGCCCCGCGAGCCCGCGCGGCTACGTGCGGATGGACTTCAACCGGCGCGACCCGTGGGAAGCGGAAATGCGCGTGGAGGAGGGCGATCGCGATGGCCGCCGATGAACCGCTGTCCGCCCCGTCGCCGCGCGGCCGCGACGGCCGTGCGCCCGATCCGTTGCGGGTCGGCGGCTGGTCGCCGATGCGGATGTTCCGCGACGACGACGCGGTCGACTTCGTGATCGTCGGCACCGGCGCCGGCGGCGGCACGCTCGCGTGCAAGCTCGCCGAATACGGCTTCTCGGTCGTCGCGCTCGACGCGGGCGCATGGTGGCGGCCCCTGGAGGAATTCGCGTCCGACGAGACGCATCAGCACAAGCTGTTCTGGACCGACGAGCGGATCTGCGACGGCGCCGATCCGCTCACGCTCGGCACCAACAACAGCGGCCGCGCGATCGGCGGCAGCACCGTGCACTTCGCGATGGTGTCGCTGCGCTTCCGGCCCGAGTGGTTTCGCTCGCGCACCGCGCTCGGCTACGGCGTCGACTGGCCGCTCGACTGGCGCGAGATGTGGCGTTACTACCGCGAGGTCGAACAGGCGTTGAAGATCAGCGGGCCGGTGAACTACCCGTGGGGGCCGCCGCGCCCGCGCTATCCGTATCGTCCGCACGAACTGAACGCGGCCGCGCTCGTGCTGGCGCGCGGCGCGGAGGCACTGGGCATCGACTGGACGCCGACGCCGCTCGCGACGCTGTCCGCGCCGCGCGGCCGCGCGCATCCGTGCGTGTACCGCGGCTTCTGCATCGCCGGCTGCGCGACCAACGCGAAACAGAGTGCGCTCGTCACGTGGATTCCGCGGGCGGTCGCGGCCGGCGCCGAAGTGCGCGATCTCGCGATGGCGCTGCGGATCGAGGCCGACGGCGATCGCGTGACCGGCGTGCACTACGCGCGCGACGGCCGCACCCGGTTCCAGCGCGCGCGCAACGTCGTCGTCGCCGGTTATGCGATCGAGACGCCGCGCCTGCTGCTGCTGTCTGCGAACGGGCGGCATCCGCAGGGGCTCGCGAACCGTTCGGGCCTCGTCGGCCGCTACCTGATGGCGCAGCTCAACCAGGCTTCGTGGGGGACGATGGACGACGAAGTGCGCTGGTACAAGGGGCCGCCGTCGCTGTCGATCACCGAGCACTGGAACTATGCGGACGAAGGCAAGGATTTCTTCGGCGGCTATTGCTGGATGAGCCAGGGGCCGCTGCCGATCGAATGGGCGCGCAAGGTCGCCGCGCGCGGGCTGTGGGGCGACGCGCTGAAGCGCGAGATGGCGCGCTACAACTTCCAGGCCGGCTTGAAGATCGTCGGCGAGACGCTGCCGCGCGCGGACAACCGCGTGACGCTCGCCGACGAACGCGACGCGTTCGGGTTGCCGGTCGCGCGCGTGACCTATTCGTACGACGACAACGATCGCCGGATGATCCGCCATGCGCTCGCGCAGATGGGGCGTTCGCTGGAAGCGGCCGGCGCGCGCGACATCTGGCACGAGGAGGACGACACGTGCCATCTCGCCGGCACCGTGCGGATGGGCGACGACCCGGCGACGAGCGTCGTCGATGCCGATTGCCGCAGTTGGGACATACCGAACCTGTGGGTGTGCGACGGCTCGGTGTTTCCGACGGTGGGCGGCGTGAATCCGTCGCTGACGATCCAGGCGATCGCGTGCCGCACCGCCGACCGCATCCGCGCGCTGGTCGCACGCGGCGATTCGCATGCGCGAGCGCGATGGCGGTGAATCGCACGGCGCGGCCCCCGCAGCGACCGATACGACGCGTGCTTACGAGCGAGGATGCCGCGAGCGAACCGTTCACTTTCTTGTCGAGGAATCGTCTCATGCCAGTATTCAACCGTTCATCCCTGCGCCGTTGCGCCGCCTGCGCACTGCTGGCGGCGTGCGCGTCGGCGCTGCCCGCGGCCGGGCAGTTGCGCCCCGCCAATCCCGTCAGCGTGCCCGACACGTCCACGCAGGCGTTCAAGCGCGCCGACCGAAAAATGATGGAAGCGATGGAGAGTGCGCCGTACACGGGCGATGCCGATCGCGATTTCGTCGCGCACATGGCGCCGCATCACCAGGGCGCGATCGACATGGCGCAGGTCGAACTCAAATACGGCAAGGACCCGACGCTGCGGCAGCTCGCGAGCCGGATCGTCGCCGCGCAGCGCGACGAGATCGCGTTGATGGAGCGCTGGCAGAAGGAGCACGGCAAGACGCCGTGAGCCGCGATGCGATACGGCGATACGCAGCCGGCCGTACCGGTCGCGCCGCATCCGGCAAGCGACCCTGCCGAACGCGTGCCGCCGAGACGGCCGCGAATACGGGCAGACGCGACAGGAGGCGCGACGCATGGACGGTGAGCACGAGGCGGCAGGCCGCTCGATCGACAGCGTGGCCGACTACATGGCCGTGATCGGCGCGCAGCGCCGGACGATGGCGCTGCGGCTCTTTCGCGGCCAGTGCAACGCCGGCTGGCCGCTCGTTCCGGGCATCGCGCGGCAGCGCGCGTCGCCCGACGTCGAAGCGCGGATGCTGGACGAATTCACGCGGCGCGCGCTCCCGCATCTCGAACCCGGGCAGAACCTCGATGCGTGCGACTGGCTCGCGCTCGCGCAGCAGCACGGGATGCGCACGCGTCTGCTCGACTGGTCCGGCAACGCACTGGCCGCGCTGTGGTTCGCGGTCAGGCGCGCGGGCGAATCGGGCGGCGACGGCGTGGTGTGGTGCCTGTCGCACGACGCCGACGACATCGCGACCGCCGCCGAACGGCGCGCCCCGCTGCAGGTCGCGCGCACCAAGGTGTTCCGGCCGCGCCACGTGATGCCGAGGATCACCGCGCAGGATGGCTGGTTCACGATTCACTGTTACGACGCCGGCGCCGAGCGTTTCGTGCCGCTCGACGAGCATGCGGACTTCGCCGGCCGCCTCATGCGCATCGTCGTGCCGGGCGCCCGGTTCGCGACGATCCGGCAGGAGCTTGCCGGCGTCGGCGTGAGCGTCGCGACGATCTTTCCGGATCTCGACGGCATCGCACAGCTGACCGACACGCGCTTTTTCCCGGACGACGAGGACACGCACGCGCCGCAGTGAAGCCGCCGCCGGATGGGGTGTGCGGGCGGGCACGCGCGATGCTCGTCTCGACGGCGCGCAGACGGGACCGAACCCCGAGCGGCCCTCGCTTGCGTGCGCTCCGCGGCGGGCGGCGACGCGGTTCATGCGCATTCAAACCAACCATCGAATCGGAGGCTCTCATGCGCGAACCCAACGAACCACCGCGCGACCGTCGCGACACGGCGTGCGAGGCCGGCGCCGGTTCCCGGCCGGCCGGGCACGCCGTCACCCGCGCGTTCGAACGTTTTGCGTCGAGCGTGACCACCTGGGCCGGCTCGCCGGTGGCGTTCGGCAGCGCGGTCGCCATCACCGTGCTGTGGCTCGTGAGCGGGCCGGTGTTTCACTACTCCGACGCGTGGCAGCTCGTCATCAATACCGGCACCACGATCATCACGTTCCTGATGGTGTTCCTGCTGCAACGCAACCAGAACCGCGACAGCGTGGCGTTGCATCTGAAGCTCGACGAACTGCTCGCGGTCACGCGCGCGGCGAGCGACCGGCTGATCGGGATCGAGGATGCGTCGGAGGAAGAGTTGCGCGCGCTGGCGCAAACCTACGTCGACATGGCGCAGCGCGCGGCCGAGCGCGGCGAGGACGAGCCGGGCGGCAAGCGGGCGGAAACGGCCGGCACGCCCGAATCCTGATCTTCCGATTTTCCGATCTTCAGGTCGAGCGATGCGCGGCCCGATGATTTTTCAAACGCTTGTCGTTTCCGGCGCCGCATCGCCGCGCGGCGGCTTGCACTCGACGCTTGCACCGGGGAACGGCACGTGCTGCATACCGAAACGAAGCCCGGCTGTCCCGGGTATTGCCTACGGTGCCTCCATGAACTCCAGAACCCCTTCGAATCCGTTGTTGAATCTTGCGGTGGCCGTTGCGTGCGGGGCGGCCGCGATGTACTTCCTCGATCCTTCGTCCGGCCGGCGGCGACGCGCTTATTTGCGCGACAAGGCGGTCGCGGGCCGGCATGGCGTGGCCGATTATGCGAATACGCAGGCGAAGCGGGCGGCCGACCATGCGCGCGGCGCGATTGCCGGCCTGCGGGCGGACTGGCTCGCGGGCGATGCGAGCGACGTGCAGGTCGCCGAGCGCGTGCGTGCTGCGCTCGGCCGGCTCGTCGGTCGCCCGCGCGACATCGACGTGAGCGTCGAGCGCGGCAACGTGTGCCTGACCGGGCAGGTCGAGGAGTCCGAACGGCAGGCATTGATCGACGGCGTCGCCGCATTGCATGGCGTGCATCGCGTCGAGGATGCGATGGGCGCGCGCAGCGAATACAAGGCGCCGCCCGGCAGTCATGCGCACTGACGCGGCGGCGGCTGCCTGCACCGGCAGGCCGGTGAACGAATACGACAAGCATTCGGCGCACGCACGGCTGCCGGCACGACGGCGGCCTGGCGCCCCACCCGGAGCAAGCCCATGACCGAACGCCAGCCCCCCGACACGACGTCTCCGCATCCGGAGCCCGGCGCGCACGACGCGCTCGAACACCTGCTCGGCAGCCTGCATCGGCACGGCTTCCTGCGCTTCGCGAACGAGGTGGTCAGCGCGAACGCGCGGCTGGCCGACACGTTCGTCGACGCGCTCGACAAACCCGGCATGCAGAGCGGCATGCAGAATCTCGCCATGCTCGTGACGGCGCTGTCGCGCATTCCGCCGGAACAGTTCGGCCGCGCCGCGTTTGCGGCAGCCGACGCGTTGCATCACGTCGGCGCATGGCAGCCGGCACAGCACGAGCATGTCGCGCCCGGCGTGCGCGGCATCTACCGGCTGCTGCACGACGAGGCGCTGTGGGATGCGTTGACGCCGCTTCTCGAAGGATTGAAGGTCTTCGCGCAAGGGCTCGCGCGCGATCCGCAATCCCCGGTCGCCGGACTCAACGAGGCGACGAAAGACGCGTGACCGGCGCCGGCGGCAGGCCGCACGCGGCGCACAGGTCCGCGAACTGACGGATGATGCGCTGCGTCGGCGCGCTCGCCGGCCAGTGCGGCACCGCGTGGATCCCGACCCAGCGGCACAGCGCGATTTCCCGGCCCGGGCACGCGTGCGCGCCGCGCGGCAGGTTCGCGACGAATACGTGATGGCGTTTCACGCTGCCGTCCACGTAGAAGAAATAGGCGAGCTCGAGATCGGCGAGCCCCGTTTCCTCCCGAAGTTCGCGATGCGCGGCGTCGAGCGCCGATTCGCCCCGGCGAATCACGCCGCCCGGCAGCGTCCAGCGCGACGACGGTCCGCGGGCGACCAGCAGCACGCGTTGGTTGCGATGGCAGACGATCGTCGCGCGTTCCTTCGCCAGCGGCGCCAGCGGTACCGCGCGAACAGGGAAATCGGACGGGTCGGGGAGCGTCATGAAGGGCAGGCGACGGGTGATTGAAAGATCCATGATCCGGTGCCGCAACATGCGTTCCTGCGTCGCCGCCGCGCCGGCCGTCGCGCGAGCGTTTCGGGGCCGCCTGTCGGGCCGTCGTCCGCGATTTTTCAACGGCTTGTCATTTCTGCCGCCGCCTGTCGCGGCCACGCGGGCGGTGATTCCGTGCGGCGCGCGGTGCTCACGAATCGCCGTGTTCGCTCGATGGCGTGGGATGCGGCGGCGTCCCGCCTTCCGGCTCCGCCGGCTTGCCTTCGGCCGGGTCGCGGGCGCTGCGCGGCGGCGGCGTGGCTGTGCCACGGCGCTTGCCTTCGGGGCCGGGCGTGCTGTCGCCGCGATCTTCGTTGCGCGTGTCGGTATCGAGTGAGGTCGAGCGCTTCATGGTTCGCGAGTCCTGTCGGGGCCGTCGAAGCGTACGTGTCGCGCATCGGGCGTGCCGGGTCCGGGCTGCCGGTTTCGGGCGAAGCACGCCCCCGGGTCCGCTGTTTGCTTGAGCGCGCGCTTGAGGTCGGCGCGGGCAATGACGCTTGCGGCCACCGCCTGGAGTTCCGTTTATGCCCGATGCGATCCTGTGCCCGTTGTCCGTTCGTGAGCGATTTGGCGCCGCGGTCCGGCGCGCGCTGACGCCCGGACCGCCCGGCACCGGCGCGCCGGACGCGTTCGCGTCGGCGGCGGCCGGTGTCGCCCTGTCGACGCCGCTGCACGCCCGCTGGCCGACCGAGCTCGCGCGTGCGGGCGACGGCCAGTCCGGCGGCGGCAGCGGCTCGGCGGCCGCGCCGGGCCGCAACGACGGCGAGCGCCCGACCGACGCCCCGGGCGGCGGTGGCGGCGATGATCATCCGCACGACGATCGCGGCGGCCGCACCGGCGGCGACGGAGAGGGCGGCAACGGCGACGGCGAACGCAAGCGCCCCGGCAAAAAGCCGCTGATCATCCTCGGCGCGGTGGTGGTCGTGCTGCTCGTCGCCGGGTTCGTCTGGTGGTTCGCGACGCGCAACCAGGTCAGCACCGACGATGCGTATACCGACGGCAACGCGGTCGCGGTCGCGCCGCACGTGTCCGGCTACGTGACGCGGTTGGCGATCGACGACAACACGTTCGTGCGGCGCGGCGACGTGCTCGTCGAGATCGATCCGCGCGACTACCGCGCGCAGGTCGACGCGGCGCAGGCGCAGCTCGGTCTCGCGCAGGCGCAGCTCGACGCGGCGGGCGTGCAGCTCGATATCGCGCGCGTGCAGTATCCGGCCCAGTACCGGCAGGCGCGCGCGCAGATCGAGTCCGCGGAAGCCGCGTACCGGCAGGCGCTCGCCGCGCAGACGCGGCAGCGCGCGGTCGATGCGCGCGCGACGTCGCAGCAGGCGATCGACGCCGCCGACGCGCAGCGCGCGACCGCCGACGCGAACGTCGCGATGGCCCAGGCGCAGGCGCGTACCGCGAGCCTCGTGCCGCAGCAGATCCGGCAGGCCGAGACGGCCGTCGAGGAACGCCGCCAGCAGGTGCTGCAGGCGCGCGCGCAGCTCGAGACGGCCAACCTGAACCTGTCGTACTGCGAAATGCGTGCGCCGTCCGACGGCTGGGTCACGCGACGCAACGTGCAACTGGGCTCGTTCCTGCAACCGGGCACGTCGATCTTCTCGATCGTCACGCCGCGCGTGTGGATCACCGCCAATTTCAAGGAGTCGCAGCTCGAGCGGATGCGCATCGGCGATCGCGTCGACGTGTCGGTCGACGCGTACCCCGATCTCGACCTGCACGGCCACGTCGACAGCATCCAGCTCGGCAGCGGGTCGCGCTTCTCCGCGTTTCCGACCGAGAACGCGACCGGCAACTTCGTGAAGATCGTGCAGCGCGTGCCGGTGAAGATCGTGCTCGACGGCCCGCTGCCGACCCGTCCGCCGCTCGGTCTCGGCCTGTCGGTCGAGCCGACCGTCCATCTGAAATGACCGGCCGCCGTGCCGCGGCCGGTTTCGACCGGAGCGATCCGATGCCCGATACCCGCATGCCGTTCCCGCCTGACGAGGCCCGCCGATGAACCGGCCGCCCGATCGCAGCGGCGCATCCGATGGCACGTGGCGTCCCGCCGCGAACCCGTGGCTCATCGCGATCGTCGTCACGCTCGCCGCGTTCATGGAAATCCTCGACACGACGATCGTCAACGTCGCGCTGCCGCACATCGCCGGCACGATGTCGGCGAGCTACGACGAGGCGACCTGGACGCTCACGTCGTATCTCGTCGCGAACGGCATCGTGCTGCCGATCTCGGGCTTCCTCGGGCGCATGCTCGGCCGCAAGCGCTACTTCCTGCTGTGCATCGCCGCGTTTACCGTGTGCTCGTTCCTGTGCGGCGTCGCGACCAACCTCGGCGAACTGATCGTGTTCCGCGTGCTGCAGGGACTGTTCGGCGGCGGCCTGCAGCCGAACCAGCAGTCGATCATCCTCGATACGTTTCCGCCCGAGCAGCGCAACCGCGCGTTCTCGATCTCGGCGATCGCGATCGTCGTCGCGCCGGTGCTCGGGCCGACGCTCGGCGGCTGGATCACCGACCATTTCTCGTGGCGCTGGGTGTTCCTGCTCAACGTGCCGATCGGCGCGCTGACCGTGCTCGCGGTGATGCAGCTCGTCGAGGATCCGCCGTGGCGGCGCGGCGCCGACCGCGGGATCTCCATCGACTACATCGGCATCGGGCTGATCGCGATCGGGCTCGGTTGCCTGCAGGTGATGCTCGATCGCGGCGAGGACGAGGACTGGTTCGGCTCGAACTTCATCCGCGTGTTTGCCGTGCTGTCCGCACTCGGGTTGATCGGCGCGACGCTGTGGCTGCTGCGTACGAAGAAACCGGTGGTCGACCTGTCGTGCCTGCGCGATCGCAATTTCGCGCTCGGCTGCGTGACGATCGCGACGTTCGCGGCCGTGCTGTACGGCAGCGCGGTGATCGTGCCGCAGCTCGCGCAGCAGCGTCTCGGCTACACGGCGACGCTCGCGGGCCTCGTGCTGTCGCCCGGCGCGCTGCTGATCACGCTCGAGATTCCGCTCGTGAGCCGGCTGATGCCGCACGTGCAGACGCGCTATCTCGTCGGGTTCGGTTTCGTGCTGCTGTGCGCCTCGCTGATCTATTCGCGCACGCTGGTGCCCGACATCGACTACACGCACCTCATGATGATCCGGTGTGCGCAGTCGCTCGCGATCGGCTTCATGTTCGTGCCGATCACGACGCTCGCGTACCTGACCGTGCCGCAGCGGCTCAACGACGACGCGTCCGCGCTGTTCACGATGTTCCGCAACGTCGCGGGCTCGATCGGCATCTCGGTGTCGACCGCCTTGATCCGCGAACGCACGCAGGCGCGCATGGCCCATCTGTCCACGCACATGTCGACGCTGTCGCAGAACTTCCAGGACGCGCTGCAGGAGAACGCGCGCGCGATCGCCGCGCTGACGGGCGCGCCGCCGCCGGCCGCGCTGCAGACGGCGAACGGGCGGCTGTACGAGACATTCATCGCGCAGGCGACGATCCTCGCGTATATCGACGTGTTCGCGATCCTCGCGGTGTTCTGCGCATTCAGCATTCCGCTGACGTTCCTGTTCACGCCGGCGAAGGCCGCGGGCGGCGCGGGAGGGCATTGACATGCGCATGCATCGGGAGCACCGCAACCGCCGCTGGATTCGCGCTATCGCGTGTCGCACGGTGACGATATTCATCGGATGCGTCGGTATCGCAAGCTGCACCGTCGGACCCGACTACCAGCCGCCGCACGCGGACGCGCCGGACACCTGGCATGCGATGCAGGCGGACGGTCGGGCGGCGGCCCCCGCATCCGGCGTGGCCGTCCGGTCTTCGCCGACGATCGACGCCGACCCCGATCCGCGCTGGTGGCGCGCGTTCGGCGATCCGCTGCTCGACCGGCTCGTCGAGCGCGCCGCGCACGACAACCTCGATGTGCAGGCCGCCGTGCTGCGCATCGCACAGGCGCGCGCGCAGGTTCGCGCCGCCGCCGCGCAGGGTTTGCCGGACGTGCGTGCGACCGCCAGCTACCAGCGCGAACAGCTCGGCCTGAAAGGCATCGTCGAGGAGCAGGGCATCGACCAGCGCGTCGATCGTCTCGGCGCGCCGGGATCACCGCTCGACCGGTTCGGGCCGGGAACCGGCGCGCGCGTGCAGCAAGGCGCGCGCGGCGCGCTCGATGCCCTCGAAGCGCCGGTCAACCTGTGGCAGGCCGGGTTCGACGCGTCATGGGAACTGGACCTGTTCGGGCGCGTGCGTCGCTCGGTCGAAGCGGCCGGCGCCCAGACGAGCGCGGCGGTCGCGAGCCGCGACGACGCGCTGCTGTCGCTCGAGGCCGAGGTCGCGCAGACCTATCTGCAACTGCGCGGCGCGCAAGCGCAGCGCGCGCTGGCCGACGACCTGCAACGCGCGCAGCGCGACCTGCTCGACCTGACGCGCGAGCAGGCCGCGCATGGTCTCGCGAGCGATCTCGACGTGCGCAGCGCCGACGCGCGGCTCGCGCAGATTCGCGCCCAACTGCCGCAGTTCGACCAGCAGATCGTGCTGCTGCGCAACGGTCTCGCGTACCTGGTCGGCGGCGCGCCGGGCGCGCTCGACGACTGGCTTGCCGCCCCGCGCGCGTTGCCGGACGTGCCGCCGACCGTACCCGTCGGCTTGCCGTCGACGCTCGCGCGCCGGCGCCCCGACATCCGCCGCGCGGAAGCCGAACTGCACGCGGCCACCGCCGACGTCGGCGTCGCGGTCGCACAGTTCTATCCGGACATTTCGCTGACGGGGCAGGTCGGCCTGCGCGCGTCGCACGTGCGCGAACTCGCGCACTGGTCGCATCTGTTCTATGCGTTCGGGCCGGCCGTGTCCCTGCCGATCTTTTCCGGCGGCGCGCTCGTGTCGAACCTGCGGCTGTCGCAGGCGCGCCAGGCCGAGGCGGCGCTCGCCTACCGGCAGGCGGTGCTCGTCGCGCTGCGCGACGTCGACAATGCGCTGGCCGTGTACCGCACCGATCAGGCGCGCGCGGCCGCGCTCGACGATGCGGTGAAGGCCGAACAGGGCGCGCTGGACCTCGCGCGCGATCGTTACCGAAAGGGGTTGTCGCCGTTCCTCGACGTGCTGGACGCCGAGCGGCAATGGTCGGAGGGCCGGCAGCAGGCCGAGCAGGGTGCGTTGCAGACGACGACCGATCTCGTCGCGCTGTACAAGGCGCTCGGCGGCGGATGGCAGGCCGGCGCGGGCACGAATGCGGATACCGGTACGGCTCGCCCGCAATAGCTGCGAGCGCGCGCCGGACATCGCGGGCCGCGCGTGCGATGCCGTTCGTCGGTCCACGCGCGGCCTCAATCCCACGCGTGCTTGCTGAACTGATAGCCCCTGGAGCGGATGGTCTTGATCCGTTTCGGTTCGTTCGCATCGTCGCGCAGCTTGCGGCGCAGCTTCGAGATGCGGCCGTCGATCGAACGATCGAGGCCGTCGAACGCGATGCCGCGCAGCAGCAGCGTCAGCTCTTCCCGGCTGACCACCTCGCCCGCGCGGCACACGAGGGCCCACAGCAGGTCGAATTCGGTCGACGTCAAACGCGGCACGCTGCCGTCGGGAAGATGCACGCGGCGATCGGCCCGGTCGATCGAAAACTTGCCGAATACGTATCGCTGCGGCGTATCGGGCACGGGGTCGCTCGCCGGCACGCGCGTGCGCCGCAACTGCGCCTTGATCCGCGCGAGCAGCAGGCGCGGCTCGACCGGCTTGCGGAGAAAATCGTCCGCACCGAGTTCCAGGCCGAGCAATTCGTCGAACGGTTCGTCGCGGCCCGTCACCATGATCACGATACCGTCGTAATGCACGCGCGCTTCGCGGCAGATCTCGAAACCGTCCTTGCCCGGCAGGTTGACGTCGAGCAGCACCAGGTCGGGGCGGCTCGCGACGATCGCCGACACCGCGCCGGCACCGTCGTACAGCGTATCCACCTGGTAATGATGCTTGCGCAGATAGTCGGCGATCAGCGCGGACAGCGGGACGTCGTCTTCGACGAGCAGGATTCGGATCGGCATCGGTAAACGAAGGGGGCAAAACGGGAAGGTGGCGAGCGGTCAGGCCCAGTCCGAGCGCGTCGTAGCCGAAGCGACGTGGATGATACTGCGCAACATTCCGGCGGTATGTGACGAAATCTGAATCGTTCGGTGAACTGAGCTATGGGCAAATCGCTGCTGGAGGGGGGAAAGCGCGGGGCGGGCGGCGCCGGGCCGCGGGTGAGATCGAAACGGGTCGATGCGAGATCCGGCGCGGCGCGCGCGACGATGCGCGAGCGGGCATCCTTCAGACGAAAACGTTTGCGCCAATCCGGCGTCGCGAATCTGGCCCGCACCGGCCGAACCTAAGCCAGGCAAGGTTAGTCGACATATCATTACAAAATATTACCGACGTTGTCGCGTCTCGCTTCCTACAATTCCCGAACCTGACTCGCGCGCATCGCATACTGCGGTGGCGTCCGTTTCCCGGTCGCATCGACTGCCTGCTTCGGCGACACGTCGAGTCATGCATGCGCGCATGCGTGACCGGAGGCGCACGGGTCGGATCGACGCCGCGCCGGCTCCCGGCGAGCGGGCAAGCGGACAGTGCGAATTATTCAACGGGAGGCGAAATGACGCCGTTGCAAGTCGTCCTGAGTCTCGAGTCGCTAACGCATGCGATCGAAGCAGCGGTGGCGCGTGCCGACTGGAGCGAGGCCGTCCGGGCTGCCGAGAGGCGTTCGGCGTTCATCGTTGCGCTCGCACCCGATCAACCGGACGAGGTCGTGTCGGCGCTGATGAAACTGCAGGAGATCGACGTCCGGATCTCCACCGTCGCGCGCGACACGCTGGAGGCGCTCATCGCGGAAGGCTGGGCGGCGTTGCACGCGGCCCGCGCGACAACGAGCGCGCCGAGTGTGTGGCCGCAGTCGCACGACACCGGTGCCGCGGCAACGCGACACTGAGATTCGTTTCTTTCGGTGGTGGCATGAAATTCAGAAAACGCGCCGGGCAAGTCGAGGCAACGCGCTGGTTCGCCGACGGCGACCATGAACGGGTAGAGCGCCGTCACGGCAAGTGGGCGGTCGCGACGCCGGAAGGCTGGCGCTCGGTGAAGCCGGGCGACTGGATCCTGCGCGACGAATGCGGCAACTGCTGGCCGATGGACGACGGCCTGTTCATGCACTGCTACGAACCGGTCGCCGATTGACCCGGCGCCGACTCGCCGTGCTCAGCGACACTTTCGCGAAAACATCAACGAATCGGCGTCGTTGAAGCGGATGCGCAGCGGCTCGCCGTAACCGGCTTTCTCCGCGACCCGAATCGATGCGACGTTGGTCGGCGCGATCAGGCATACGCTGCGCTCGAACCGCTGCTGCGCGTCGAGCCATCCGAGCGCGGCCGCGAGCGCCTCGGTCGCATAGCCGTTGCCCTGCGCCCACGTCGCCAGCGCCCAGCCGGCTTCCGGCACGCCGCGAATCGGCGGCTCGATGTTCCGGTGGAAATCCGCGAAGCCGAGATCGCCGACATAGCGGCCCGACGCCTTTTCGCGGATCGCCCAGTAGCCATAGCCGAGCAGCGGCCACAGCCCGCGATACGCGAGCATGCGCATCCACGAGTCGCGCGGCTTGGAAGGCTCGCCGTTGAAGATGTGCGCGACGACGCCGGGTTCCGCCCACATCGCGGCGAGTGCGTCGAAGTCGCCGAGCGGATGGCCTTCGAGAATCAGGCGCGGCGTATCGAGAACGGGCGGGGACGAGACGGAGGGGGCGGCGCTGAATGTCATCGGGCGTTCCATGAGGAAGGGATGGCGACGCAGGGCGCCGCGCTTGAGCCCCTTACGATACCGCTAAACGGCGATGTGGATGCAATCCCCGCCCGCATCGGCGCATGCGACCGCATCATGCGGATGGCCGGGGGCCGGCGGTGCTCGCACGGACCGGCTCGCGTGACGGCGTCGCGGTCTGGTGCGCGTCACGCGGGGCGCTCGACGGATGCGGGCCGTTCGCCGCCGTGTGGCGAATACCGGTGCGAACACGGCCTGGGGTGAGTTGTCGGTCCGCTTGCTGACAACGGCAATCGACGCGCCTGCGTGTTGCGTACAACGCGAGATCGTGCCCGTGCCGAATGGCGGGTTACTTGCGGCTCTTCAGGAAATTGCGCCCCTGCGCGGTGATCGACGCGCCGGAGCGTCCGTTCGCCGCATGGCTGACGAAGCCCGCGCCGACGAGTTCCTGTTCGATCGACCAGCCGAGCGCCGGCGCGTCGCGGCCGTAGCGAACATCGGCGAGGCGTTCGAGCGCCCAGATCGCGGAGGCCGACAGGTTGGGGGTGTTGGACGTCAGGTTGTCGTTCATCGCTTCCTCGGGAAATGGCGTTTCGGGGTGGACGGCGCGCGGCCGCGGGATCGGCGGCGCCGAGCATCAGCTTGCCTGGAGCAACGGCAGCAGCGCGTGCAGCGCCGCTTCCTCGTCGGGGCCGGTGGCGAGCACCTGGGCCGACGTGCCGCCGTGAACCTGGAGCGCCGCAATCGCGCCGCTGTCTTTTGCATTGCTGCCGAGCCCGTTCGCGATCAACTGGATGTCGCTCTCGAAGCGGCGTGCCGCGGCGACGGCCGCGTCGCGCGCGGCGCGACCCCGATTGCGGTTCCATGCGGGGCCGATTTCAACGTACACGACGGTTGCCACGATGCTGGAAAGCCTCCGGGCGGGTGGGCGCGGCAGCGCGCGACATGCACGGTTGCGCACGTGCTGCGGGACCTCGGGCGGCCGGCGCGCAGATTTCCCGCAGGATTGCGAGGCGCCGGCCGGGCGGATTGCATGCGTCATTCGGCGCGAACCTGCCGACATCGGCTGCAAAGGTGCGTTCAAATTCGCGGATTGTCGAAAGTGGACGATTATAATGCATCGGCCCGATCATGTGAATTGCATTATAATGCCGTGTGCGCCGATGCCGGCCTGCGGTCCTGCCGCGGGCGAGTCGCCGCACCTCCGGGCGCGCAATCTGCTCGCCCGGCATCGTCGATCGACCCGAATGCCTCCCCGAATGGAAACCGCAATGAACGCCCCCGCCTGCCCGCAATGCGCGATGGAAAACACTTACCCTGACGGCGCGCTGACCGTGTGCGCGGACTGCGGCCATGAATGGTCGGCCGACGCCGGCGCCGAGGCCGGCGACGAACCGGCAGGCGACGTCGTCAAGGACGCGAACGGCAACGTGCTGTCGGACGGCGATTCGGTGGTGCTGATCAAGGATCTGCGCGTGAAGGGTTCGTCGATCACGCTGAAGATGGGCACCAAGGTCAAGAGCATCCGGCTCGTCGGCGGCGATCACGAAGTCGATTGCAAGACCGACATGGGCGGCTTCATGCTGAAGGCGTGCTACCTGAAGAAGGTCTGAGCGCGCGGTTAGCGACCGTTGCATCCGCGTTTTCATCCGCCGCGTTTTCAGCCGAGTACCCGCGCATGGCCGAGGATCGAACTTCCTACGACGCGTTCGTCAGGTTCCTGGCGACGCCGCTGAACGACGGCCGGCCGTTCGTGCTGAAGACGCAGCACGCGCTCTCGCTGCACTTCGATCATTTCGGCACCCAAAGCTTCATGTCGCTGCGCGATCCGGTGCAGCTGACGCTCGGTTATACGCGCGTGATGATGGGTTTCCTGCTGCTGCAGGCCGAGCCCGCACACATCTGCATGCTCGGGCTCGGCGGCGGTTCGCTCGCGAAGTACTGCTATCGCCACCTGCCCGGCACGGCGATCGACGCGGTCGAGATCAATCCGGACGTGATCGCGCTGCGCAACGTGTTCAGGATTCCTGCCGACGATGCGCGCTTTCGCGTGGTATGCGCGGACGGTGCGGATCATCTGGAACGGGCGGACGTCCGCACGGACGTGATCCTGCACGATGCGTTCGTCGCCGACGGTATGCGCGGCCGCTGTACGGGTCGCACCTTCCTCGATGCGTGCCGCGCGCGCCTGAGCGAATCCGGGGTGCTCGCGATCAACTTCATGGACGACGATCCGGCATTGCCGCAACACCTCGAGCAACTGCGAGCGGTATTCGGTTCGTCGTATGCGCTGGCGCCGTGCGGCGACGACAACAACTTCGTTGCATTCGCATGGAAGGACGGCAGCCGGCTGCCGTCGTTGCGTATCCTGCTGGAGCGGGCGCTCGCCTGCCCGCAGGCCGGCGAGCTGAAGCTGGCGGCCACCGCGAGGCGCATGAAGCACGGCGAGGGCATCGATCCACGCCGGCTGGTCAGGCGCGCGCAGTCGCACGAACGCTGGGAGATCGGCACGTAACGATCGTTGCGGATACCTGGGGGCACTGAGCGGCGGCGCGCGCCTTTGCGGTCGCGCTTACTTCACGCGCTTGCCGATCGCGCTGCGGGTCTTGTACGTGACGCCGTGCCGGTCGAGATATTCGCGGATCAACTGCCGCACGACTTGCGATGGCGTAAGATCCTGCTCCGCGCAGAGCATCTCGAAGGCTTCCTTCTTCGCGGGATCGATCAGGACGGTCAGGCGGGCGGTTTTCGTTTCCATGACGGGGCGAGGGTGGTCGATATGTTAATCAAATTATAATCGATCCGCTTTCGGCGTTACCGTGCGCAAGCACCGCCCGTAGCGCACGATCAGCGTCGGCTGCGCAGCAGCGCGAGCAGGTCGTCGATCACCGGCACGATCGCGAGCGTGACGAGCATCGCCGCGAGCGGCACGGTCGATACGTAGCCCACGTGCTTGAAACCGATGGCGCCGGCGAGGCCGCCGACGAAGAACGACGCGAGCATCGTCGCGTGAATCCTCAGTTTCGAACGGTTGGCGATCACCGCGTGCGCGTCGACGTCGATGGCGGAGCGGTTCCAGTAGAACAGCTTCCCGAGTTCGATGCCGAGGTCGGTCACGATGCCCGTCACGTGCGTCGTGCGGATTTCCGCGCCCGACAGCTTCGTGATCGTCGCGTTCTGCAGCCCCATGATGAAGCACAGCAGCGTCACGGTCACCGGCACGAAGAAGGTTTCCCACAGCGCGAGATGGCTGCCGAGCAGCCCGAACAGCAACAGCAGTGCGGCTTCGACCAGCAGCGGCAGCATGAACTGGCTGTGCAGCCCGCGGCGGCGCCCCCAGTTGACGAGGATTGCCGAGCAACTGGCGCCGATCAGGAACGACCCGAGCGAGCTGATGCCGGCGAGCGCGAACCGCACGTCGCCGAGCGCCGTCTGGTCGGCGATCGCCGACACGATCCCGCTCATGTGCGACGTGTACTGCTTGACCGCGAGAAAACCGCCGGCATTGGCCGCGCCGGCAACGAACGCGAGCGAAAACCCGAGCTGGCGGTTCGCGGTCGCACTGCGGTGTTTTCCCGTCAGGTTTCGGAAGTACTGCGCTGGCATAAGGGCTTCGCTCAATCGTCGCGGGTTCGCGGGTACGGGCGGAAAACCGCTGCGGGCGGCGTGACGGGCACACCGCCCGCAGCGGATGCCGGGCCATCGAATCATGTGATCAACATGGTAATGTCATTATCATACTCTGTTGGCTGGATGGTGCTTTCAGTACAATGATGCAAAGTGCCGCTGGCTGGCCGTTTCGCCGCTGCGCGGCGCGCGCTTGCGATCACTTCTGCTCACCGCTTCATGACCCCGATCAAGTTCATCCTTCGCTACACGGCGATTCCGTTCACGGCCATCGTCGCCGTGGTGATCTGGACTGTCATACCATCGTCGAAAGAGATCGATGCGAGACAATACGCGGCGCTGTCGCGCGCGTACGCGAGTTTCCCGCTGCCGTTCCGGCGCGAGATCTCGGACACGATGGCGCACGGCACGATCAACGACCGGCGCTATCAGGCACTCGTGCGCGATTCGCTCGGCAACGGCGTCGCGCTGGACTGGCCGGCATCGGGCGTCGGCGGCGTCGCCGACGAGCGGCACAAACTGGCCGAACTGATTCGGGCCGATTCGGAACTTCAAAGGCAACGGCAATGAAAACCCTGCTGGTCTCTGTGGCATTCGCGATGATCATCGCGAGCCTGATCTTCGCGCTGTACTTCATGAATCACGATCGCGGCAAGTCCAAGCGGATGGCGTGGTCGCTCGCCGCGCGCGTCGGGTTGTCGGTCACGCTGTTTCTGTCGCTGCTGATCGCATACAAGCTCGGCTGGATCGAACCGACCGGATTGCCGATCGGGCGGTGAACCGGTGGACGCCTCGCCGCAGGCGGGGCGTTTTCGCAAACGCTGGTTTGATCGGATAATGAAGCTATTGTGATAAGAATACTTATCCCGATAGTCGCGATGCGAATGCGTGGCGTCGATGGAATCGCAAACTCGCATGCCCGGGGTGCGGTAACGACGCTAGCTGCCCGACTCGCTCGTCACGCCGTGACGATATGCGCGCGGCGAACAACCCACGATGCGCTTGAACGCATGACCGAACGCGCTATCCGAGTCGTAGCCGAGCCGCTGCGCGATCGTCGATACCGGCGCGTTCGAGCGGCGCAGTTCGCGCATCGCCATCTGTATCCGCCACCGCAGCACGTATTCGAGCGGCCCGAACCCGAGCCGCCGCTTGAAATGCAGCGCGAACGTGGAACGCGACACGTGGCAGCAGGCCGCCAGGGCGTCGACGGTCCAGCGTCGCTCGGGCGCGGCGTGAATCGCGGCCAGCGCCGCGCTGACCCGCGAATCCGCGAACCCGGCAAGCCACCCGACATCGCCGTTCGCGCCGGCGTCCACATAGCGCCGCAGAATCTGTACGAGCATCATGTGGCCGAGATGCCGAACCATCAGCGACCCGCCCGGCGACGACGCGTCGAATTCCCGCGCGAGCTGCTGTAGCGACCAGCGCAACACCGCTGCCGATTCGGAATCGCCGCTCACGATCACCACGGGCGGCAGGTTGCCGAGCAGCAGCGGCATGCCTTCCTCGTACGCGAAGCGGCCGCCGATCAGAAAGCAGTCGGCCGGTTCGCCATAGTGCGCGATACCGCGTTCGACATGCCGGTACATGTCGGCGGCCGGGATCGGCGCGACCGACGGATCGCTCGCCAGCGAAAACGCCCGCGGCGCGGCGAGCAGGAAGCAGTCGCCCGCGCGCAGCCGGACGGGCGGTCCCGCACCGTCGACGGTCAGCCAGCAACTGCCTTCGACCACCGCATTGAACTTGATCCCGTCGGGTGGGGGAAGGTCGACCGCCCACGGGCCGCCGGCCCGCAAGCCGGTGAAAAACGAGTCGCGCGTCTCCAGCAGCGACAGCACTTCCGATAGCGGGTCCACGCACAGCCCCCGGACGATCTCGACGAAAAACCGGATTCTATTGCATTCACAGTCCGGTTGTACGGCCGGAGAATGATCTCGTGCGGTGACGCGGCCGATGGGCGGCCGCGTGCTTCGCGCACCATTCCTGGAGCCTTCAATGACGAGCAGGCAGCACCCTCTTCATTCCGGATTCGACGCCGCCTCGACGGCGAGCGACGTCCTGGCCGGCGTCGACCTGCACGGCAAGACCGCCGTCGTCACGGGCGGCCATTCGGGCCTTGGCCTCGAAACCACGCGTGCCCTGGCGCAAGCCGGCGCGCACGTCGTCGTCGGCGCACGGAGCATCGCGGCCGCGCGCGAAGCGACCCGCGGCATCGCCGGCGTGGAGATCGCGCCGCTCGAACTCGCCGACGCCGCGAGCGTGGCCGCATTCGCCGCGCGGTTCGTCGACGCGCGGCGCAACGTGCATATCGTCATCAACAGCGCAGGCATCATGGCGTGCCCCGAGACGCGCGTCGGCGACGGTCGGGAAGCGCAGATGGCCGTCAACCACCTCGGTCACTACGCGCTCGTCAACCGGCTGTGGCCTGTGCTGACGCACGGCGACGGCGCGCGCGTGATTGCGGTGTCGTCGCTCGGGCACCGGCTGTCGCCGATCCGCTGGGACGATATCGAGTTCGCGCGCGGTTACGACAAGTGGCTGGCGTACGCGCAGTCGAAAACCGCCAACGCCTTGTTCGCGGTGCAGCTCGACGTGCTTGGGGCGCCGTTCGGTGTCCGAGCGTATTCGCTGCATCCCGGCAAGATCGCGACGCCGCTGCAGCGTCATCTGACGCGAGAAGAAATGATGGCGCAGGGCTGGGTCGACGAGCACGGCGTGCCGGTCGATCCGACGTTCAAGACGCCTGCGCAGGGGGCGGCAACCCAGGTATGGGCGGCGACGTCGCCGCGCATCGCCGATCTCGGCGGCGTCTATTGCGAGGATTGCGACGTTGCGGCGGTGACGCGCGGCAACGAGGAATCGGGCGTGCGGCCGCATGCGATCGATCCGGAGGAGGCGTCGCGGCTGTGGGCGTGGTCCGCGGCAGCGACGGGTGTCGATGCTTTTGCGGCGCGCCGCTGACGCCCCGACATTCGCCGGGCGCCGCGCGGGTATCGGGGGCGGCACGACGCCCGCGCGTGGCAGCCTATCCGCGCGTCTGCCGCAGCACGCGCCCCATCTCCGCGATCGGCATGGCAACGATCGAATTCAGCAACCGCATTTCCCCGGCGTCCGGATGCGCGACGTTCCGCACTTCATCGAGCGTTTGCTCGACGTGACGATCGAGCGGTTCGAGAAAACGCTGCAATTCAGTGGCGGCCGCTTTCTCCCTGAGCCCGAGCGCCTGACCGAACGCGACCAGCGCCTCCACGTCGATATCGGCAAACCGCGTCGCATGCCCGAGCGGCATCGTCAGCTCGCAGTGCGGCCAGTGATCGCCCCGATGGCCGGGGCGGTGCGTCGGCGTGTGATACGCGACCGTGCTGACGATGTCGTAGAACGGCGCGAGCCGGTAGCCGCGCGCGTCGACGAAGAACGACAGGTTCTTCAGGTGCGCGTCGGCGTTGCCGGCCACTACGTTGAACACGGTCCAGCGGAACACCGACAGGCGTGTCAGCGCGCGCGTGCTGGTGCGGTCGATCGCACGGGCAAGCTCCTGCGCATTGGCCCGCTGGTATTTGAAACCGCGGTCGTAGTTCAGCAGTTGCATCGCGTCGATCGTATGCACGCGCCCGGCCGGTTCGGACGTGACGTCGCGGTCGAACCGGTCGATCACGTAGCAGGCGGACGGCGCGCGCAGGAAATGAACGTCGGGCACGTCGAGCCCCATCTTCTTCGCGAGCTGCATGCAGAAGAACTCGTTGATCGCCGAATGCGGATAGCCGGCCGCGCGCATGTCGGGTTTGAGCAGGTGCATCGACGGCTCGCTGCCGACCGGCTCGAACAGCGCGTAGTCGGGCGCATCGCCGCGCAGCACCAGCAGGAGCTTTTGCTGCGCGCCGGCCGCCGACATGCGCTTGGGTGCGGTGGCCGTCAGCGCGCGCTCGGGCATCGCCTGAATCCGGCGCTCGAGCTCGTCGAGCGGCAGCGGTTGCAGGCCGCCGGCCGCTTCGTGCTCGCCGTCGGCCAGCAGCGTCAGCGCGCCGGCCGATTCGCGGCCGAAGTACGCGAGCAGGCCCCACGCGTCGGCCGCATCGACCTTCGCCTCGCGCGCGAGCGACGTACGCATGCCTTCCTCCGGCAGCAGGTTGTCGAAGAACCACTGAACCGGGCGATCGGTCGACGTGTCGGTGAAGACGCCGGCGCGAAGCGGGAACGCCGGCGACAGCGGATACGCGGCGGGCGACGCGAGCCAGTTCGCGTCGTACGCGAACGACCAGATGCCTTTGTCGTCGGTCAGCGTGCCCATGCGCACGCCGTTCGCGGACGCGATCAGCGTTCTAGCCGCCATGGCTGCTCCTGCGGCGTTGCGCGGCCTTCAGCGCGGTGGCTTCGGAAATCTCGATCGACGATTCGGCATACAGCCGCACCCCCAGTTCGCCGAGCAACAGCATGACCTTGCCGATTTGCGCGGTCGGCTTGCCGGCTTCCACCTGGCTGATGAATTTTGGCGACAGCCCGGTCGCGTTCGCGAGCTCGTCCCGCGTGAATCCCTGCTGGATCCGCGTCGCGCGAATGAGGTGGGCGAGCGCGCCGATCGTGTCGACGGACCGGGACTCCGACATGACGTTCTCCGTGCTTCGTATCTGATCGGGAACAGTATTGCATAACTCGCGGGCGCGGGCACCACTTCGTATTCGTGCGGGAACGAAAAAGTAGTCGCGACGCCCGGGGCGTCGTTTCGTACCCGATCGGGAACCGAATGTCGTGAAATGATTGCGAAGAGAATGTCCGTATCCGCTCGGATACGGAAAGCGATCTATCGAACGCATTTTGTCCGGTCGTCGCAAAGCGCGGGCCAACGCCGACGGCAGCCGTTCGCCGCTCTCGCGCGGAACGCCCCTTTCTACAATTCCGTCCGACTCGCTACACGCGCCGCCATACCCCGAACGCGGGCCCGGTCCTTGCTCGGTTCAGCGTCGTCGGCGGCGTTCGCGCCCCGGCACATGACGATTCGCATGGGGAGGCGCGCATGGAACCGATGCCGGTCGTACTGCAGTGGCACGACGTTCTCGTCAGGATCCTGCTGGCGCTCGTCGCGGGCGGGCTGATCGGCATCGATCGCAGCGAATCCGGCAAGACGGCCGGACTGCGCACGACGATCCTCGTCTGCCTCGCCGCGTGCTTGTCGATGCTGCAGGTCAATGCGCTGTTGCTGCAAGCGGGCAAACCGGAGGGCGCGTTCTCGGTGCTCGACCTGATGCGGCTGCCGCTCGGCATCCTGACCGGGATGGGCTTCATCGGCGGCGGCGCGATTCTTCATCGCGACGGCCTCGTGTCCGGCGTCACGACCGCCGCGACGCTGTGGTTCGTGACGGTCATCGGGCTGTGCATCGGCGGCGGCCAGTTGTCGCTCGGTGCGCTCGGGCTGGTGCTGGCGCTGCTGGTCGTCTGGCCGCTGCGGTTCGTCGAGCAGCGCTTGCGGCGCACCAGGACCGCGCTGGTCACGGTCGAATATCCGCTGGGGTCGGCCGCGCGCAACCAACTGGGCGGGAAATTGCGCGACGCGGGTTTCACGTGCCGAACGAGGAGTTTTCGCGAAACGACTGCATGCGCGGCGCGCGAGGAGGAGATGTTTGTGCAGTGGCGCGAAGCGGCCGACGACGACGTGATGCTGAAGCAACTGATGCGGATCCTCGAATCGGCCGGCCTCACGTCGGTCCGCTGCTCGGCGGAGAACTGACCCGCGCGACGGCCGGAACGCGCGATGCTCGTGCAGCAGGCCGCCGTGGGCGGCTTTCCAAGGAGCGAAACATGACACGTGTATCGGAAGTGATGACGCGCGATGCCGCGACCATCGGCCCGACGCAGAGCCTGCGCGATGCGGCCAGGCTGATGAACGACCTGAACGTCGGCGCGCTGCCCGTGTGCGACGGCACACGGCTGATCGGCATGCTGACGGACCGCGACATCGTCGTGCGCGCGGTGTCGATGGGCGTGCCGCCGGACGAGGCGGTCGAGGGCGTCGTCAGCGGACCCGCGAACTGGTGTTACGAGGACGACGACGTTTCGGCGGTGCAAAAGAAGATGGAAGACGCGCAGATTCGCCGCGTGCCGGTGGTCGACCGACAGAAGCGGCTGGTCGGCATCGTCGCGCTGGGCGATCTCGCTACCGCCGCGGACGGCGGAATGTCGTCGACGCTCGGCGCGGTGTCGGCGCCGTCGCGCCCGGATCGGTGATCGCCATGGCAGACACGGAGAACGGCATGAACGAAGACAGGGAAACGCAGATCCGCGAGCGCGCATACCGGCTGTGGCAGGCGGATGGCGCGCCGGACGGCAGCGCCGACGAATACTGGCGGCGGGCCGAGCAGCAACTCGATGCGGAAGGCGGCAGCAGCGTGGACGGGCGCGCCGGGCAGACGGAGGATTTGCCGGCCGATCAGTCCGCGAAGCGCCGCATCCCCGGCGAGCCGCTGCAGGACGTCGACGCGGTGCCGACCGGCGAGGTCGCGCACGAAAGGCGGCGCCGGCGGTGAAACGTGTCCGGCCGCGACCCGGCGGCAGCCGCGGGACGACGCAGGCGGACCACGTGCGATTACGGATCCCGTCCGCCCCGCGCGTGGTCGGCCCGACACCATCCGAACAGGGAGATAGTCATGACCCAGGACACTCGACGAAAGAACCCCGCGTCGCCCGACCCGGCACGCGAGGCGGCCGGCGCGCCGGACCGGCGCAAGCCGACACCCGGCCGCGCATCGACCGCGCGCTCCGGCCATGCACCCGGCGGCGGCGAGCTGGACACGATTCCGGACGATCAGGCGCGCCAGGTCGTGCCGGACGATCCGCGCCAGACCGAGGCGCGCGATCCGGCTGGCAAGCCGTGGCCGGACGAGCACGACGCGCCCGACGATTCGGGCAACCGGCCGCGACCGCTGTAGCGGCGCCGCCGCCCGAATCGCCCGTTCCGTTCCGCCATCCACGCACCGGAGTCCATCATGTCATCAGACGAAGTTTCCGAATCCCGTCGCAAATGGGTGCAGGGCACGACGGCCGGACTGGTCGCCAGCGTCGCGCTGCCGACGATCGCGCAAACGGGCGGCCCGCCCGACGCCGGCGATACGGCGCCGCGCGATCCGCGCACGCTCTACCCGCATGCGCCGTTTCCGCAGCAGCACCAGCCGTGGCCGGGCCTTGCGGGCCGCATGACGCCGCGTCCCGATCACGGCGAGCGCACCTATCGCGGCAGCGGCCGGCTCGACGGCCGCAAGGCGCTGATCACCGGCGGCGACTCGGGCATCGGCCGCGCGGTAGCGATCGCCTGTGCACGAGAAGGCGCGGACGTCGCGATCGTCTATCTGCCCGACGAGGAGCCCGATGCGCGCGAAGTCGTGGACCTCATCCGCAGCGCGGGACGCAAGGCGGTGCCGCTGCCGGTCGACATCCGCAGCGAAGGCGCATGCAACGGGCTCGTCGAGCGGGCGGTCGCCGCGCTCGGCGGGCTCGACATCCTCGTGAACAACGCGGCTCGCCAGCAGAGCCACGAATCGATCCTCGACATCAGCACGGAGCAGTTCGACTGGACGCTGCGCACCAACCTTTACGCGATGTTCTGGATCACGCGGGCCGCGATTGCGCACATGCCGCCCGGTTCGGCGATCGTCAATACGACGTCGGTCAATGCGTACGACCCGTCCGCGAATCTGCTGGACTACGCGATGACGAAAGCGGCGATCGCAAATTTCACGAAGGGGCTCGCGAAGCAGATGATCAAGCGCGGCATCCGCGTGAACGGCGTCGCGCCGGGGCCGTTCTGGACGCCGTTGCAGGTCAGCGGCGGACAGACGACGCACAACGTGGAGACGTTCGGCGAACAGGTGCCGATGGGGCGGCCGGGACAACCGGCCGAGATCGCGTCGATCTATGTCGAGCTGCTGTCGTCGCGCGCAAGCTATGTGACCGGGCAGATCTATGGCGCGTCGGGTGGCGCCGGGCAACCTTAGTTGGCTGGCGGCGCGACGCGGTCGGACGCGGCCGGAACCTCCCGCCATCGACGCCGATCGCCGATTCCGCCCGAATCGGCGCCGTATGCGCGAGCAGCGATCTTTATCACCGCAGCAGATAAACGTATCCGAATCGCTTCGTTGACGCCCGCCGGCACGCCCTCGTAGATTCGCGTTTTGACCGAATCAGGAGCCGTGCCGTGACGACTACCGCCCTCCGCGACGCCGCAACGCTTTCCACCGGGCATCCCGCCTTGCGGCCGGACGGCGTGGCGCAGCACTTCGACATCGTGCCGTTCGACGCGCCGCTCGGCGCCGAAGTGATCGGCCTCGACCTGTCAAAACCGCTCGGTGCCGACGATTTCGCGCGCATCCATCGTGCGCATCTCGATCACCACGTGCTGGTATTTCGCGATCAGCGCATCACGCCGGACGAGCACATCGCGTTCAGCCGCCGCTTCGGCCCGCTGCAGATTCACGTGCTGCACCAGTTCGCGCTGGCCGGCCACCCGGAAGTGCTGATCGTGTCGAACATCGTCGAGAACGGTAAACCGATCGGGCTCGGCGACGCCGGCCATTTCTGGCATTCCGACCTGTCGTACAAGGAAAAGCCGAGCCTCGGCTCGCTGCTGCACGCGCAGGAGCTGCCGGCGGAAGGCGGCGACACGCTGTTCGCGAACATGCATCTCGCATGGGACACGCTGCCGGCCCATCTGCGCCGCGCGGTCGAAGGGCGGCGCGCGGAGCATACGTATCTGGCGCGCTATGCGGAATTGCAGGCGCGCAGCCCGTGGCGGCCCAACCTGTCGCCCGAGCAGATCGCGCAGGTCGCGGCGGTCGTTCATCCGGTCGTGCGCACGCATCCGGAAACCGGCCGCAAGGCGCTGTTCGTCAGCGAGCATTTCACGACGCGCATCGTCGGGTTGCCCGACGACGAAAGCCGCGCGCTGCTCGACGAATTGTTCGCGCACAGCGTGCGCGCCGAGCACCTGTATCGACACGCATGGCGCGACCACGACCTGGTGTTCTGGGACAACCGTTCGCTGATGCATCTCGCCGCCGGCACGCCCGACCACCTGCGCCGCAAGCTGTACCGCACGACGATCGAAGGCGACGCGCCTTTCTGAGCCGCGCGCCGCGTCGTTCATTTTCGCCCCTTCCTGACCGGAGTTCCGATGTCGTTTTCGTTTTTGCCGGCGCGTCGCGCGCTGGCGGCCACACTCACCGCCGCGCTCGCTTTCGCGGGCGCGGCGATCCCGCAAGCTGCGCACGCAGAGGGCCGCATCCGCATCGCCGAGCAGTTCGGCGTCGTCTACCTGATGCTGAACGTCGCGCGCGACCAGCAATTGATCGAGAAGGAGGGGCGCAAGGCGGGCCTCGACATCAAGGTCGACTGGGTGCGGCTGTCGGGCGGCGCGGCCGTGAACGACGCGCTGTTGTCCGGCGCGGTGGACGTCGCGGGCGCGGGCGTCGGCCCGCTCTTGACCGTGTGGGACCGCACGCGCGGCCGGCAGAACGTGAAGGGCGTCGCGTCGCTCGGCAATTTTCCGTATTACCTCGTGAGCAGCAACCCGAACGTGAAGACGATCGCCGACCTGAGCGCGAAGGACCGGATCGCGGTGCCGGCGGTCGGCGTGTCGGTGCAGTCACGCGTGCTGCAGTACGCGGCCGCGAAGCAGTGGGGCGACAAGCAGTTCGACAAGCTCGACGCACTCACGCAGGCGATTCCGCATCCCGACGCGACGGCCGCGATTCTCGCGAACAGCAACGTGATCACCGGTCACTTCGGCAATCCGCCGTTCCAGGAGCAGGAACTCGCCGGCAACCCGAACGCGCACATCGTGCTGAATTCGTATGACGTGCTCGGTGGCCCGAGCTCCGCGACGGTGCTGTACGCGACCGAGAAATTCCGCGACGACAACCCGAAGACCTACCGCGCGTTCGTCGCCGCGCTGGCCGATGCAGCCCGGCAGATCGCGGCCGATCCGGAGCGGGCGGCCGATACCTATATTCGCGTGAACGCGTCGAAGATCGATCGCGCGCTGCTGCTGAAGATCCTGCGCAATCCGCAGGTGCAGTTCAAGACCGCGCCGCAGAATACGCTGCCGCTCGCGCAGTTCATGCATCGCACCGGTGCGATCCGCAACGAACCGAAGTCGTGGCGCGACTACTTCTTCGACGATCCCGCGACGGCGGGCGGCAGTTGAGCGGCGCCGATGCTGCGACGCCGCGATCGACGCTTATGCGTCGGCGCGGTTTCGATATGCACAATCGATGGTTGGTCCGCACGACGCCCGGCCGTATGTTGATGCTTTGCCCGCAAGAGATTCGATCGTGAACGCCACTTCTCCCCGAACCTGGTTGCCGCCCTATGCGGCGCGTGACGGCGCGTCGCCGGCCGCATCCGCCGCGCCCGACATACGTGCCGCCGGCCGGCCCGCAGCGAACGCCGCGCCCGCCGGCACGCACAGCGAACGCCTGCTCGCCATCGACGAGGTCAGCCTCGAATACCGCAGCGGCGCGCGGATCGTTCGCGCGACGCATCGGGTGAGCTTCGACGTGTACGGCAGTGACCGCTTCGTGCTGCTCGGCCCGTCGGGGTGCGGGAAGTCGACGCTGCTGAAGGCGATCGCCGGCTTCATCGAGCCCGTCTCGGGTTCGATCGCGCTCGACGGCCGGCCGGTACGCGGGCCGGGGCCGGACCGCATCGTCGTGTTCCAGGAGTTCGACCAGTTGCCGCCGTGGAAGACGGTCGTCGAGAACGTCGCGTTTCCGTTGCGCGCCGCCGCGAAGCTGTCGCGTGCCGAAGCGCGCGAACGCGCGCTGCACTATCTCGACAAGGTTGGCCTCGGCACGTTTGCCGACGCCTATCCGCATACGCTGTCGGGCGGCATGAAACAGCGTGTCGCGATTGCCCGGGCGCTGGCGATGCAGCCACGCGTGCTGCTGATGGACGAACCGTTCGCCGCGCTCGACGCGCTGACGCGCCGCAAGATGCAGGAGGAACTGCTGCGACTGTGGGACGAATTCCGCTTCACGCTGCTGTTCGTCACGCATTCGATCGAGGAGGCGCTCGTGGTCGGCAACCGGATTCTGCTGCTGTCGCCGCATCCGGGCCGCGTGCGCGCCGAGCTCAACAGTCACGAGCATTCGCTCGACGACGTCGACACCGGCGACTTCCGCGACAACGTCGCGCGGATCCATCGCCTCCTGTTCGACACCGACGCACCCCACGCACCGACGACGGAGGACGCCGCATCGTGAGTACGCTCGATCCCCTCCTGCCGCCGCTGCCGCCCGTGCGCGCCGAATACACGCGCACGCTCGACGCGCTGCCCGACGCCGAGCGCGCGGCGCCGGCGCCGCTCATGCGCCGCATCGGCGCCGCCGCGTGGTTTCGCCGCAGCGTCATCGCGCTCGTGCTGATCGCCGCATGGGAGATCGTCGCGCGCATCGTCGCGAACGATCTGCTCGTCCCGACTTTCGGCGCAACGCTGGCCGCGTTCGTGCAAGGCATCGAGTCCGGCGAACTGCTGGTCAAGACCGGCATCTCGATGTCGGTGCTGCTGCGCGGCTATGCGCTGGGCGTGCTGCTGGCGTTCGCGCTGACGTCGCTTGCGGTATCCACGCGCATCGGCCGCGATCTGCTCACGATGCTCACGTCGATGTTCAATCCGCTGCCGTCGATCGCGTTGCTGCCGATCGCGCTGCTGTGGTTCGGGCTCGGCACCGGCAGCCTGCTGTTCGTGCTCGTGCATGCGGTGCTGTGGCCGCTCGCGCTCAGCATGTATACCGGCTTTGCCGGCGTGCCCGCCACGCTGAAAATGGCGGGGCGCAACTACGGGCTCACGGGGCTGCGCCAGATCGCGCTGATCCTCGTGCCGGCCGCGCTGCCGTCGATCCTGTCCGGCTTGCGCGTCGGCTGGGCCTTCGCATGGCGCACGCTGATCGCGGCCGAACTCGTGTTCGGCGCGAGCGCCGGGCAGGGCGGCCTCGGCTGGTATATCTTCCAGAATCGCAACGAGCTGTATACGGATCGCGTGTTCGCGGGCCTCGCGGCCGTCATCGTGATCGGGCTGCTGATCGAGAACCTCGTGTTCGATACGCTCGAACGCGCGACCGTGCGGCGCTGGGGCATCCAGCACTGACGGGCCTGGCGCGATCGATCCCGGCGCATGCATGACGTAGGCCGAAAGCGGCTTTTCACATGCGCCGGGGCGTCCCGATACGCTACGGATGCCGCTTGTCGCGCCGCGCCCGATGCAGGTGCCGTCAGAACTTCACGCGCAGCCCGCTGACGAACGCAAGCTGGCGGTTCGTCGACGACGCGCTGCCGATGTTCGAGATCGCCGCGATCTTGCGATAGCCGCCCGGCGTCGAGGTGCTCGCATCGCCGGCTGCGAGCTGGTAGATACCCGACACATAGATATCGGTGCGCTTCGACAACGCATAGTCGAACCCGAGCGTGAACTGGTGCCAGCGCGGCTTCAGCGTCTGGCCGCTCGTGCCCGGCAAGCCGCTCGCGCGCCCGTCGGTAAACGTGTAGACGCCGATCAGCGTGGCCGCCGGCGTGATCTGGTAGCGTGCGTTCAAGTCGTAGTTGTTGAGCTTGCGCGACGAGCCGTCGAGATAGTCGAGCTGAGTGTGGCTCCATGCGAAGCCGAGCGTCGTACGGCCGAGCGCGTAGTTCGCGCCCACCGCGCCGATCTGCTGCTTCAGTACGCCGCCGTTCAGCCCGTAGAAGAACGCGCCGCTGTAGTCGTTGCCGGTGCTCGAGGTCGCGCCGCCCACCGCGCCGCTCGTATTCGACGTCGTATTCGGATGGTTGAATCGCACATAGCCGCCGCCGATCGACAGCGGGCCGTTCACGTAGTTCGCCGATGCGCCCCACGCGTTGTTGTTCGAGAATCCGGTGCCCGCGCCGCCATTGGCCTGGTTGCTGAATGCATAGAGCAGGTCGGCCGTGAAGCCGGCGATCGTGTCGCTGCGGAACTTCACCGCGTTGTTCAGCCGGAAGCTCTGGTTCATGTTGTCGTTGTCGCCCACGTGCGTGGCCGGCGACCAGAAACCGGCCCCCGAGTACTGCGCGACGAGATCGGTGATCGGCTCGTACTGACGGCCGAACGTCAGCGTGCCGAGGCCTTTCTTGCCGAGCCCCACGTACGCGGACCGGCCGAACAGGCGGCCGCCCTGGCCGAGCCCGCCGTCGCTCGGCCGGAACCCGCTTTCCAGCGTGAAGATCGCCTGCAGGCCGCCGCCGAGATCCTCCGCGCCTTTCAGGCCCCAGCGGCTGCCGCTCAGCTTGCCGCTCGTCTGCTGGATGTTGCTCGCGCCGCCCTGGTTGTTCGTATACGCGATGCCGGCGTCGACCACGCCGTACAACGTCACCGAACTCTGCGCATGCGCGCTGACCGACCCGATCGAAACCAAACCCAGCGCCACCGTTTTTTTGATCATGATCATCCTCTGTCGTTATCGATACGTTTGTGAGGATCACGATGCTATTGACGACGAACGCGCCGACGAACGGCCGATCCGTGGTTTGTAAATCGCTGCGCGGCCGATTTGTAATGTGCGTTGCCGTCGG
Organism: Burkholderia sp. MSMB1078WGS; assembly: GCF_001528895.1. Lineage (NCBI taxonomy): Bacteria > Pseudomonadati > Pseudomonadota > Betaproteobacteria > Burkholderiales > Burkholderiaceae > Burkholderia > Burkholderia sp. MSMB1078WGS. The sequence continues at coordinate 10,056 of NZ_LPDI01000078.1, read as the reverse complement.
CCCGGCATGTGCGCCATGATCGCGTCCGGCACGCCTGCTGTGGCGAACGCATCGCGCGGACCGCGAACGTTGCGTGTCGAAAATGCACGTGTGCGGTCATATCGATCGATGAAATCGTTCGATGTGCGCAATACCCGTCGTTCGCATGACGATGCGTTTACGCAACGCCTCGCTAGGCGAGGGCCGACCGATGCGCTACGCACGTTCGCATATCGATTCCGCGAAACGTTGGTAGGGCGGGAGCGGGCCTGTTTGCCCGCATCGGCGTGTTGAACGGCCCGGCCCGTGTCGCGCCGTTGTGGGATACGTCGTTCGATCCGCCGGTTGCGGCGGGGTGATGCAAGGAAACGGGAAGCGCTTGCCGACCAATGGCGATGCGGGTTTCGCCGGAAGGTTCGGGCGACCGGATCAGGAGAACGTCGTCGCGACCATGATGCCGAACACCACGCCGAGCGCGATCCCGCAGAGCCGGCCATAGATCGAGGCGCGGAGATTGTCGTCGAGCTCGAAAGGCGAGCGCTTGTGCTTCCATACCGTGCTGAATGCGACCGGACGGGGCAGCAGCGCAACGCACGCGATCAGCACGGGCGTGGCGACGAGCATCGCGACGCGCGGGCCGTTCCAGTCGACACCGTGCATGGCCAGCGAAACCAGCACGGCAATCGGCACCTCGACGCACAGGCCCAGCAACGAACCGTTGACGAAGGAATCTCCTGGAGTCTGGAACATGATCGGTCCTGGGGTGCGGATGAAATCGGTGCCGGGTGGGCGTCCAATAGAACGATCGATAGCCGATGCCCGACGGTCGGTCGACCGTGTTCGACGTGAGCCGACATGACGGCGGATGTTAAGGGAAATCGTCGGCCCATTGTCGGTCATTCAAGTTATTTGACAAATGTTCCCGGGCGGAGGGCTTTTATGTCGCGCGGGCAAAGTGTAAGGTTCGGCAAGTGGCCGCGGCGTCGTAGCGGTATGCCTCCGACGGCCGGCCATCTTCCTGTCGCGTTCGCGGATTGAGGTCGCGCGCGCAAGCGGTATATTTCCCGCAGCCTGCGACCGCAAGCTGCCGATACTGGGGAATCGCGTGGCGGTGGCGGATACCGGAAATGGCGAACGCGATACGTCGTCGTGTCGACGGCGCCCAAAATAAAACTCGATCGTATATAGAAACCGAATCACCGGAATTCCATGCGGGGATAAATTGACAAGCGATCAATTCGCGCTCGACGTTGCATACAACGCCTACCTTCGCGAGAAGTCCGCGAGCACCGGCCTCGCGCTGGGCCGCGCGCTCAGGTTGTCGGGCCACGCGGAGGAAGCGATTCGACTGGTGAAGGAGCTCGCGGATCGCATTGAAGAGCCATTCTTTCGCGCGCAGATCGGCATCGACATGAACTATCTCGGCCTTTTTTCGCAGGCCGAAACGCTATTGGCTCGAGCCATCACCGAACTCGATCATGAGCCTGATCTCAGAATCGTGCAGGTCGAACTCGCGATCTCGCAATACGCTCAAGGTCGTTTTCGCGAGGCCCACGCCCTGAGCCGACGGCTACGCGATACCTGGAGCCGAGCCGCTATCGTTTCCAATATCTATCGGAGCGATACCGTCGAGTACGAAAAAATCGTCGGCAAGCTTCTGCGATTCGACGAATCGGTCGCGGGAAAGCGTGTCCTCGTCGTTCAGGAGGGGGGACTGGGCGACGTGATCATGTTTTCTCGGTATTTGCATCTCTTGCGGGACGAAGGGGCACAGGCTGTCGTGTTGCAGGCGCCGAACACACTGGCGGCGATATTTTCCGCATGGGATTGGATCACCGTCGTAGAAGATGCCCGCAGTGCGATCGACCAAAGTGATTGCGTCATCTGTACCTTCGACCTCTTCGTGCGCTATCAGGCGACGCCATACTTTCCCAGCTACACCGATTCATACTTGCAGGCACCGGCCGGACGGGAAATGACGGCGCGGGTTGCCGACATTTTCAAAAATCGACGCCACGGCGTTCGCGAAATTGGCCTGATCTGGCGTAGCGGTACCTCGGTGCGCCATGAACCCTATCGATCGATCTCGCTGGCGCAACTTACGCCGTTGTTCGGTGCGCCCCAGAGCCGCTTCCATGCGCTGCAGTTCGGCAAGATCACCGACGACGAATATGCGGTGCTCGATAAACATGGCATTGGCGTCATCAGTGACGAGCTGAGCGATCTCGGAGACACGGCCGTGATCCTCGATTCGCTCGATTTGTTGATCACGGTGGATACGGGGCCTGCCCACCTCGCCGGCGCGCTCGGACGGCCAGTGTGGGTACTGCTGTCGGCGGCGTGCGACGAGCGTTGGTCCAACTGCCATCGAGACACGCCGTGGTACAGGTCGATGCAGTTGTATCGGCAAGCGACATTGGGTGACTGGAGCAGGCCGATATCGGAGATGGCGCAGGCGTTGTCCGGCGACGATGCAATCGGGTAGGCGCTACCGTCCACATCCATCGTCAGCGCGCATTCGTTCGAACGGGCGGCGATTCGCCCGGATGCGCCCGATCGTGACGTTGCCGGCCGCGCGCGGCGGTTACACGCCGCGCGCGTCCGTCACACGGCGAAAATTCGGCGCTGGTAGTCGAGGATCAGACGATCGATGTCGTGATCGGAGCGCCGCGGCTGGCTTTTCGGCTCGAGCCAGAGCCACCGCATCATGCGGTAGCGTGCCTCGACGCACATCAGCCATGCGTCCCAGTCCGACCAGTGTCGCAGCAACGGGATGTTGCGAATGTCCCGCAGCCCGTCGCGGATCTCGTACACGTTGAAGTACTTGCTCGCGCGCTGACTCAATTCATCGAATGCGCGAGCGGCTTGCTCAGGGTCGGCAAGCAGGAAGTCGTGGATTTCGACGATGACGTGGCTGCCGGAGAGCTGCTCCAGCAGCGCGTCGTCGAACAGGTCGAACTCGGCGCCTTCGATATCGCACAGGATGACCCGTCCGGCCGGCTCCCCGCCGTGCTCCGACAGGATCGCGGGCAGGTTGCGATCGGCCTTGCCGTAGACGGCGACGCGGTCCGCCAGCCCCATTTCCGCGGCGCGGTGCTGGATCGCGTGGCGGCGTTGCTCGTCCATCTCGAAACACAGGCTGCGCGCAAAGACGTTGTTCCTGACCAGGCCGATGCCGAAAATGCCGTCGGCGGCCCCGAGATCGACCAGCACCTTTTCAGGCGACCCGAGCGCTTCCAGGATCGCGCAAACGGCGATCTCGTAGGTGCCGAGCAGATAGCCGCCGACCGCGACTTCCGCCCAATGACTGAAACCGATCGGAAACCCGCGCAGGATGCCGTACTGGACGATCGAGCCCGTCTGCTCGCGCAGCAACTGCGATAGGTAGTGCAGGCGAAGATTCGCGGCCTGGATCGAGCTTTGGTTGAAATATTGCGCGTGGTCCATTTTTATCGTTCTCTCGGGGTGAAGAAGCGCGTAGGGAAGGGTGGCGATGGCGGGAGGCTCCGGAGTGGTCCTGCCCTGGGGCCAGAATATAACGCGTTGTCGGTTCGTTCAGTTCAGGAAGCCGGCTTCCCGGATCGGGAATATCACGAAATGCGGTGTTGGCTGGAGAGGAAATGCGACGTGAACGCCGACCCATGCGAGCATCTCGTCGGGCAGAGCGCCGGGGGGGGGCGGGGTCCGTCTCGATGTTCGCGACCACGGCCGGTTGTTCGGTCGTCGTCGATGCGGCTACAGCACGGACCGGCGGTGCATCGACTTTGCGTGCGAGCAGTCGAAGCAGCTCGATGCGATGCCACGGAATTGGCGCGTGGTCCGCGACGTAATTCCGAATGGTATGGGTGCAATCGCTGAGCAATTGCGCAATTCGAGCGATGGACAGGCCGTCGGTTAGTGCGCGATGGAAGCAATCTTGATCGCCTCCGACGAACGCTAAGTAGGGGAATTTTAAGGGTTGTTGCTCCGAAGTGGCCAAAACTGCTGTCCGGGCGTGCGCAAGCAATGTGGGACGTTTGTCGTGCAGACGAAGCATTGCCATTCACCTGTTGGAGATGGACAAGAATGTTGGCCAATCCTTGGCCAGAGAGGTTGTACGGAAGCCTCTTGCTCTACTGAACGCTCTTAGCGTTTTGCATTAGGTGCATTGGGCGCTGAGGCTGGCTAAATTTTCGTCATACAAAATGATCATCTCGCAGTTGTGTCCAAAATATGGTCCAATTACCTTGACTTTGTACGCCAAACGTCACAGACCATGAGCAATAATTCGGTGGGGCAGTCGCCGCCTTTCGACAATTCCCCGGCTGAGGGGCGGGTTCTGACGGACCTGCCGGATGCATGGAAAATTGGACCGATAGCATCGCCCTGGGACGGAATGCAGGTGCATCGCTATCACATTGGCGAAGAAGGCGAAGTTCGGGATTTGAGGTTCGAGTCCAATCTTCTCCTCTGCTTGTATCGAAAGCCTCACAAGCAAGTCGAGAGCCTAAACCGTTTCGGGCGGTGGCAATATGTGGACGCTTCAGATGGCAGTGTGGCATATGGTCCGCCCAATGCAGCGTTGAATTACCGATGGGGAACGAGCCTCGATCAGACCCACCTCGTCATCAACGTAGACTGGCTTCAGGGCGTAACCGGCCCAGGGCCAATCCCGCTGCATGGATGGTATGCAGGGATCCACGATCGCGTACTAGTGCAACTCCTGGAGGAGATCGCACAGGACGCGTTGTCTGGTACCCCAGCCGGAATCGAGCATTCCGAATGGCTAGCACTCTCGGCGCTTTATCGTTTCACTGCGTTGGCGAGGAATACCACGTGGGAGTGCGACATGACTCGCGTAGATGCGATCATGGACAGGGCCCTGGAGTTCATTCACTCCGGACTTGATACAACGCTCCGTGTACGGGAGATCGCAAACGCCGCCGGCTTCGAATCAAATCTGTATGGATTCGTTAGCTTGTTTTCTAAGTATACTGGTCTTCCCCCGCATCAATATGTAATGGAGGCGCGCCTTGAACAGGCAAAGAACATGTTGCTTCAAGGAAATATTAGCGTAACCGATGTCGCTTTGTCATGCGGGTTTAACAACATGAGCCATTTTTCAACTTCCTTTAAGCGACGGTGGAAGGTTAGGCCATCAGAATTAATCAAGCGGAATCGATTCAATCAAGAAATGGTGGTTGATTGACGTTAATTCGGCAATCGTTGTCCGCGATTTGCGTCGCCTGTGCATTATGTGATCAATTTCCCGTACCGGTGCTAACCGATATTCAGCGGGGTATTTGTGCGCCATGGAATTTGATTTTTCTGAGTGGTATTCGATAGGTTGTTCGTGACGCCAACTTTGTTGATTGGGGAATATTGGTTTAGAGGCTACTGTGTCGTCGAGCCGCCAACTGCTGTTACAATTGCATCCAAAAATATTATGAGTCAACCATCAGGCATGCGTTGGTGGATCGTGGTTCTGGGGTGTCTCGGCACAATCATCGATTATCTGTCTCGCAACGCATTAGGGGTGATGGCGCCTGAACTAAAGTCCGTGCTCGACCTTAGTACACGAGAATATTCGTATGTAGTGGGCGCGTTTCAGGTTGGCTACTTGGTGATGCAGCCGGTATGTGGACTGATCCTTGACTCTATCGGTCTGCGGGCGGGGGTAGCCATTTTTATTTGCATATCCTCGTTCTCTGGTGTACTGCATGGATTCGCGGGCGGATGGCTTTCATTGGCGGCGCTACGCGCTGTAAAGGGAGCCGCAGACGCTGTTGCGATTCCAGCTGGCATGAAGATTGTTTCCGAATGGTTTCCGCATCGAGAAAAATCGGTGGCAGTCGGCTACTTTAATGCTGGAACGTCGCTCGGGTCCCTATTCGCCCCACCAGTCGTCATTTTCCTGGTGCGCCAGTACGGCTGGCAAAGTGCGTTCGCGATTACGGGCGGCCTTGGCTTTGTATGGTCAGTAATTTGGTATCTCGCCTACCGCTCCCCGGCACGGTACATTGGTATGATTCGGGTACGAGCTAAAAGTGGAAACGGATACCTACAAATCACGAGCGAACCAAACGACAAGATCCGCCACGTGGGAAAAATTCTTAGAGAGCGTGGTTTCTGGGCAATAGCCCAAGCACGTTTCTTCGCTGAACCGGTCTGGCAAACGCTAATCTTCTGGGTACCGCTTTATCTTGCAACAGAACGGCACATGGACTTGAGGCAGATTGCAATGTTCGCCTGGTTGCCGTTCCTGGCTGCTGATTTGGGTGGTCTGTTTGGTGGGTATCTTTCTCCCTTCGTGACCGAGCGCTTCCACATATCCTTAGTCGCATCGCGTGTCGTCGGCGTTGCCCTTGGGGCAGTTCTGATGCTGGGGCCGGCTTGCATTGGATTGACGGCTTCTCCCTATCAAGCAATCGCATTATTCTGCGTCGGAGGATTTGCTCATCAAATGATTTCTGTTCTTCTAAATACCTTGTCTACAGATCTCTTTGAACCTGGCGAAGTGGGTACAGCGGCTGGCATGATAGGGATGTTCGCCTCCTTGGGAGGTCTCGGATTTTCTCTACTATTGGGTTTAGCAGCCGACAAACTGGGCTATGGGATTTTCTTTGCCGCATTTGGCGCATATGACCTCATCGGTGCGGCGTTGCTTATCGTCTTGTTGAGAGGCACTCGAACGTTTGACAATATCCTCGTTTGGTAAGGAGACGTTCTGCGTGCCTGAACCCGGAGACTGCTCGCCATCCAACGGCCGCCATCTATCGGAAGCTGTCGGTCTGCAAGCTTTTTTGCCGGCAAACAGCCTCATTGGCCGCAGCTGACGGAATAGGGCATCGACAGTCGGCGGCCGACGCTTGCCGGATCGTCTTGGGTGGGTCCTTATTTTCAGAGAGTGTGGTGGACGTTGCTTTCCACCATATCCCTCGCTTTCCATGAAAGAGATTTTGAGTACACTGCGGATCCGAGAACCGTGGGCAACCGCGGAGTGATCCGAATACTCCTAACGAGCGTTTTCCTTGACGAGGTTGCACGGTGTTTGAGACGCTGCTGCTAAACCAGAAATACAGCAATAGAACGGACACGTCATTGAATCTCTTCGTCAGACACCGCTCATGAGATCGCGGGCCACCTACAATGACTTGGTCATTTTTTCAGACCCTTTCAAGGCGGTAGCCGAGATTGTATATTGACCGCAAGAGAAATCCGTGAGAACCATTTAATCGAAGTTTACTTTTGGCGCGATACACATGAGTGTCGAGCGAACGTGAGGATATATCGACCCTGCTTCCCCACAAAGAAGTAATAAAGTGCTCGCGCGGAACCGTGTGTCCGATATTTCTAAAAAGTGCGGCAATAATGTCGAACTCCATTCTGGTTACTTTCACAGCTTGCCCGTCGACGAAGATATTTTGCCCTCCCCGCGGAACAACGTACGCACCGACTGAAATCGTTCCGTCATAATCTTCTCGGGCGATCGCGCGCCTAGAGACGGCATTCACTCTTGCGATAAACTCACTTGTGCTTACAGGCATTTTGATACAGTCGTCTGCGCCGGCGTTTAATGCTTCTACTGGAGAATAATCTGTAGATTTGCTCGAAAAAATAACAACCGGAATTTTATTGCCAAGATTGTTGCGAATCCATCGAAGTACATCTATTCCAGAAATATGTGGAGATGACAAGTCGAGAATAATGAGGTCAAACATGGCTCGGCGAAGAATATTCAACGCTTGAGCGCCATTGATTGCGAAAGTCACGTCATTTTCTTTGGATTTCTCAAGGGCAATCACGTAATCGCGGTGCGCTTGGTTGCTATCCAATAACAATATCTTCATATCTAACTGCCGATAAATGGTCGAATGCCGTCTGCGAATGAGACGTGCTGGAGTGTGAGATCCGACGTGGGGTCCCATCGAATGTTTCGATTGAATGCCCCTATATTCACATATGGACTTCGCACTTCTTGGGTGCCCGGCGAGTATTTATAGGGGTGTCGGGATTTATGTTATTCGAGCTTACTAAAGATCGGTTTGTTTGATAAGGTATTTGCTTCGATCTCCATTCCTAATCCAGAGCGGCTCACGACCTACTCCCGACCATGTTTGGCCAGAGACCGGGTCGTAGTATTTCGGTTTCCTTGTTCGTCGATGTTCGTGTTTATGAGGAAAAATGTCGACCTCAGAGAGTTTGAACAAATCGATACAGGCGCGGATCTCCGAAATCACCTCATCAATCACCTTCCTTCGCTCGAGTTCGAGCTCTTGATCGAGTCGATTTTTGAATTCAATATATTTTCGATACTTTTCCAATATTTTTCCCCTGGAAGGTAAATCGGATTGCGTTGTGGCTGCTCTTGGCCTAAGGGGGCTACATCGGTTCTTGATGCCGGAAAAATCCTTGGAAATACCTTTTTGTAGCCTTCCGTGAAATATTGTCACGAATGTCACGCTCGTGCTTTCGAAATTTTCGTGATCGATGCGGAAGTGAAAAATTTTTGAAAAGTTCAGAGAAAACGACACTCGCCAATTATTTGGCGATTGATCGAGTGCGAGATTGTTTTGCGAAAGTTTGCAATTTTTCACCGAAGTGGTGCGCAATGTTGATAAACGTTCAGCCCTGGTGATGACGATGGATTGGAAAATCACGGCTAATCGGTGGAATAGATTCATTCGGCCACCGTCAGATTGCCGATCTTTATCCAGAGATCGGTGTGGTGTGAAAGCTGGATGGTGATAGCACCGTTTTGCGTGATTCGGGTGGGTCGAAAATGAACAAGAGTTACAGGACAATTTGGAACGAGGCGCTCGGCGCCTGGGTAGCGGCATCGGAAAATGAGTCGGCTCGTGGGAAACCTAACAAACGAAGTGTCGCCGCGTTGGTCGCGGTTGCTTTGGTCGCTTGTCCCCAATTGGTTTTGGCGCAATATTCTGCCGACGGCGGGATTGCAACTCAAACTGGCACGATCGCGATCGGATCGACCTCGACTGCGACGGGCGCCGGCGATATCGCCATCGGACAAGGGGCTCTTGCGAATTCGGTTTCGAGCCCAACTGCAACCTACGTCCCAGCGGTAGCTGTCGGCTCGTATGCAACTGCTACCGGCTTTGAGTCCGTAGCGGTGGGGCACCTTGCAAGCGCGACCGGAAAGAACGCTACGGCACTCGGTTCAGGTAGTCTCGCGGCGGCTGCGGGCGCGACTGCGATCGGCTATTACGCCACGGCTGGAGGCACTAACGACGTGGCTTTAGGGAATGGCTCAAAATCGAGCGGTGCGGTCGCTACTGGATGGGCGACTATCAACGGTGTGACCTATGTTTTCGCTGGAATTGGTCCTATCGGGACCGTCAGCGTGGGCTCCGCCGGTTCTGAGAGAACTATTACCAATGTCGCTGCGGGGCAGCTACTGTCAACGAGTACGGATGCGGTAAACGGATCGCAACTTTATTCAACAAACTTAGCTGTCACTGCCGTCGATTCGCGTGTTTCCAGCTTGTCTACTGTCGTTGCCAATTCTAGTTCTGGGTCGCAAAGTAGCGCAATTGCATCGCTCTCGACAGGGCTAAGTTCTACCAACAGTTCGGTCACGTCGCTGTCGTCCTCGGCGTCGACCGGTATCAGCACGGCGCAAAGCGGGGTTACGTCGCTCTCGACCGGCCTGAGCTCGACGAACAGCTCGGTCACTTCACTGTCGACGTCGGCGTCGACGGGCATCAGCACGGCGCAAAGTGGGGTGACGTCGCTCTCGACCGGCCTGAGCTCGACGAACAGCTCGGTCACTTCACTGTCGACGTCGGCGTCGACGGGCATCAGCACGGCGCAAAGCGGCGTGACGTCGCTCTCGACCAGCCTGAGCACGACGAACAGCTCGGTCACTTCACTGTCGACGTCGGCGTCGACGGGCATCAGCACGGCGCAAAGCGGCGTGACGTCGCTCTCGACCAGCCTGAGCACGACGAACAGCTCGGTCACTTCACTGTCGACGTCGGCCTCGACGGGCATCAGCACAGCGCAAAGCGGGGTGACGTCGCTCTCGACCGGCCTGAGCTCGACGAACAGCTCGGTCACTTCACTGTCGACGTCGGC
>NZ_LPDI01000077.1:0-35785 GCF_001528895.1 Burkholderia sp. MSMB1078WGS | reverse complement strand
GTCGACCTGTACCGCGCACTCGGCGGCGGCTGGATCCAGCGCGCCGGCGAAGCGCCGCGCGCGCCGGATGCGCCGGTTGATTACGACAAGGCGGCCGCTCCGGCGCCTGCGTCGGCAATTGTGACGAACGGGTAAGCGCGACGCACGGCAGGAGCGGCAGAGCCGCGTCCGTTCATCGAACCGAACGGTTGTGAAAACGAACACGCCACGGACGCAAATCCGTGGCGTGCTCTTTTGTACCGTCGCCGCGCGGGGAGCGGCGTTACGTTACGCCGGCTTTGTCCAAAGCGTCCGGCCGAAGAACGTGAGCGTGCGATCCCACGCCATTTGCGACCACACCGGATCGAACTGCGTGCCGGCGATGCGGCCGGGGCCTACGGCCGTTTCGTTCGCGAACGCATGGTGTGCGAGATAGCGATGGAATTCGAAGCCGACCTTCGCATCGGTGAGCTTCTTTTCCAGTGCGTCGACCTGGTCGATCTTGAAGAACGCATCCTGCGTGCCCCAGTGGCCCATCAGCGGCACCTTGAGCTTGGCCGGGTCGAGGTAGTCGAGCGGGGGAAGCCCGTACCACGTGACGCCGGCATCCGCTTCGGCATGTTGCAGCGACAGCAGCGTGAGGGCGCCGCCCATGCAGAAGCCCGTCACCGCAACGCGCGGCGCCTTCGTCTTCAGGTACGCGACCGCGCCCGGAATGTCCTGCGACGCGGCGTCGCCGAAATCGAGGCCGGTCATCAGGTGGTGCGCTTCCTCCTCCTCGACCGTCGACTTGCCGCGATACAGGTCGGGCACGAGCGCGAAGTAGCCGCAGCGCGCGAGGCGATCCGCGACGCCGCGGATCTGGTCGTTCAGCCCCCACCATTCCTGGATGACGACGACCGCGGGCGCGCCTTCGGTCCGTGCCGGCGTGGCGAGATAGCCCTGCAGTTCCTGGCCGTCCGGGCGGCGAAACGTGATCATGGAACCGGATGTTTGAGACATGAAACCGCTCCTTTTCGAAAAATGCGCCGAGTGCGATATCGGGCCGACCAGCGGGCGTCGAGGTACCGCTCGCATGTGCGCTGGCCGACACCGACCACGCGGCCATTCTATGCGCAAACACCGGACGCTTGCGTGAACGGCACCGCGCGGCACGCGGCCGGCAAAGGCAGCGGGTGGCCGGAAAACGAACACCCCGCCCCGATGAACGGGAGCGGGGTGTCGCGTGTACGGCGTGCGTATCGGAATACGCAGGAAATATGCCGGCGCGTATCCGGCTTACTGGCCGAAATAGATCGAGTCGCGGCCTTCCTGCTTGACTGCGATCGCGCGGCCGGCACGCGCGCTCGCGGCTGCTTGCGCGCCGTAGCCGGCTTCATCGGCGTTCGTCACGCGGGCCTGGGCGGTCTGCAGCGCACGCGGGTAATACTGATCGGACACTTCGGGCTTGTAGCCGGCCCGTTCGAGCTGGACGAGTTCCGCACGCACCTGGGCGCGCGTCAGCTGGCCCGACGGGTTCGATTGGGCGAATGCGCCATACGATGCGGACAGGGCAGTTGCGGCGACGACAGCGGTGATGAACGACTTCATGGTGACCTCCGGTTCTGTTGATTTCTCGCTTCGCTCGTGACGTTCAGCGGTTGATTGCATCGTAACGATCGCGTTACCGGTCGGAAATACGCGTTGCGGCGAATCATTATTGCAACTGGGTAAACGATTCGCGCGGCATGGGATTTCATCTGAAGATTGCCGGCGCGAGGGAGCAGGCGCGTGGCCTTCTGGGAACGATAGGGTCGATCGGTGAAGCAGCAGTGGAATGGACGGTTGAATCGCATTCCGAATTATTTCGGCGAGCCTGCCGGCATTGCGCGTTCCGCATCACGCAGTCAGGGTCGCCTGCCGCTTCCGGTATTCGGCGGGGGTAATGCCGACGTGCCGGGTGAACGCTCGCCTGAGCGTATCGACGTTCGCGAAGCCGCATTTCGCGGCGACCTGCTTCGGCGTGTCGTGGCCGTTCTCGAGTAGCTGGCGCGCGGCCGAGATGCGGGTCGCCTCGACCCATGCTGCCGGCGTCATGCCGACTTCCGCGCGGAACAGTCGCGCGAAATGGCGCGGGCTCATGCCCGCATGCTTCGCCATCCCGGCCACCGAATGCTCGAGTTCCGGGTGGGCGGCGATCCAGCGCTGGACTTCCTGCAGAACGGAACGCCCGGCGGGGCGTGCCTCGCCGTTGCGGCTGAACTGGAGCTGCCCACCCGGGCGCTTGAAGAACATCACCAGTTGCGCGGCGACGCGCCGCGCGATCTCGCGGCCGAGATCCTCCTCGACCAGTGCGAGTGCGAGATCGAGCCCCGCCGTGACGCCGGCGCCGGTGCGCAGCTTGCCGTCGCGTACGTACAGTGCGTCGGCGTCGACGGTGACGGACGGATACGCTTTGGCGAGTGCATCGGCGGCGGCCCAGTGCGTGGTCAGGTGGCGTCCTTTCAACAGGCCGGTGGCCGCGAGGAGGAACGCGCCGGTGCAGATCGAGCCGTAGCGCCTGCTTTGCACGGCCGCCGAGCGCAGCCACGCGAGGACGTCGGTGCGCAATACGATCCGGCCGGCGTGCGGCGCGCCGGCGACCAGCAGCGTGTCGAGGCGTTCCGGGACATCAGGCGCGATCCAGTCGGGCAGCACCCGTGCGCCGGACGAACTGCAAATCGGCCCGGGCCCGCTCGCGATGACCCGCAACGTGTAGAACGGCTTGCCGCACTCGGTGTTTGCTTGCGCGAACACGTCGAGCGGCGCGGAGACGTCGAGCAGTTGAACGCCCGTAACGGCGAAAATACCCACGACCTTCGGCATGATCGATTGCATGTGGTATCGAACACGATGCGCAGCAGTATAGGGGCGCTTCTTTCGCCGTGCAGGCGCCGTGTCCGTTCGTCGCGCGAAATGGCAGGATCGGGCGTGATACGTCCATAGGAGACATCGACCGGAATCCGGAAAATCGAGGATGTCTTCCATGGAGGTCGATCATGACTGTGAACGTTGCCGGCATCACCCTTCCCGATACGCGTCTGACGCGCGAGATCACCGAGCTCGTGCGCGATACCGAGTCCGAGCTGCTGTTCCACCATTCGAGCCGAGTGTTCTATTTCGCGGCGCTGGCGGGCCGGCGGCGCGGGCTCGAGTACGACCCCGAGCTGCTCTATTGCGGCTGCATGTTCCATGACATGGGACTCACGCACCGGCACAGCAGCGCATGCGAGCGCTTCGAAGTGGACGGCGCGAATGCCGCGCGCGACTTTCTGAAGGGCAACGGGATTTCGCAACAGGACATCGATATCGTGTGGACCGCGATCGCTTTGCACACCACACCTGGCATCCCGCAGCACATGCATCCGGTCGTCGCGCTGGTCACGGCGGGCGTCGAGATGGACGTGCTGGGCCTCACTTACCCGGAATACAGCGATATCGAGCGGGAAGCGGTCGTGCGCGCGCATCCGCGCACGCCGCATTTCAAGGAGGACATCATTCAGGCGTTCTACGACGGCATCAAGCACAAGCCCGACACGACGTTCGGCAACGTGAAGGCCGACGTGCTCGCGGACAAGGATCCGCATTTCCGTGCGGGCAACTTCTGCAGCGTGATCCGGTCGTCCGCGTGGACCGGCTGAGCGGCGGGCTGGCGCGCATCAGCCGACGTTGATCGACTGCCCGACACGCAGCATGTTCGGCGCCGACGCCAGGCCCGGATTCAACTGCAAGATCTCGTTCAGCGCGCGCGCATCCTGCTGGTCGCGCGTCATCGCCTTGCGGTCGTCCGGCGGCACGTGCGCCGCGTCCAGCAGCGACTGGCGATGCGCGTCGGCGATCACCCACAGCGAATCTCCTGCCACGACGATGTACGGCTGCGCGGCCTGCGACGGCTGCGCGGAGGGCTGCGCGGGCACCGTATTGCCCGTCGTGCCGGTCCCGGGCGGCTGCGTTGCGGTCGTGCCCGGCGCGAGGCCGGCCGTCGGCGTGCCGGCGGTCGGCTGCGGCGGCTGGTGTGACGGCGGCGGCGACGCCGGCGTCGACTGCGGCTTGTGCGGCGACGATCCCGAGCCACCCGACGGCGGGCCGAAGAACAGGCTCTGCAATTGCGTGAAACCCCAGATCCCGATCGGCACGAGGATGAGTGCGGTCGGGTATTTCTTGACCCAGCGCGTCGCGTTCGGGAAATGGGTGTTCAGGCGCGCGCCGAGCAGCATTGCCGTGGACGTCGCGGCCGTTGCCGCGAGCCCGTAGTGCCCTTTGTCGTATTGCGCGATCGTGCCTGCGATACCGCTCGCGACGCCGACGAAATCCGACGTCGAATCGATCAGGCGTACGACGCGGCTGCGCTTGTCCGCGTTCACGCGGTGCGCGCTGACCGCATAGACGAGGCCCGAATACGTCGCGGCGAGCCCCGCGCTCGCGGTCGTCAGCGCACCCGCGACGGTCGGCGCGGTCATGAGCCCGTGCACGCCGACGGCGATCGTCCCGGAATAGCCGACGATCGCGCTGCCGCGCCCGACGAGACCGAGGAACCGGCGGGAATTGCCGTGATGCAGCTGTGTGAGCGACGTGCCGCCGACCATGCCCTGCATGTTCGCGAGCAGATCGACCGACAATTCCTTGATCTGCGCGGCCGCATCGTCGAAGCCGATGAGCCCCTGCCGATGCATTTCGACGAGGTGGCTCGCCTTCACGCGCGTTTCGTTCGTGAGCAGGTCGAGCTGTTCGAGCCGTGCCGGGTTGTAGCCGTGCACCGGCGCGGTCAGCTGCTGTGCGAGCGAGCGCTGCAGGCGGTCGAGCACGTCGTGCACCGCGCGCGGGTCGCCGCTCTGCAGGCTCTGCACCGCGCCCTGGTGCATCGCACCGAATACGCGGCCCGCGCGCGCGCCGACGAACAGCGCGGTGTTCGCGTGGGTCAGCGCATCCGAGCTCATCACGGTCATGCCATTGAACACGTTCAGCGCCACGAGCGAGCTGGCGCCGGCCACCGTGCCGCCGAAGCCCAGCGACCACGCCCAGTCGCGCTTGCCGAACGACGGCCGGTGAACGCGCAGCGCGTTGAGCTGCGCGAGCGCGGCCTCCTGCGGGTTGCCGCGCTGGTGGCTCGGCTGCGCGGCGATGTCGCGGTTCACGATGACGGGCTTGGTTTCGTCGATCGCGAGTTTCGGATCGGCGGCCACCGCGCGCCAGAACGCGGTGCTCGATGCATTCGGGTTCGCATGCGCGTCGATCTTGCGTGCGGTATCGGGCTTGCCGTACAGGCTCAGCCAGCGCTTGCCGGCATCGCGCGCGCGCGCTTCGGCCCGGTTGGCGGGATCGGCGGTATTCCAGTAGTTTTCCTTCGCATAAGTGATCGTTGCCTGCCGTGCGCGGTCCATCAGCGCCGTCGTGTTCCCTTCGTACAGATCGGCGCGCAATTGCGCGAGCTGGTCGGGCTTCAGCCCATTCGCAAGACCGACGCGTTCGACTTCGGCGAACAGCACCTGATGCTGGTTCGCGAGCGTCTGCGCGCCGACCCGTTCGAACACGCGCGTGAGCGCGTCGGCACCATGCAGGCGTGCGAGGTTGTCGGGCGCATGCAGCTTGTATTCGACGAGCTTGCGGGCGAGTGCGGCGGTCAGGTCCTGGTTCGCGACGAAGTCCGAGCCGTGCGTCGCATACGACAGCCCGAGATGAACCCAGTCGAGTTCCTTGCGCTCGAGCACGGCCTCGACGAGCTTCAGGTGGCCGTCGCCCGGCGCCGGTTCGAGCACGGCGTCCCAGCCGTGGAACGTCACCATCACATGCGGCGCGGTCGCGCCGGTGTGTTGCCGCGCCCACGTTTCGAGCGCGTCGAACGTGCGCACGTAGTCGTGGTACGCATCGTTGGTGCCCGCCAGCGTGCGCTGGTCCTCGGCCGACACGAGCGCGCGCGACGGCGCGGTTTCGAGACGCAGCACGAAGCCGCCTTCGGACGCCGCGTCGAGCCATTTGTACAGGTGGCCGAGGTCGTCGAGTTCGAGGTGGCGGCCCGTGCCGTCGATGTCGATTCGCGCGTTCGCTTCGTCGAACTGCGCGTTGTCGAGCTTGCCGAGTTCGCGCACGCGGCGGATGAAGGCGGGGTCGTGTTTGCGGCCGAGCGCGGCGGCCAGCGAATACGGATCGACCGCGACCGACACCACCGGCATCGCACCGCCGTAGCGTTTCACGAGTGCGAGCATCTCGGCGGGATCGTCGCGCAACGTGAAGCCGCGCGCCATCAGCGCGAGGCGATCCTGGATCTCGGGTTTCGCGCGGCCATAGGCCTGCAGCGCATGCCGGTCCGCGGCCCGTGCGATCGACAGATAGGTGATCGCGCGCTTCGCATGGCGCGACACCACGTTCGCCGCATGGTCGGGCCGCGACAGCGGGCCGCGCCACGGCATGCTCGACGCATCGCGCGCGAGCCGCAACGGGATGCCGAGCGCCTTCATCATCACGCTGTCGGCCATCATCACCTGGCGTGTGGTGCCGAGATCGAGCGGCTCGCCGGTGCGGCCCGCGAACGCCTTCACGCGCTCGTGCTCGGGGAACCAGTGATCGACCTTCGCCTTGCCGAAGCGAAGGATCCATTCGGCGACCGTCGCGCTCGTCAGGCCGGGCTGATAGGTCTTGATGCTGAACGGTTTGCCGGCCGGCGCGGCCTGCGGCGCGGGCGACGCGGCCGGGGCGGGCGCCGCCGGCGTGTTCTGCTTGCCTTTCTTGCCCTTGCCGCGCGCGGGCTTTTTCGGCTTCGCGGCGGGGCCGGCGGACGCAGTGCCGGACGCCGGATCGCCGGCAAGTATGGCCTGCTGGTTCTTCGCGGCTGTCAGTTCGGCCGCGATGCGGCTCTCCAGTACTCCGAACGGCGCGGACGATTCCGCCGCGGCCTTCCGCAACTGCTTGTCGAGTTCCGCTTGTTTCAGCGCATAGGCCGCGACCTGCGTCGGCCGCGTGCGCGCATCGAATTCCGCCGGGTCGAGCCGCGTCACGAGAAAGTGCCGGCCCGAGCCGTCCGGACCGCCGCCGATCTTCGTCTTGTCGAGGTCGACGCCTGGCTTGCTCTTGTCGGCGAAATGCGCGGCATCGTCGAACCATTGCAGCGTGCCGTCGCGGGTCGCGAGGATGCCGTCCGGCTGGTGCAGCGTGTCGATCAGCGCGCCTTCCGTGCCGTAGACGTAGATGAAGTATTCGGGGCCGACCTGGCCGAGATCGATCACGCGCCGCAGATGCAGCGTGTTCGCGCCGCTGAAATCGTGCACGTCGTCGGCCGATTTCGGCAGCAGGTTCGGCGCGACCCACCGGTTGGCGAGCGGCGTCGCGCCGGCGGGCGGCTTGCCTCTCGACTGAATCTTGCCGAGCCGGCGCTGTACGCGGTCGCTCGTTTTCATCGACGGCGGCTTTTGCTCGGCGATCGGCAACACCCGCTCGGCCGGCTCGAAGCCGCCATAGCGGGACACTACCGATTCCGGTAGCGAGGTCGGCACGAACACGACGCCCCGCCGGCCGTCGGGCAGGCCGCGTGCGCGGCGCCGGAAGGCGGTGCCGAGATCCTGCTCGCCGATCGACGCGTCGCCGACCGAGGTTTTCTCGTGATAGGTCCAGCCGCTCCCACCTTGCTTGGGCACGGCGTAGCCGAGCACCTTGCCGGTCTTCCTGTCTACCGCGAAGATCGTCGCGCTGTCGTCCGCGGCCTTCGCGGCCGCCTTGGGACGCTTGAATTGCGGTGCATCGGCGAGTTCGCCGATCTGCTCGACGACCTCCTGCGCAGGCGCGTCGCCGGAAGGCTCGGCATTCCACACGCGCTTCGAGTCCACGGCTTCGATCTTTGCCGCGCCGCCGAATTGCCGCAGCTCGTCGAGCGGCACGGGCGACAGGTAGAAGTCGAATTTCGCGCGTGCTTCATGCGGCGTTTCGCTGCCGCTGCGCTTGCGTGGGCGTGTGCCCGGATAGAGCGCGTCGCGCAAGTCGTGCGACGGCGTGCCGCCGGGGTCGGCCGATTCGACCTGACCGG
The DNA here is from genome assembly GCF_001528895.1 of Burkholderia sp. MSMB1078WGS. Classification (NCBI taxonomy): domain Bacteria; kingdom Pseudomonadati; phylum Pseudomonadota; class Betaproteobacteria; order Burkholderiales; family Burkholderiaceae; genus Burkholderia; species Burkholderia sp. MSMB1078WGS. The sequence goes on along the minus strand of NZ_LPDI01000077.1, from coordinate 27,774 downwards.
GCTGGCCGTGGGCATCGGTGGTCAGGCTCGCGACGAACTCGGGTTGCGGATGCGTGCCGTCGTCCGCCGGCCGGTCGGCATGCTTCGCGATCAGCACGTGGGCGTTGGGGCCCGCGTATTGCGCGAGGTCGCGGATGTCGGCCAACTGTGTGCCGTCGATCCGCTTCAGGTCGCGTTTGCCGTGCGCATCCAACCAGTCGGCCGCGCGCGCTTCGGGCGTGAGCGCGGGGGCGGCCGGCAGGAACGACGACGGGTCCGGCACCGGCCACATCATCATCGACGGCATCGTCGGCGGTGCCGCACCGGTTCGCCCGGCGTCGCCGTCGCGCAGCGCCTGCTCGGCCTGCGCGCGATACAGCGCACGGTAGACGGGGTTGCCGGGCAGCGACGTCTGTGCGTTACCGAACGCGTCGGCGAGGCGCGCGAGGCCGGCTGCGTCGCCCGGCATCACATGATCGGCTTCGCGCGCGATCGCGTCGGGCAGCACCGCGTGCTCGGCGATGTCGATGCCGGTCGATGCGAGGATCTGCTTGCGCACCGCAAATGCGTTGGCCTGCGCGCGCGCCTCGGCGCGCAGCGCGCTTTCCGCGTACGCATCGGGGCTGCTGGTGTCGAGGTCGAGCCGGTTCGTCGCCACGTCGACCGCGTGACCGACCTCGTGTGCGAGCACGTAGACGATCGTGCCGGTGTTGCGCAGGCCGCCGTCGATCACGATCCGGCGCCGTTCGGCATCGACCTTGCTACCCGCGCCCGCGCGGCCTTGCACGATCTCCCAGCGGCCGGGGTTCAGCAGCCGCAGTTGGTCGGCGAGCAGGCTCGACTGGTCGGCCAGCGCATAGGCGGCATCGGGCAGCGGCGCACCGCCGAACCACATCCGGATGCGCGTGAAGAGCGACGGCTTCTGGACGAATGCACCGTCCGGCAGCGACTCGCCGATCAGCGGGTGCGCGAGTTCGACGTGGCCATTGGCGATGCCGCGTTCGAGCGGCTGGATGACGGCATCGATCATTCCGGGCGTGCGGTTGGTCGCCGGGTCCGGATGCGGAATCAGGACGGAAGGGTCGCTGAAGTAGAACTCGCCGCTCGCATCGAACAAACCTTCGAAATCGAACGACAGGCCGTGCCGCGCGGCAAGCTCGCGCATCGCGGCGAGCTGCCGCATCGATTCGCGCGTCACGCGTTTCGGCAGGATGCCCTGCATCACGTCGAGGCTGCCGAGCTCGGCCAGCGGGCTGTACAGCACCGCGACGCGCCCGTGGTAGGTGAACGGCCCGTCGACCGTGACCGTGCGCATGCCGAGCTGCGTCAACTGGTCGAGCCCGCGCTTTTCGTGGGCGAGCATCGTGCGCGCCTTGTCGCCGCTGGCGTCGAACACGCCGATCGCATTGCGCTTGCCGAGTTCGAATACCGCCTTCGCGGTGCCCGCGCCGAGGAACGGGCCGAGCAGCGCGTCGGGATCGATGCGCCGCGACGGATCGCCGGCGACGTGCAGCCCGTGCTCGTCGACGGCGAGCGCGCCCGCATCGATCCGTTCGCGCGGCGACGGCGTGTAGCGCGTCCATGCGCTCGGGCCGCCGAACTGCATGCGCTGCGTGCCGTCGCTGCGCGGCTCGCCGAGCGTGCGGACCGTGCCGCTGTCGGGCACGTAGATCGTGCGTTGCCCGAGGTTCGCGAGCCACGCGGCGTGTGCCGCGCCGCCTTCGCCCGCGAGGACGATGGATGCGCCGGCCCGTGCGGGCGTGAACGCGTGGCGATGATCGATCGAATAGTCGACGGGCGTGGCGGGGCGGCCGCGTGCGTCGAGCAGGCCGCCGGCCGCATCGGTCCGCGCGTGGACGAGCGTCAGCGGCTCGCCGTTCGCATAGGACACCGGACCGTTGCGCGAGAAGGACAGCTTCGGCGAGCCGCCGCCGAACCAGCGGCGCGGAAACGGCGATGCACGGTCCGCGTGCGCGAGGCTCCACTGCGCCTGTTCGTCGAGCGTGCGCGGCAATCGTGCGCCGCCGCTGCCGCCGGACGATTCGGTCGTGTGCGGCGCCGGCATGCTCGGCGATGCGCTGCCCGATTGTTGCTGCCGGTCCCACGCGCGGCCATAGAACGCACCGTAGCGTTCGCCGTCGCGGCCCGATACGGGAGCGCTGCCGAATGCGTCGGCGAGGCGCGCGAGGCCGGCTTCGTCGCCCGGCATCACATGATCGGCTTCGCGCGCGATCGCATCGGGAAGCACCGCGTGCTCGGCAATGTCGACGCCGGTCGATTCGAGGATCTGCTTGCGCACCGCGAACGCGTTGGCTTGTGCGCGTGCTTCGGCGAGCAGCGTGCTTTGCACGTACGCTTCCGGGCTGCTGGTGTCGAGCCCGAGCCGGTCGTTCGACACGTCGGCCGCGTGACCGGCTTCGTGCGCGAGCGTATAGACGAGCGTGCCGGTGCCGCGCAGGCCGCCGTCGATCACGATCCGGCGCTGGTCGACCTCGGTGCGGCTGCCGCGTCCCGCGCGGCCCCACACGATCTGCCAGCCATCCGACTTCAGCAGCCGCATCTGGTCGGCGAGCAGGCTCGACTGGCCGGCGAGCGCATAGGCGGCATCGGGTAGCGGCGCGCCGCCGAACCACATCCGGATGCGCGTGAAGAGCGACGGCTTCTGGACGAATGCGCCTTCCGGCAGCGATTCGGCGATCGCGGGATGCGCGAGCACGATGCTGCCGTTGTCGATGCCGCGTTCGAGCGGCGCGATGACGTTGTCGATTTCCTCGAGCGTGGCGTCGATTTCCTCGCGGTCGTCCGTGCGGAATACGGTGGCCGGGTCGCTGAAATAGAAGTCGCCGCGCGCGTCGAACAGCCCCTGGAAATCGAACACCAGACCATCGCGCTTGACGATCTCGCGCATTTCCGCGAGCTGTCGCATCGATTCGTGCGTGACACGTGACGGCAACGCGCCGAGCGAGACGGCGCGGCTGCTGAGCTCGGCGAGCGGATGGTAGAGGATCCCGATCCGGTTGCCGACCGAGAACGGGCCGTCGATGGTCAACGTGCGCATGCCGTAGCGGCGCAGCAGGTCGAGTCCGTTGCGTTCGGTATCGAGCGCGTCGTAATGATTCGCGAGCTGGCCGTCGCGCGGCCGCGCGGGGTCGACGTCGTACAGGCCGATCGCGTTGCGCTTGCCGAGTTCGAACACGCTCTTCTCGATACCGGCCCCCAGGAACGGACCGATCAGCGCTTGCGGGTCCAGCCGCCGTGACGGGGCGCCTGCGACGTGCAGGCCGTTCGCGTCGACGGAGAGTTCGCCGTAGTCGATTCGCTCGCGCGGCGACGGCGCATAGCGGGTCCATGTGGGTGCGTAATCGAATCGCGCCTGCGCGCGCATGCTGCCCGGGTCGCCCATGGCCGCGTCGAACGCGCGGATGGTACCGCCGTCCGGCACGTAGACCGGCCGTTGCCAGGTGTTCGTGAGCCATGCCGCGGCGGCGTGGCCGTTGTCGGCAGCCAGGACCAGCGCGTAGCCGCTGCCGGCGCTGGTCGACGTGCCGGCGAGGAAGTGCGCGATCGAAAAGTCGACGTGCCGTGCGGGGCGGCCCTGTGCGTCGAGCAACTGGCCAGTGGCATCGGTTCGGCCGCGGATGATCGTCACCGGTTCTTCGATTCCCGACGACGTGCGTTCGTCCAGGAAGCGCAGCGTCATCTGTTGCGGCTCGTTGCGCCCGCGTTCGGCGAACGGCGAGATCGGCTCCGCGTGCGCGAGGCTCCATTGCACCTGTTCCTCGAGCGTGCGCGGCAGGTGCGCGCCACCGGACGATTCGGTCGTGTGCGGCGCCGGCATCCGGCGCGGGGCGCCGCCGCCGCGTTTCTGCTTGTCCCAGATGCCGTCGTAGAAGGCCTGGTACGTCTCGCCGCGGCGGCCCGACACCGGCGCATCGGCGAACGCGTCGGCAAGCCGTGCGACCGTGCCCGCATAGTCGCTCGACGGCGTCCAGCGGTCGGCCTCGTGCTGGAGCGCGTCGGGCAGCGTCGTGTTCGCCGCGATGTCGCCGCCGCCTGCGAGATCGATCTCGTAGCGTGCCTCGAACGCGTTGATCTGCGCGCGCGCTTCGGCTTCGAGCGCCTTGCGCGTGAAGCGGCTGCGGCCGCTGTAGTCGAGCGAATCCAGCGTGCCGTCGATCGCCTCGACCGCATGCTTGGCCTCGTGCGCGAGCGTGTACGTGATGCTGCCCGAATCGTGCAGTCCGCCGTCGATCGTCACGCGGCGCCGCTTCGGATCGATCCGGCTGCCGCCGCCGCGCTTGCCGAGGCTCACGCGCCAGCCGGCATCGCTCAGCATCCGCAACTGCTGCGTGAGCGTGTCCGATTGCTGCGCGAGCGCGTGGACCGCGTCCGGCAGCGGCGCGCCGCCGAAACGCATTTGCAGCCGCGTGAACAGGCCCGGGCCGGCGAGCGCCGGGTCCGGCGGCGCTTCGGTGGTTTCCGGGTGCGCAGCGGCCGGTAGCGTGCGGGCGTCGGCCCGTGCATCGCGGGCCGGCTTCGGCCGGGATGCGTCGCGCGCGTCGTTCGCCGCTTGCGACGCGGATCGTTCGGCCGGCTTGACGAGCACTACGATGCGGTTCGGTGCACTGAATGCGCCGTCCAGCGCACGCGCCGTGCGAGCGGGCGGCTGCGGCAGGGCGGCGTGCGTGTCGGGATCGGCGGCGTTGCGCCGGGCCGTTGCGAGTACGACGACGGTGTCGTCGTTCGCGGGCGGAGGCGCGCGGCGCGTGGCGGGCGCTTCCGGATTCGTCGCGGGCGGCTCGGTTTCGATGACGCCCGTCGCATCGGCGTGCGCCGCCTGCGCGCTCGTGCCGACGACACGGCCGCCTGCCGTCGCTGCATCGGGAGCGGGCGGGTAGCGCGTGAGCGGCGCGTCGGCGCGCAGCGTGCCGTCCGGGTGCAGCGCGTCCGGCGCGGCCGCGAATACCGGCCGCTGCCAGCGATTCGCGAGTTCGGGCGCGACGTGCGCGTCCGCCGCATCGGCGATGACGACGATCGGTTCCGCGACGTCGGCGGGCAGCGCGCTTACCGCGCGCGGCCGCGCCGCCTCGGGCGTGGCCGCTGCCGGGTCCTCGCCGTTCCGCACGATGAAGAGCGTGTGTTCGCCATAGTCGAGCGCGTCGACCGACGGGCCGCGCGGCACCGACACGCCGGCCGGGTCGAGCGTCGCGGGCCGGGAGGCCGGATCGGCGTCGGTCAGGTCGATCACGCGGACCGGCGTGCGCGGCGCGACGCTGGCCGGCGCTTCGAGCGCGCCTGCGCCCGGTGCGCCGGGCGCCCGCGCGACGGCCGGATCGTTTTCCGCGCGCAGGTCGCTGCTGCGGCGATTCTGCGCGGCGACGTGCGAATCGGATGCGCGCGTTTCCTGCTGGTCCTCGTCACGCGTGGTCCGTGCTTCGCTCGTGCGCTGCGCGTTGCGTGCGCTGGCGGTCGTGGTCGTGGTCGCGGTGGCCGTGTCGTTCGCTTCGGTGGCGCGCGCAGCGGCTTCGTCGGCCGGCGTGGTTCGCGGCGCGCCGTCGGCCGGCGGCGCCTCGTCGCTTGCCGGCTGTCGCGGGTCGCTGCGCGCCGGGGCGGGCGTTTTCGCGACGAGCTTCGACGGCGCATTGATTTCGCCGTCGCTGCCGAACGACAGCCGGTCGCCCGTTTCCGTGACCGATTCGATCTTCGTGCCTTCGGTCCAGGTCTTGCCGGTCAGCTTGACGATGCTCAGTTCGCCGTTCTCGCCGAGGATCACCGACGTCCCGCGCGGCAGGTTGTTCAGGTCCTTGTTGTTGAGCGAGTCGAGCACGCGCACGGGCATGTTGTCGTAGGTGAGCACCTTGTCGCCCGCCATCAGCGTACCGTCCTTCGCGACCTTGACGTCGACGCCGTCGAGCGACGCGCGCGTCGCGCCGAACGCAAGTTGCGACGGCTCGTTCCTGGTCAGGATTTTCTGCAGCTGCTGGCCGTCGATCGAGATGCGTTCGCCGCCCGCCGAGCGGGCGACCACCGGCCGGCCCGTGACGCGAACCGTCGCGTTGACCACGCGGTCCCGCACGCCTCCCGCGCCCATCAGCGCGACGTTCGTGAAGCCGGACTTGAGCGCATCCCAGCCGTGCTCGCTGTCCCCGTGCGCGAAGTCGATACCGGCTTCGACGAAGCTTTCGCCCGCGGCGCCGACGCCGGTGGCGAGCGACGTGCCGCGCACGATCGCGGTGGTCACTTTCGCGGCCTTCGCCGAGCCGGTGAGGGCGGTGATCGTCTTGCCGAACACTTCCGAGCCCGCGAACTTCGCCGCGCCGGCCGCGCCCATCGGCACGAGGTTGAGCCAGTCGCCGCGCGCGCCGGCGTCGGTGAACGGATTGATGCTCTGGTTGTGTTCCCAGCGCGAGCCGATATCGAGCGCGGATTTCGCCATGCTCGAACCGATCGCCGTGTCCATCATCACCGCGCCCGCGAAGTTCAGCGCGCCGCCGGCGAACGCGCCGACGCCGGTCGCGTCGAGCAGCACGCCGGCGCCTTCCATCAGCAGCCCGAGACCCATCATCCCCAGGTTCACCTTGCCGCCGGTCAGCGTGTTCAGCGCGCTATGGAACCAGTCGTCGTGATGCGCGGCCTTCTGCTGGTACTGCGCGTGGCCGTTGTCGTCGTAGCCGGTCACGAGATCGAGCGTGCCACTCGACGCAAGCTGGTTGTTGTCGAGGTAGTCGCCGATGTCGTCGTAATGCGCGGACGTGTCGTCGACGTACTGGACGTGGCCCTTGCTGTCGGTGACCTTGAAGAGCGCGCTCGTCACCATTCCGGCCGTCTTGTCCGAGTAGATCAGCGGCAGGACGTTGACCTGCGTGTCGCTGCCGCCGCCGAGCTTCAGGATTTCGCCGCGCACCTTGTCGATCGTGTCGAGCTTGTCCTTGTCGGTGTAGCGCACCGTGTCGTCGTTGACGGGCGCGGTGGGCGTGCCCGTGTCCGACGACGGCTGCACGTCGGGCGGCAGCCCGATCGCGGTGCCGATCAGGTTGCGCTGCTCGTTGTCGGTCAGCTTGCCGAAATGGATCGTCGCGGCCTTGTTCGTACTCGCCCCGGCCTGATCGAGCAGCGATTGCGACAGCTCGCCCTGGTGCGCGCGGAAGAAGCCGTCGAGCGCGTTCGAATACGCGTCCTTGTCATGCTGGCTTTGCGGATTGCGCAGGTTCTCGGCGAGGCTCGCATCGAACTGGTCGAGCAGCACCTGCTGATGCGACATCTCGGTCAGCAACTGCAGTTTGTTGACGGTCGCGTCGGCTTGTTGCAGGTCGTTGCGCGCCTGGTCGAGCTGGTCCTGGTACGGATTCGGACGCAGCGGCGTGCGCATCGGAATCTCGTCGCCGTTCACCTCGCGCATGCGCACCGGCGTCGGATTGTTCGCGTACCAGTCGTCGTAGGTTTTCTGTATGTCGGCGAGCTTGCCCTTCAGCACGCCTTGCTGCGTCTTCGCGTTCGCGAGCTGGAATTTCGCGGCCGCATCGTTGAACGTGTTGGACAGCCGGCCGTCGGCCGCGCGCAGCGCGCCCGCGACGACATGGAGCTTTTTCGCGTCGAGCGCGGTCTGGCCGGTCGCGGTGGTCGGCAAGGACGTGTTCGAGCCGGGCGGCTGCAGCACGAACGACGGATTCGTGAACAGCGTCGTGGGCGGCAGCGACGTCGACAGCGCGCCGGGCGGCGCCGACGTGCTCAACGACGATGTCGGCGTCTGCGTCGTCGATGGTGCCGGCGTGCTCGATGTGCTCGGCAGCGACGTGCTCAGCGACGGCGACGGTTGCGCCGACGGTGCCGGCGGCGTTGCAGACGGCGGCGGATTCGTCGACAGCGTCGGCGTCGGGTTCTGCAGCACGAACGGCACCTTTGGCTTGAGCTGCGCGTCGATCTGCGCGCCGGCGTCGTCGTACTGCTGCGCGAGGGTCTGACCGTACGCGACGACGAACCCGTCGTGCGCGAGGCTGGCCTTCTGTTTCGCCTGTGCGAGTGCATCGGACGCGGCGGCGAGGTCGGTGTCGACGGTCGGATGCGGATCGAGCGAGTGCGGATTCGCGGTGTGCCAGTCGTCGGACGCCGATTTCGCGGTGTCGTACTTGCCTTGCAAGTCGTCGACGGTCAACTGCGCGCCGAGCATCTGCATGTAGCTGCCGCTCGTGTTCGCCTGCGTGGTCGCGCGATCGAGCGCGGCCTTGTCGTCTTTCGCCGCGCCGGGCGTCGAGCCGATCAGGCACGCGCTGTCGGCGTCGTACTTCTGCTGCAGCGTCGTGACCTGCTGCGCGTCGAGCGACGCCGCATAGGCCGCGTTCGAGTAATTGGCGATCTTCGCGGCCTGCGCGATATTGGCCTGCACGGCATTCATGTCGACGTTGCCGTTCGCATCGGCTGGCGGCGGATCGGGCAGATCCACCTGCAACTGCAGCGGCGCGAGCGCATCGTTCAGCTTGCCGACGCCGGTATCGATCGCGTCCTTGTACGCGGGATCGGCCATGTACGACTGGAACTGCTTATAGGCGAGATTCGCATTGCTGGCGTCTGCCCAGTACTTCGCCTGAGCCGTTACCGCGCTCGAGGTCGCCGATGGCCAGTCGTCGTAGGCCTGGACCTGGGCGGGCGTCTTGCAATCGCCCTGCTGCGGGACGAAGTTCGGATTCGCCTTCGTCTGGTCGGGGAACAGCTTTTGCAGCGCCGCGAGCTTCGCATCGGCCTGCTGTTGCGCGGGCCCCTCGATTTTGTCGTTCGTCGGGTCGGCGCTGTACTGGTCGGCTTTCGCCTGCTCGCCGTACAGGATCCGGTAGCCGGCGTCGGTCGTCACGTCGAGTTCGCGTTGCGCGGTGTCGGCCGCATCGCGCGCCTTCGTGTAGTTGTCGCGCGCGGCCTTGCGCTCGTCGGGCGTCGCGTCGGGGTCGCGGTTCGTCATCCGCAGCACGCCCTGCGCGCCTTGCAGCGCTTGCTGAGCGTTGTCGTACCGGGTCTGAGCGTCCTGGATCACACCCTGGACGGCGCGCGTCGTGTCGTTGTCGACCGTGATCTCGGGCGGCGCCACGCGATATTGATCGGCCATGCTCTGGAGCAGAGCGGTGGCCGACGCGATTTCGGGGTTGGTCGGCTTGGACGGATCGGTGCCGAGATCGGCCTGCACGGGGATCGGCGGCGTGGTGGTCGGGGTGACCGGGTTGGCCGGACCGTTGTTCGGGCCGTCGTTGGACGTACCGTCCGCATTGCGCGGCGGTTTCGGTGCGAGGTCAGGGGCCAGCGTTTGCGACAGGAAACGCTGCCAGTTCAACCCCAAACCCATTCCGTCGATCGACAACATGCAAGGCTCCCGTCAGGCGCGGCCGTACGCAAGATGCACGCCGCCGGCGCCGCATGGCGCGATTTCGAGTGTACGGAAGCGCTCGGAGCGGACACGGGGGCGATTCGTAGCGCGCGACGAGGGGGAACGGGTCGGTGCGGGGATCGCTACGAGAAGCGATCATGTCCCGATAAGTGCGCGATGCAGAAGGCGGGAGATGAGGCGGCTTGCGTATCGATTCGATCTGGGCCCGGTGTTACAGCTGGCTTTCGGTGATGGTGTGCGCCTTACTTTCTGCTTTCGATTTTATGATCAGGTATGCGAAGTAATTTGCGGTGGTGGAAGGGACGGGTAGGCGTAGGCAGTGCGGTATGCCCCGCATCGAGACGAGGAATTCGGGCGACACGAGTTTGGACAGCGGATATCGACGCGCGAGGAACAGGGGCCGGTACGGCGAGTGATGCGCTTTTTGTGGTGGATCGGTGTTGTCGGATGAATCGCACCGATACCCGACGGGAGAGGCCGGCTGGCTAGAGCAGTCGGTCGACGTGTAATCGGCAGAGTTCGGCGTGTTAGCGCGGGACGGCGACGAATCGGACGGGGAAAGAGGCGGCTCGTGCAATTCGCATAGCACCATTGGAAAATTGTTACGTGACAACTTCGCGTCATCATGGTCGACGATTTTATATACTGAATTTTGGGGCCCCATCATCAGGGCGAATCTCCGATTCGCGTATCCCCCAATACGGGTCCACCAGCTTGGCAAGACCCTCGCTCAACCGCCCGCAAGCATTCGGCAAAACGCCTATAATGATTGGGCAAATTGCCAAAGAGAGGTCGGGTCATGAGCACCATCGCTTTTCATCCTTCGGGCGTCGCTCATCCGCGTCAGGCCGAATTCACGATTCTCGAGCAGCTGCTGGCGATCCGCGTCCGGTCGGGCGCCGATCTGGCCGAGCTGGCGAGCGCGCGCGTCGACGTATCGGTGATCGACCGCCTGTCCGAGCGCGGGCTGAAATCGGACGAACTGGCGTTCATCATTCCGCGCCGCACGCTGAGCCATCGTCGCCAGGCGCACGAACGTCTGTCGCCGGAAGAGTCGGACAAGGCGATCCGCCTCGCGCGCATCGTCGCGCAGGCGTCGGCCACGTTCGGCGACCAGGACAAGGCGATGGCGTGGCTGCGCAACGGGCTCCAGCGCTTCGGCGGCCGCACGTCGCTCGACATGGCGAGCACCGAGCATGGTGCGCGGCTCGTCGAAGAGGCCCTCACGCAGATCGACGAGGGGTACTTCGCTTGACGACACTGTGGCGGATCAGCAATTACGCCGATCTGAAGGGCATCGGCGGATTGCGGGCCGGCGGGCGTTGGCATTTCGCCGGGCAGCCCGTCGTGTATCTCGCCGAGCATCCGGCGCTCGCGTTGCTCGAGACGCTGGTTCATTTCGAAATCGCCACCGTCGCGCAATTGCCGGGCGGATACCAGTTGCTGCGTATCGAAGCGCCCGATTCGGTGGACGTTGCCGAAATCGCCGAAGGCGATGCGCCGGAGGACTGGCGATCGAACGTCGACTGGACCCGCAGCGCCGGCACCGAGTGGCTGCACACGCAGCCGAGCGCGCTGCTGCGCGTGCCAAGCGTCGTCGTGCCGCATGCCCATAACTTCCTGTTGAATCCGCTGCATCCGGCCGCGTCCGACATCCGTATCGCGGAAGTGATGCAAGCGCCGTACGACACGCGAATTCTGCGGCTGGTCCAGTCGAAGCCTGGCGAGTAGCGAACCGGGAGGCGTACGGTTCGCGCCGGCGGTACCCGCTCAGCGCTCGTGGGCAGCGCGATCCGCGGCCGCATCGGGCGACAGCGTTTGTCGAATGCGCGTGACCGTTCGCATGCTGGCGAGACCGAGCATCGCGGTGACGTCGGCATGCGCGTGGCCCGCGAGCAGTTGGCGCCGCGCATACGTATTGCGCAGCACGCGCGGGCTCATGTCCGCTGCGTGAAAGCCGATCGCGTTCAGCGCCTCGCGCACGACGAGCAGCAGGAACATGTCGTTCATTGCGCCCCCGCGCGGCGCGGGAAACAGCAGCGCCGACGGCCGCGGCTCCAAGCGCGCCCGCCATGCGGCGAGCGGCGCCACCCCGAACGCGGCGAGCTCGATCCGGCGCGCCGGCCGCGCGCGATCGCGCGGCACCGACAACACCGCAGGTCGCGCGTCGAGATCGGGCGCGTCGCTTGTCATCGCGCGAATTTCGGCCGACGTGATGCCGCTCGCGAGCAGCAGCGCGACGATCGCGCGATTCCGGCAGTCGGCCGGCGTGTCGTCCGCGCGAGGCTGCACGTGGCGTTGCAGCGCCGCGTCGGCATCGGGCGGCAGGTAGCACGGCTCGGGCTCGCCGTCCGGCCATGCGAGATCGCGTGTCGATCGGCCGGCCGGATGGATCGTCCGCACACCGGCGTCGACCAGATGCCGGCCCAGTCGGTCGATCAGCTTCGCATAACGCACGCGTGTCGACGTGCCGGGCGTGCAGGTACGGTCGAGTTCTGCGAGGAAGGCCGCGACGTGGTCGGGCCCGAACGTGGCGAGCGATACGCGCTGTGCGCTCAGGTGGCGCAGGAATCGCTCGAACATCGCGACATGCTGCACGACCGAACGCGGCGCGAACGGCCGGCGGCCGGCGCCGGTCGCGGCGGTTTCCTGCCAGACGCGAAACGCGCCGACGGGGTCGTGAATCCAGCGATCCGTGTCCATCCCCGCTTTATAGCCGGACGCGGTGACGCCGGCAATCGTCCCGATGTCCGCTCGGCCGGCGCGACCCAGCCGGCGTGTCGTCGACGCCGTCGTTGTTCGTCGTCGGGCAGACGAGCATGAGCGGCGGCAGGCAGCGGCAGCGTCGAGCGTCGCGCCGCGTGAGCGTGCCGCTGCCTTCATGCGTCGCGCGAAGGCGCCGCAACTGCCGCCGCGTGCGCTTGGCCGCCCAGCCGTGCGAGCGCGGCGAATGCCAGTTGCGTCGCGATGGCCGCGAGCGTGCCGGCCGCCATGCCGTTGCCGAGCACGATCTGCACAGGCGCGCCGAAATGGCGATACAGGTTCGGCACCAGGATCGGCGCGAGGCCGACCACCAGGGCGGCCGCGAGCGTGTACTGGTTCGCGCGCGCGTGCAGGTCGACGCTGGCGAGCAGCCGAATGCCCATCACGCCGATCATCGCGAATACGACCAGCGCGGTGCCGCCGACCACGGCGGCCGGAATCGCATATGCGAGCCGCGCGAGCGGTGCGAACAGCGCGATGGCGATCAGGATCGCGCCGGCGGCCGCCGTCACGTAGCGCGAGCGTACGCCGGTCGTCTGCACGACGCCGATGTTCTCGGCGCTCGTCACGATCAGCGGCGTGCCGAACAGCGCGCCGGCCAGCGATGCGAGCGCGTCGCCGCGTATCGTCTTCGGCACGTCGCGCCGGAGCGAGATCGCCTTGCCGCACGTTTCGCCGACGGCGACCGTCTGTGCGGTGGCCTCGGCCATCGAGATCGCGGTGAAAATCAGCAGCGGTAGCGCAGCCAGCGCGTCGAAACGCGGCATCCCGAACGGCAGCCACGCCGGGTGCGTGAACAGCGGGCCGTGCCAGACGTCGCCGAGCGCCGGCATCGCACCGAGCGCCCAGCCGAGCGTCGCGCCGGCCATCAGCCCGATCAGCACCGCGAGGCGTCCGGCCGTGCCGCGGAATGCGCCGGCGACGACGACGGTGGCGACGATCGTCGCCAGCGCGAGCCCGAGTGAGCGCGGCTGCGCGAAGTCGGCGGAACCGAGCTGGCCGACGACGATCGCCGCGTAGATCCGGATCAGGTTGATCGATACGAGCAACAACATCGCGCCGACGACGATGCGCGGAAAGAGCCGCAGGCAGCACGTGAAGACGGGCAGCAGCACCCAGTAGAACGCACTGGCGAGCAGCGCCGCGCCGGCCGCGGTCGGCAGGCCCGATTGCGCGGCGATGCCCGCGAACAGCATCGTCGGTGCGCCGCCGGGCACCATCACGAACGGCATGCGTGCACCGATCGGGCCGGCGCCGAGCGATTGCACGAGCGTGCCGATACCGCACGCGAAGAACGTCGCGCCGATCAGTTGAACCGTCAGATCGGCCGGCAGCGCGAGCGTTTTCGCGATCAGGAACACGGCCGTGATCGGCGACGCGGCCATCGACAGCACGTGCTGCAGCCCGAACAGCGCGAGCTGCCACGCGGGCAGCCGGGCATCGACGGGCGGGGAGATCGAATCGTGCGACACGGCAGGCCCCTCGGAAGCGAACGGCGACGATAGCCGGAAACCGGCGGTGAACGGAAGCTCAGGTCCGTAGCCAGGGCAATTGCGCGGCGCTGTAGCGGAACGTCTGGAACACGCTGTTCAACTGGCCGGGGCCGGTCTTGCGCGCCGCTTCGTCCGGGTATTCGGCGAACCACGGGATCACGTATTCCCAGACGACCTCGCCGGCCGGCGTCACTTCGAACAGCCGGCCCGTCGACGATTCGGTGATGTGCGTGTTGCCGTTCGGCAAGCGTTGCGCGTTGCCCATGAACGGCGTGTAGAACAGGTTCGCGACGTCGTCCGCATACGACCACACGACCCGCTGCGTCGCCGGATCGATTTCCACGACGCGCGAGAACGCGACGTGCGCACCATGGCGGAAATTGCCGTTGTCGAACGCGAGGATATGGCCGTTCGGCAGCGGCACCGGCGCATGCTGGTGCGATACGACGTCGGGCCCGATCCGCAGGTCGATGCGGCCGGTTGCGCGGTTCACGCCGACGATCCCCGACGTCGTGCGCAGGCTCATCAGCACGCGGCCGTTCGCATCGATCGCGAGACCGTTGACGAGCGGCCAGTGGTAGCGGCCGAACCCTGCCGCGATCGGAAAATCCTCCGGCCGCAGATGGTCGCGTGCATGCCATTCCCAGACGATCCGGCCGGCGCGGTTCACTTCGCGGATCACGTCCGCGTACATCACCTCGTCGTCACCGTGCGCGGTGCCGCCCGGCACGCGCCGCGCGAATGCCGCGTCGACCGGTTCGCACGCGGCGTACAGCAGGTTGCCGTTCGGCAGCCACTGCGCATCGTGGTGATGCGCGGGATCCTCGTAGCGCCACACGATGTCGCCTTGCGGCGTGACCTCGTAGAAATCGCCGCCGTGCCACATCGACCACGGTGCGTAGCGCGATTCGGAGTGCGGATGATTGCCGTTGTAGCCCAGATTGCCGTTCGCGAGGATGACCGCGTGGCGGCCGGGACGCACGGGCAACTTCCACTGGTGGACGACCTCGCCGTCGATGCCGACGAGATAGACGTTGCCGTCGGCCGTCTGCGGCGCGATGAGCGTATAGCCGCCTGCGGACAGCGCGGGGTCGTGGGCGATGAGGCCGACGCCGCGGCGGCGCTGGGTAATCTGGTCGACGGTCGTCACTGCGGTCTCCATTCGAATCGACTACGGGAATGCAGCGGAATCTAGACGATTCGTCCAGTCAGTAAAATCGGATTATTCTTGACGGCCTGTTCGGAAAAATCTAACGGTGCCTTCATGCGTTCGATATCGCAGACATTCCGTTGTTTCGACGAAGTCGCGCGGCGCGGCTCGATTCGCAAGGCGGCCGATGCGCTGCACCTGACCGCCGCGGCGGTTCACCAGCAGATCCGCAATCTCGAAGCGCAGGTCGGCGTGCCGCTGTTCGACCGGCTGCCGCGCGGCATGCAGCTGACGCTCGCCGGCGAGATCGTGATCGCGGCCGTGCGGCGCGGCCAGCGCGATTTCGACAACGCGCTGACGCAGGTCGAGGATCTGCGCGCGCTGCGGCGCGGGCACGTGAATCTCGCGGTGCCTGCCTCGACGGCGGAAAGGCTCGTGCCCGACGCGATTCTCGCCGCGATGCAGCGTTACCCGGGCGTCACGTACAGCGTGCGCTCGGGAAACGGCGAGAGCATCGTGCGCTGGGTCGAGACGGGCGAGGTCGACATCGGTTATGCGCTGCGCCGGCGCAGCGCCGCGGGCGTCGTCGAGGTGCGCGCGTTCGCGCAGCCGCTGGGTGTCGTCACGGCGCCCGGTCATCCGCTGGCGTCGGCGGGCGGCAAGGTGCGGATGCGCGACTGCTTCGCGCATCCGCTGATCCTGATGACGCCCGACACGGAGTTGCGCGCGATGTTCGACCAGATCGATGCGCGGCAGCCGCGCAGCCCGCGGCCGCTGGTCGAAACCGGTTCGGTGTCGATGGTGCGGCGCCTCGTGGCCGCAGGAGCCGGCGTCGGTTTCCTGATCGCGGAAAACGTCGCGGACGACGTGGCCGCCGGTCGGCTCGCCTGGACGCCGCTGGCCGATGCGGGCGCGCGCTCGTTCAGTTGCATCTACCAGCGGGCGGACACGAGCGCGACGGTCGCGATGACGATGTTTCTCGCGTTCTTTTCCGAGGCGATCGACGCGATGGAGCAAGGGTTCGTGCGTGGGCGACCGGCCGCCGCGCGTCGGCGGGCGACAAGGTAACGGTCGCAATGCGAGCCGCATCGGCGTATCGGAATGCGATGCAATGCAGCAAGCAACCCCGCATGCCGGTTCGGTGACGTCGCGCACACGACGTCCGGTTGCATGACGTGATTTCCTTATTGCGGGAAAAATTTTGTTCATGGGACTATCGAACGCGTCGCCCGTGCACCGAGGGGGTTGCAGGCGGCAGGATGTCCATCGCAACGACCGACAAGAACATCGGCAGACCATGAACAGAACAGCGATTTTTCCGTATGCGTCCGCGTTGCTCGCGGCTGCCCTGCTGACCGCCTGCGGCGGTGACATCGAGAACGAGGCGGCCCACACGACGACACCTTCCACCGATGCGAGCTGCCTCGCGGTCGACAATAACGGCGCGACCGTCGTGGTGGGCTCGAACCAACCGGGCGACCCGTCGCTGCCGGAAGCATCGTCGGGCTATCGCACCGGAATGAAGCCCGTCTATGCGAAAACCTACCTGGTGGCCACGTCGAACGCGTACGCGAGCGCGGCCGGTTGCGCGGTGCTGAAGAAGGGCGGCACGGCCGCCGACGCGGCGGTCGCCGTGCAGGCCGTGCTCGGTCTGACTGTCCCCGAGGCCACGGGCCTCGGGTCGGGCGGCGTGCTGCTCTACTACGATGCGCGCGGCAAGACGCTGCAGGCATACGACGGCCGCGAAACCGCGCCGGCCGCCGCGACGGAGAACTACCTGCGCTATGTCGATGACGCCACCGATCATTCGGCGCCGCTGCCGAACGCGCGCGCGAGCGGCCGTTCGATCGGCACGATCGGCGTGCCGCGGCTCATCGAGGCGCTGCAACAGGATCACGGCCGCTTGCCGTGGCAGAGCCTGTTCGGCGACGCGATCACGCTGGCGACCAACGGGTTCCCGATCGGCGGCCGATTGGCCGACGCGATCGCGGCGAACGCCGCGAACCTGAAGCGGGATCCCGAAGCCGCCGCGTATTTCCTGAACGCCGACGGTTCGCCGAAGACGCTCGGCACCGTACTGAAGAATCCCGCCTACGCGCGCACGCTGTCGCTGATGGCGCAGTCGGGCGCGAACGCGCTGTACACGGGGCAGATCGCGCAGGACATCGTCGCGAAGATCGCGGCGACGAAGGGCGCGGACGGCTCGACGCTCACGCCGGGCAAGACGACCGTCGCGGATCTCGCCGCCTATCAGGCGAAGCGTCGCGAACCGGTGTGCACGACTTATCGCAGTTACTGGGTGTGCGGGATGCCGCCGCCGTCGTCGGGCGGCATCGCGGTCGCATCGGCGCTCGGCATTCTCGAGAATTACGACCTGAAGTCGCTGAGGCCGACGGCGATCGATCTCGAAGGCGGCAAGCCGACGGTCGCGGGCGTCCACCTCGTCACCGAGGCCGAACGGCTCGCCTATGCCGACCGCGACAAGTATGTGGCCGATACCGACTTCGTGCCGCTGCCGGGCGGCACGTGGGACACGCTGCTGAACAAGCCGTACCTGAAATCGCGCGCGGCGCTGATCGACCCGACCAAAAGCATGGGCACCGCGCAGCCCGGCAATCTCGGTGCGGTGCCGCTCGGCGTCGACACGACGCTGATCGAGCACGGCACGAACCAGTTCACGATCGTGGACGGCGACGGCAACGTGCTGAGCGCGACGACGACGGTCGAGTCGAGCATGGGCTCGTTCCACATGACCAACGGCTTCCTGCTGAACAACCAGTTGACCGACTTTTCCGCGAACCCGCTCGACACGTCCGGCAATCCGGTGGCCAACCGGCTGCAGCCGGGCAAGCGGCCGCGCAGCTCGATGGCGCCGACGATCGTGTTCGGGCAGGCCGCCGACGGCTCGCGCGGCGACTTCGTGATGGCGACCGGTTCGCCGGGCGGCGGCACGATTCCGCAATACGTGGTCAAGACGCTGGTCGGCGCGCTCGACTGGGGGCTCGACGCGCAGCAATCGGCGGGGCTCGTCGATTTCGGCGCGAGCAACAGCCCGACGACCACGATCGGCGGCGAGCACCCGAACGTCAACACGGCGAACAACGGCGCGAACGATCCGCTGATCGCGGGGCTGCTCGCGCTCGGGCACAAGGTGTCGACGTCCGCTCAGGCGAGCGGCGTCAACACGGTGATGCGCGTAACGGTCGGCCAGTCGCCGGCGTTGCAGGGCGGTACCGATCCGCGTCGCGAAGGCGTCGTGCTCGGCGATACGTTCCGGCCGTAATCGGGTGGCGTGCGTGCGCCCCCGGTCCGCTTGCCGGCGGCCGGGGCCGTGCGTCATGATCAGGCCGCATCGACGGCCGGGCAACGCGCATCCTTTGGAATGCAGATAAAAGCGGCCGGCTCGTCGGTCGGCCGTTGCGTCGATCGCCTTCCCGGATACCTGTCGATCGGGCGAATCGCCGGCGTGAAGCAGCCGGTCGCCGCGGTTCGCGATTCAAGCCCGTCCGTCGTCAAATACGGCGTTCGCCTCGCCGCAAGCCCCCGATTGTCAAACAGTGTGAGTCAATCGTCAGCATTTGCAACGGAAGTAACAGTCCCCGCAAATCGATCGTTTTGCGCGCCGGCGCCGCTACATTAGCCCCACCTGCCGCATGTCGCGGCGAGGCATGCGACAAGCCGCACGAAGGCGGCCCGCAGCAACAACGTCTTTGGGGAGAATGACCATGAACAAGATTCGTACGATTCTGCTGGGTGCCGCTCTGACGGCGATGGCGACGTCGGCTGCATTTGCACAGACGGCTCAGACCGGTGCCCAGGGTTCCGCAGGCATCGGCGCCCAGGTCCAGACGCCGCTGCTCGGCGGCGGCGTGGGCGTGCAGGCTGGCGCCGGCGCGAATGCGGCGGGTTCGGGTTCGGGCGCGGGCAATGTCGTCGGCGGCGCCCTGAACGGCGTCGGCAAGACGGTCGGCGGCGTGGGCTCGGCAGCCGGCACGGCAGTGGGCGGCGCGACGCAGGCGGTCGGTTCGGCGGCCGGTGCGACGAAGGATGCGGCGGCATCGGCCGTGCACGCGACGAAGTCGCACGTGAAGCACGTCGCGGGCTCGGCGAAGAGCCATGCACAAGGCGCGATGTCGACCGCGGGCGACGTCGCGGGTGGCGCGAAGGCGAAGGCCGGCGAGGCGCTCGAAGGCGCGACGAACTCGGTGCAGGGTGGCGCATCGGTCGGCGTGAAGGGTTTGGCGTCGGCGCAAGGCGGCGCGCTGTAACGAGCAGCACGGATCCCGTCACGGCCCGGCCCGCTTCGATGCGGGCCGGGCTTTTTCTATTGAGGAGGCGATACGTCGCGCATGGAGCCTCAAGTCGAAACGCGGGAAAATGGATGTATCGATATTGATTAGGATCACAGAGAATAATAAGCGATTGTTCGACCGAACTTGACGCCAAAAAGAGACGATTGTCGGGCCGCGGGGGCAAGCTGACGACTCGAAGGCTGCACGGGTGGAGCGCAAAGCGGCCCGGAGGTGTCCCCAAACCGCCGACTGCGGAGAGTTCGGCACCGTCACGACATATCCCGGACGAACATTTCGCCGGCCCCCGATGCAGGGCACTTTTTCTCCCTCAACGGGCGTATCGCTCAAGCGGCATTTTTGAGCATCGAGCCGAGCTTGATTTTCGACGCCGCCATGCGGGCGCAAAGGAACGTTCCCCTGTTTGGAAAAACTCATGCGTGGGGCCGCCCCCCGGAAGGGCCGATTGCCGCGTCATGCTCCTCGCGAATACGTCGAGTATTCGCTTCGTCGCTATCCTTGCGATCGGCCCTTCCGGGGGAGCGCAAGCTCGTTATTAGCGTGAACAGGCCCCTAGCAACCGCAAATTTCACTTTCATGACTTAATGACGGTCGCCGTAAATACATTTGCAATGATGAAATAAAGTATTTGCAAGATAAGTGGAAGCTAGTTTATAAATACGAGCGATTTGTATTTTTTCTACTGCTCGCAACCATCGACGTTGAAGGAGCGTCCAGATGGTCGTGGCACGGTTTGCTCCGCTCCATCATGTGCGCAGCGCGTTGTCGCGACATGAACGCCGCCTGCCAGGCAGCTATGCCGACGCGGGGAATCCCGTCGAATTGCTGAATTCGACAGCACCGAGCCTGGTGAATCTCAGGTGGAACACGGTATTTTCGTTATCGAAATGCTGATTAATTGGTCAGCATCGGTCGCGAGCCATCTTGTGGTTCGCGATGGCATTAATGCGGATTTTATCGGCCAATTCGATTCGGATTACGAAATGAAATGATTGTATGTAGTAGAAAAAGAAATGATCGTCGATCCAATTTTTGCTGCGCGATTCGCATTTCGGAGGGAGATTCCATAAGCAATACGCTGAATGGCATGAAGCATCCACAGCGATTGAACGTGTCGCCAGCCTTGCGGCGTATCCGCCTTCATGGCGAACGCGCGATTCGCAATGGCAACTCCGCCGAACAAGCATGTGCGATCAGGCGCGTCGTTGCCGGTCGCGGCACGTCAATGTTCAAGTCAACCTGCACGATGTGCGTGGCAGGCCCGTTCGATACGTGAAAACCGGTGATACACAGTGAATACGATGATATCCACGATGGCAAATGGCGCTGAACCCGACGCGGACGTTCGACCGCGGCTCGCAACACAACCCTCGAGACTCCTCGTGCTTGGCAAGCGCACGATCGACGAACTCGACTACGACCCGTCGATGGTGCTCGATGCTGTCGAACGGGCATACCTTGGCCTCGGTTCCGGTGAATCCGACAATCCGCGCAAGCTGATGAGCCAGCCGGCGGACAAGCATTCCGTCGCGTACTCGATGCTGGGCCGAGACGGTGGACGCAGAACGGTCGGTTTCAAGACGTCGTATAAGTTCGATCCCGAACATAACCGCGAACTGCAGAAGTACTACACGACGTTGTTGCTGTTCGACGACGAAACCGGTATGCCTGTCGCCCTGATGGACGGCAGCCTTGTCGGGTCGCTGCGTACGCCGGCGGTATCTGCCCTGATCGCGCGTGCGGCTGCGCCGCGGGCTCGAACGGCGCTCGTCGTCGGCACGGGGACGCAGGGGCGGATGGCGGCGCCGTTCCTGCTGACCGCATTGCCGGACATCGAACGCGTGATCGTACACGGCCACTATGAGTCGGGAATCGACGCCGTCCGCAATACGTTGAGGCGCTTTCATCCGGGCCGTGACATCGAAGTGTCGACGGACCTCGTCGCCTCCGCGAATGAAGCGGACATCGTGCTCGGGGTGGCCGGCGCCGGCGTATCGGAGACCGTGCGGCACGCGGCGCTGAAGCCGGGCGCGCTCGCGCTGTTGGTCGGATACGGCATTCACGCTGATGCGCTGCATTGCGCCGATTACCGCATCGCGACGAGCGAGGCCCAAATGCAAGTGACCGGCGCCGATCTCGTGGACGAAGCCGGAAAATTGCCTGCCGTCGATGCCGAGTTGCCGGACATACTGCTTGGCCGAAAACCTGCGCGGCGCAACGAAGCCGATATCGTTTACGCGTTCAACAGCGGAATGATCGTGACCGACATCGCGCTGGGTCGTGTGCTGGCCGATGCCGCACTGGCGAAAGGGCTCGGCCGGGAAGTCGAACTATGGTGACGGATATTCCGCGACTGCCGGCGTTGTGGGATCCGCTGCTGCGGGATTTCGTTGACGACCATCAGGCGATGATCCGCGATCTTGTCCATGGTTTCGACGCGCCCGTTCATTTCCTGTTTCCCGAGCGCTTCGCGCGCAACGTCGCCGATTTTCAGCGCGTACTGGACGATCGCCAGGTGTCCGGGCGCATTTACTACGCGAAAAAGGCGAACAAGGCGCGATGCTTCGCGCATGCGGCGGCGGCAACCGGGATCGGCGTCGACGTCGCAAGCACGGGCGAGTTTTCGGAAGCGTTGGCCGCGGGGGTGTGCGGAACCGATATCGGTGTATCCGGCCCGTCGAAATCGCGTGCGCTGCTGCGGCTCGCGGTTTTGCACGATGCGTTGATCGCCATCGACAGCGAGGAAGAACTCGATCGGCTGATCGCGATTTCGGGACAGGCGAAGCGGGCCGCACGCATTCTGTTGCGGATGGCACCGGCGGCACGCAACGATAGCCGATTCGGTTTGAGTGCCGACGCACTCCGCGCTGCGCTGTCGACCTGTGCCGCGATGCAGGCGTCGCTCGTTCTTGAAGGATTCTCATTCCATTTGTCCGGTTACAGCGCCACGGAGCGCTGCAATCAGGCCGCGATGGCGATGCGTGCGTGCATGGCTGCTCGTGAACTCGGTCTTGCGCCGACCACGATCAATATCGGTGGCGGCTTCGCGATGTCGTACGCGAGCGAGAGCGACTGGCGCGCATTCCAGCGCATGCACCGTGCAGACGATTACCACGCAAACAAGGTATTCGACGGATTCTATCCGTATCACTCGGCCTGCAGCGGCGTGCAGATGCTCGATGCGATCCTGGCCGGTACTCCGGATGCGGAATCCGTATCGCTCGCCGAACTGCTCCGCGAGTACGGCCTGAAACTCATGCTGGAACCGGGGCGTGCACTGCTGGATCAGGCGGGTTTCACGGTGTTTGCCGTGCAAGGCATGAAGGACTGCGGCGACTATGGCATCGTGACCGTCAACGGCACGAGCTTCAGCGTGTCGGAGCAATGGTTTGCCAGCGAATTCCTGCCCGATCCGGAATTGCGGAGCGTCGTGCGCGAGCCTTCGCGGTCACCGCGCACGGGCACGCCTTATCGGGCCTGTGTCGGCGGGGCGAGCTGCCTCGATTCGGACATGCTGACCTGGCGCAAGATCGCATTCGGGCAGCGCCCGGAACCCGGCGATCTGCTGATCTACCCGAACACGGCCGGCTATCAGATGGATTCGAACGAATCTTCATTTCACGAGCTGCCGCTTCCCCCCAAGCTTGTCTTGACACTTGACGGCGCGCGGCCACGCTGGCGCGTCGATCGCCTCTTCCAGCTTTCGGGAGCCTGACCATGAATGTGCGTTTTATGGGTGAGCAAGCCACGATCACCGTACCTGCGATCGTGTCGAAGGTATCGGATCTTGTCGGCCGCACGCCGTTGTTCGAATTGATTCGCGGCGCCAACGGCGCGCGCATCCTGCTTAAACTCGAATCGACGAATCCGACCGGCAGCGCCAAGATCCGGATGGCAAGGCAGATGCTCGATGAAGCCGAACAGGACGGAAGTCTGCGGCCGGCCGGACACGTGATCGAATCGACGTCCGGCAATACGGGCATGGGGCTGGCGCTGTTGTCGGCCGAGCGCGGCTATCGGTTTACCGCGGTCGTGGACAGTCACGCGTCGAAAGACAAACTGCGCGCGATGCAGGCCTTCGGCGCAAAGCTCGTTTGCGTGAGCGACGGCGACGCGATCGCGACGGCGGACCGCGACGCGCTTGCCAAGCGCATGGCGGCCGACGATCCGGACGGCATCTGGACGGAGCAGCACAACAATCCTGCCAACGGTAACGGCTATCGCGGGCTGGCACATGAACTGCGCGACATCCTCGGCGACCGAATCGACTTTCTGGTCGGTTCGGTCGGAACCGGAGGCTCGCTCTTCGGCACCGCACGAGAACTGCTCGCGACAGGCCCGGCGCCGCGAGTCATTGGTGTCGAGCCCGTCGGCTCGATCGTTTTCGGCGGCGAAGGCGGATCGTATTATCAGTCCGGCACCGGGACGCCGCCCGGCGCCGAGATTGGCGCGTTGGTCGACTATGCGCTGCTCGACGAGGGTCACAAAGTGACGGACGCGGCCGCCTTCAATACGGCACGCTATATCGCACGCAAGAAGTCGCTGCTCGTCGGCGGCTCTGCGGGCAGCGTCATCTGGCATGCGTTGAAGATGTTCGATTCGCTGCCCGCGGGGGCGACGCTCGTGGTCCTGGTCTGTGACGGCGGGGAAAAATATCTCGACACGGTGTTCGACGACGACTGGATGCGAGAGCGAAATCTGCTCGACGAGTCGATTTCTCAGGAACTTGAATCGATATTTTCCCGTGCCGCATGAAGTTTCATCGACAAGTCTGGCTCGATGCCACGCAAATCGGCGTGCTCGCCGCTCCCCTCATCCTTACGCAGCTCGCCCAGGTAGCGTTGACGACCACCGACATCGTCATGATGGGGATGCTTGGCCCGCGCGAGATCGCCGCCGGGGGCCTCGCGCTGACGATCTTCAACCAGTTCCGGACGATGGGAACCGGGCTGGTGACGGGAACCGGCAACCTCGTCGCGTTCGCGAACGGTCAACACGCGCATGCGGAAATCATGCGGCTGGTGCGCGCCGGCTTTGCGCTGTCGACGCTCGCGGCACTGGCGTTTGCATTGATGATGCTGTGTATCGAAATGCCGCTTGTCTGGCTCGGGCAGGATCCCGATGTTGCGCGACAAGCGTCGTTCTATCTTGCGGCGGCGGCGCCCGGCATGTTGCCGTGTCTGTGGTTTCAGGTGCTTCGGCAATATACCGTCGGACTGCGCAAGCCCGGGCCGCTGTTGGCGATCACGATCGTATCGATCGTCGTCAATGCGGCGCTCGACTACGCGTTGATGTTCGGCCGGTTCGGATTTCCGAAACTCGGCCTGATCGGTATTGCGTGCGCAACCAGTAGCGTGTACCTGCTTTCATTCATCGCGTTTCTGACGATCGCGAGGCGCCGGCCGGAACTGTCCGAACACTTGTCGCTTGCCGTCTGGCGCGCCGATGCCGATACGTTGGCGCGGACGTGGCGGATGGGTTTGCCGATTGCGGCAACCTATGGATCGGAGGCTGCGTTCTTTACCGTCCTCACGCTCGTGATCGGAACGCTCGGCGCCGATGCGCTGGCCGCCCAGACAATCGTGAATCAGGTGATCTACATCGTGTTCATGATTTCGGTCGGGTTGTCTCACGCATCGTCGATCAGCATCAGCCATGCGTGTGCGCAGCACGACTATCGCGGTGCGCGTCGACTCGGCTATACGGGCCTTGCGCTGGGCGTCGTGACGATGCTGGTCGTTGCGCTTCCATATCTCATCGCGCCCACCCGCGTGCTCGCCCCATTTCTCGATAACGGCGTGGCCGCGAGTGCCGAGGTTCTGCGACTCGCCGGCGGCCTGCTGACGATCGCGGCACTGCTGCAGATCTTCGATTGCAGCCAGAACATCGGTGTCGGCATTTTGCGGGGCCTCGGTGACGTAACCAGTTCGTTTCGGATATCGATCGTCGGATACTGGTTAATCGGTCTGCCGGTCGCCTGGGCGGCCGGGGTGTTGCTGGGATACGGCATCTACGGCATCTGGAGCGGACTGGCCATCGGCCTTGCGGCCACGGCATCGATGTTGCTGCACAAGTTCGAGGGCCGCCTTCGCGCGATGACGAAACGGACGCAAGACGGACATTCGTGAACGCGACGAAGTCTCCAACGAGCACACCGGTGCACGCCGGGCACCAGAATTCCCGAAATATCAGCCGGCATTGCATCGAACGCGGCACGTCCGCTCGTCTCGCCAGCGGTGGGATGCCGGCTGAATTCCCGACTGCCCGCACGCGTTGCCGTTTGTAGACGGCGACGTACTTTTGTCCGCGACCGTACCCGTGCGTGGCATGGTTGTCGCGACTCGCCTCATACGGCGTATTCCGCTTTGGCGATGCACAAGCCGTGACGGTCACCACTCGTGATTGCGCTAATCGTATGCCGACGAGATGCGTCGGTGAGTTTGCGTAGTCAGTAAATCTTTCTAATTCGGCCGATCGATGGTCCCAAGAGTGCGACGGATATAACCACATCTGGAAAGCATGATTTGAGCGACCGCATTTATTGAACTATCGCAGCGGTAATTGAGTGGCATGGATGTGGGCTATGTAAATAATGCATCGCATTGTGCGCGGAGATGAAATTAATGCCGGGCGATTTGTAAAGTTTTCTGGCGTTGGTCGATCTGAATTGTGACAGGATGCCGCACTTCCCGTGGTTATTGAAACATTATTCGTTTCGTGGAAATTTGAGTGCAACTAAATTGCGTGTTTGTGCTGTAATATCAAAGAAAGGTTCATTACATATTTTTTTCGGCAAGTAATGTTTCTGTCTTCTGTCCTCCGATATACTTGCGCAACTTCAAGTTTAGAGTTCGAAGTCTAGACAGGTAACCCATGTGGTGAGCTGTTTCAGCCAT
Organism: Burkholderia sp. MSMB1078WGS; assembly: GCF_001528895.1. NCBI lineage: Bacteria > Pseudomonadati > Pseudomonadota > Betaproteobacteria > Burkholderiales > Burkholderiaceae > Burkholderia > Burkholderia sp. MSMB1078WGS. The sequence goes on along the minus strand of NZ_LPDI01000077.1, from coordinate 1,813 downwards.
TGGCAAGTAAATAATTCAGATCTTAATGGTTTTGTGTAATTCGTTTGTATTCCTCACTAGATTCGATCCTCAAAACATGGTTCGCGAGCGATGGCCGTCGAGATGTTGCCATTGGATACTGTCGTAGCGCTGGCGTATGGAAAGGAGGTGGCGTTGGATTGCCAGTCCGGTAAGGCTTGAAGCTTTGGCAGTTATTCGGCTGCCAGAGCACGTCAACAAATACGAATCTTGTCTTTTCAATAAGGGCCCAGAAAATTGGAGACCTTTTCTCGCATCATTGGCGGGATTCTTCGTCCCAACGGTCTGACCGAGGGGATCGATCAACTCGCGGAAAAAATCGGACGCGTGATTCCGTTCGACAAGTGTTTGATTCTGCACGGCGGAAGCGGCGATACAGCTTCGCACGGGCTGATATATCGCTATGGGGCCGCGACCGACGCCGGAACCCGGCGAGGCATGACTTTGTTCGGTCCCGGGATCGATATCGATCGATATCTGGGTTGCTTCGCGTTGTCCGATCGTCAGGATCATACGTTTCGCTGGCGCGATCTCGACGGGGAGGCGCCACAACGCGACGCGCAGGTCAACGATGTCGCGTCATACATGCGGGGGCAGGGTGTGGTCGCTTGCATCGGCGCCCCACCCGGTGATTCGACGGCCATTCGGACCGTTTTGCAGCTGAAGTGCGAAGACACGACGTTGCATTCGGCGTTGCTCGTCAGCCTCATCGCCATGCATTTGCATGCAGCCTTGACCCAGAAGATTGCGAGGCAGAACCAGGAAGGCGCGGAACCGTGCGCAGCCGCTCTCGAGCCGGATGCTTGCGAAAGCTCGAACAGGATTCAGTTCACGAGAAAGGAATCCGATGTCATCAAATGGGTAGTCGAAGGCAAGACTGCGTGGGAAATCGGCCGGATACTTTCGATGTCGGAAAGAACGGTCAAGTTTCATCTGACGAACGTCTATGAAAAGCTGCGTGTGTCGAATCGAGCGCAAGCGGTGGCGAAGGTTAGCCGTCTGGGATTGATCTAGGAGAGTTCGGGAATGTCTTTCAAGGAAAAGGTCAAGGCATTTGTCGCGCGTCATGGGTTTACGTACAAAGCCTATATTTTGTCGATTCTCTTTCTGCCGCCGGCAGCGCTTTATATCGCATGGAAGAGACCGGGCTTGCCGGTCCCGGGTCGTGTCTTGCTGTGCATTACCAGTGTGCTTGCGCCTCCGTTGGTCGGTATCGCCACGGCGATGATCCTGAAAGGTGCATTCGATTTGATCCGGACAGTAATTTCCGTTTAGTTTTTCTCCCGATTGCCGAATACGATTCCGCTTTCCCAAGCGTGGTTCTCGATCGCTTCATCATTCATTTCATAGACGCCAATGAATGCCCGACTGCCAACCGTCCAATTGTTAGAGTGTGTTCGGGCAATAGCAGGATTACATGAGCCGTCGCGCAATATTCCGTATAACTACACGTCGTTTTCCGATCGCGAGATCGTGATCCGCCTGCTCGGCGAGGAGGCGTGGTCGGTGCTCGACGGACTGCGCGCCGAGCGGCGCACGGGCCGTTCGGCACGGATGCTCTGCGAAGTGCTCGGCGACATCTGGATCGTGCGCCGCAACCCGTACCTGCAGGACGACCTGCTTGATAACCGAAGGCGTCGCCGGTCCCTGATCGCGACGCTGCATGACCGATTGGCCGAAATTGCAAGGCGCCGTCGGGTGAGTGTGACCGGATGGTACGACGACGCCGGCCGCGAACGCGCATCGCGCGTCGAGATGCTGGAGACGGCCGCGCAGCGCGCGGTCGACGAGTTCG
>NZ_LPDI01000076.1:0-764 GCF_001528895.1 Burkholderia sp. MSMB1078WGS | reverse complement strand
TGGGACATGGAGAAGGACATTCCGTGGGACAAGTTCGACGCTTCGCTGCTCACCGACGAGCAGGCGAAGACGATCAAGATGAACGCGATCACCGAATGGTCGGCGCTGCCCGCGACGGAAATGTTCCTGCGCGACAACCAGCACGACAGCGACTTTTCCGCGTTCATGAGCGTGTGGTTCTTCGAGGAGCAGAAGCATTCGCTCGTGCTGATGGAATACCTGCGCCGCTTCAAGCCGGAGATGGTGCCCACCGAAGAAGAACTGCACGCGGTGCGCTTCCAGTTCGATCCGGCGCCGCCGCTCGAGACGCTGATGCTGCACTTCTGCGGCGAGATCCGCCTGAACCACTGGTACCGGTGCGCGGCCGACTGGCACACCGAGCCCGTCATCAAGCAGATCTACGAAACGATTTCGCGCGATGAAGCACGTCATGGCGGTGCGTACCTGCGCTACATGAAGAAGGCGCTGAACAACTGCGGCGACGTCGCGCGTGCGGCATTCGCGAAGATCGGCGTGCTGATGGCGTCGGCGCGCCGCACCGAGAAGCCGCTGCACCCGACCAACCTGCACGTGAACCAGGCGCTGTTCCCGCGCGACACGGTGCAGTCGCGCCTGCCGGATCCGGAATGGCTCGAGCGCTGGCTCGACGAGCAGATCCGTTTCGACGGCGAGTGGGAGAAGAAGGTCGTCGAGCGGATCCTGCACAACCTGTCGATCCTGTTCGAGCGCACGTTCGCGACCGCGCAGGAGCTGAACCGCTACCG
>NZ_LPDI01000075.1:0-518 GCF_001528895.1 Burkholderia sp. MSMB1078WGS | reverse complement strand
TCGACGGGCATCAGCACGGCGCAAAGTGGGGTGACGTCGCTCTCGACCGGCCTGAGCTCGACGAACAGCTCGGTCACATCACTGTCGACGTCGGCGTCGACGGGCATCAGCACAGCGCAAAGCGGCGTTACGTCATTGTCGACCAGCCTGAGCGTGACCAACAGTTCGGTTGCTTCGCTGTCGACCGGTGTAGCAAATTCGGTGCAGTATGACAATTCGGCTCATACGTCAGTGACGCTGGGTGGTACAAGCGCGACTGCGCCAGTCAAATTGACCAACGTGGCAGCAGGCGTAGATCCGACCGACGCAGTAAACTATAGCCAGTTGAGTTCACTGTCGACATCGGCCTCGACGGGTATCAGCACGGCACAAAGCGGTGTGAACTCGCTGTCGACCGGATTGAGTACGACGAACAGCAGTTTGGACTCGCTGTCGACCTCGACGTCGAGCAGCGTCAGCTCGCTGTCGACGGGTCTGAGCACGACCAACAGCTCGGTGACGTCGCTGTCGACATCGGC
>NZ_LPDI01000074.1:0-11070 GCF_001528895.1 Burkholderia sp. MSMB1078WGS | reverse complement strand
ATCGCCGCCGACAGCCCGGCGGGGCCGCCGCCGACGATCACGACGTCGTATTCCATCGATTCGCGCGGGCCGTATTGCGCGAGCAAGTCCTGTGTGGTCAAAATCCTGTCTCCTCCTGCTGCATCCCGACCGTCAGCCGGTCAGAACTGGTCTTCCGTCAACGCGAGCACGCTCTCGTTGCCCTTCGCGCCGACGATCGACGCTTCGAGCGCGCCCGCCTGCACCAGCACGTGCTCCGCATAGCATTGCGCGATCGCGATCTTCGCGTCGAAGAACGCGACGTCGTTCGCGCGGTTCGCGTGAGCGGCCACCAGCGCGCGCGCCATCTGCCACCCGCACAGCACCACGCCCGCCAGCTTCAGGTACGGCACGCTGCCCGCGAACACCGCGTTCGGGTCCTGCTTCGCGTTCGCCAGCACGTAGTCGACCACCGCCGACAACGCGCGCGCCCCCTTCTCCAGTTGCGCCTTCATCGAAGCGGCCGCCGCGCCGTCGATCTTGCCGAGCGCCGCGACCGTGTCGCCGATCTCCGCAATCAGCGCCTTCGCCACCGCGCCGCCGTCGCGCATCGTCTTGCGGCCGACCAGGTCGTTCGCCTGAATCGCGGTCGTCCCTTCGTAGATCGCCAGGATCCGCGCGTCGCGGTAGTACTGCGCCGCGCCCGTCTCCTCGATGAAGCCCATCCCGCCGTGCACCTGCACGCCCAGGCTCGCGACGTCGTTCACCATCTCCGTGCTCCAGCCCTTCACCACCGGCACCAGGTATTCGTAGATGGCCTGATGACGCGCGCGCATCGCCTCGTCCGGATGGCGATGGGCGATGTCGCTGTGCGCGGCAGCCACATACGCGAGCGCCCGCGCGCCTTCGGTCAGCGCACGCATCGTGCCCAGCATCCGGCGCACGTCCGGGTGATGGATGATCGTCACCGACTGCCTGGCCGAGCCGTCCACCGGACGGCTCTGCACGCGTTCCTTCGCGAATTCGGCCGCCTTCTGGTACGCGCGGTCGGCCACGCCGATCCCTTGCATCCCGACCCCGAAGCGCGCCGCGTTCATCATGATGAACATGTATTCGAGGCCGCGGTTCTCCTCGCCCACGAGATAGCCGATCGCGCCGCCGTGATCGCCGTATTGCAGCACCGCCGTCGGGCTCGCCTTGATCCCGAGCTTGTGTTCGATCGACACGCAGTGCACGTCGTTGCGCGCGCCGAGCGAGCCGTCGTCGTTGACCAGGAACTTCGGCACGATGAACAGCGAGATGCCCTTCACGCCTTCCGGCGCGTTCGGCGTGCGCGCCAGCACCAGGTGGACGATGTTGTCCGCCATGTCGTGCTCGCCCCACGTGATGAAGATCTTCGTGCCGAACACCTTGTACGTGCCGTCGCCCTGCGGCTCCGCGCGCGAGCGCACCAGCGCGAGATCCGAACCGGCTTGCGGCTCGGTCAGGTTCATCGTGCCGGTCCATTCGCCCGAGATCAGCTTCGGCACGTAGCGCTGCTTCTGCTCGTCGGTGCCGGCCGTCAGCAGCGCCTCGATCGCGCCGTCGGTGAGCAGCGGGCACAGCGCGAACGACAGGTTCGACGCGTTCAGCATCTCGATGCACGGCGTCGCGATCAGCTTCGGCAGCCCCTGGCCGTCGTATTCGGCCGGATGCTGCAGCCCCTGCCAGCCGCCTTCGACGAACTGGCGGAACGCTTCGCCGAAGCCCGGCGTCGCGGTCACGACGCCATCCTTCCAGCTGCTGGGATTGCGGTCGCCTTCGACGTTCAGCGGCGCCAGCACCTCGCCGCAGAATTTCGCGGACTCGTCCAGCACGGCCTGCGCCGTGTCGTAACCCGCATCCTCGAAGCCCGGCAACTGCGCAACGGCGTCGATGCCCGCGAGTTCCTTCAGCACGAACAGCATGTCCTTGACGGGGGCGTTATAGCTCATGGTCGATGTTCCAATCAGGCAGTGAATAGGAGCGCCACGGGGTCCGATACGGCAAAACCGGCCAGCGTTGGGCGACGTGATGGGCCATCCTAACGCCGGGCATCCGGATTCCCATTGTCATATCCGGCCCACATGGTGACAAAACCGGCCACGTCACGTACCGGCGGACACCGCCGTGCCCGGCGGCGAACGCCCGCCGGACGGGCGCCGGCGCCCGGTCCGTCGGTATCGGCAATCGCGGTGATGCGCCCCAAAAGGAAACGACCGGCCGCACTCGCGCCTGCCCCGCTCGACCGACGAAGGAAGCCGGTTATGGGAGTGTCCGCTCAAACACCGGCCGTGAAAACCACAAAAGGAGCCGGTTATGGGATTCAATCCGTGCACGCGCGCACCCGCGACGCTCAACCCCGCGCCCGCGTCACGCCCGGCGCCGATACGTCCCCGGCGTACTGCCGGTCCAGTGCCGGAACGCGCGATGAAACGCGCTCGGATCGTCGAAGCCGATATCCGCGCCGATCGCCGCGATCGTATCGGGCGTATCGGTCAGCCGCTGGATCGCGATATCGCGCCGCAGCTCGTCCTTCAGCACCTGGAACGTCGTCCCTTCGGCGGCCAGATGGCGGCTCAGCGTACGCACCGAACAATGCAGGTGCTCGGCCGCCTGGTCGATCGCAGGCAGATCCGGCAGCGCCGCCGACAGGTACTGCCGCACCCGATGGCACACGAGCTGTTCGCTGAACGATTCGAAGATCCAGTCGCCGGGCGCGCGCGCGAGGAATTTGCGCAGGTTGCGCTTGCTCTGCCGGATCGGCGCGTCGAGGTAATCGGCGCTGAAGCGCATCAGCGTGCGCTCGCGGTCGAACTGCACCGCGCCGGTGAAGAAGTACAGGTGATCGACCGCGTGGCGCGGCCGCGGGCATGCGAACTCGATCTGCAGCAGCGGAATCTTCTGCCCGATCAACCAGGAGCACACGCCGTGCACGAGCTTGAGCATCAGCTCCTGGCCGAGCGCGCCGATCGGCCCAATCGCCTCGTTCGGGCGCAGCAGCACCTGCGCGACGAGATCGTCGCGCTTCGATTCGACGAAGAAGTCGTCGAGCAGGATATGGAAGAATTGCCCGAAACGATGCAGCGCCGTTTCGAGGTTGCGCGCATCGAGCAGGCTCAGGCACAGATACTTCAGCGTGCCGCCGCGCAGCGGGCGCGAGAAGATGCCGGGCATCTCGTCGTCGAGATCGATCGCGAGCGTGCGGTACAGCGTCGAGAACTGTTCCTCCGTCACCCGCGCGTGCGGCTCGCCGAGCAGCTCGATCGGAATGCCGGCGCCGCGCAGGTAGCGTTCGACCACGTCGCGCTGCACGCCCGCGCTCGCGAGAAAGCCGTTGACGAGCGAGATCGGCACCGTCGCGCTCGGCGACGGCAGCGCACGCCCGGGCCGGGCGGAAAGTGAGTCTGAGCCGGTCATCGCGTCCCCGTCGATCGAACCGACCGCATTGTACTTGAGCGGCCCGCGCGCCACCTTCGGGGCTTTCCACACACCAGGCCGCGCAGCCGCCGCGCGACGCGTCGCCCACATCAGTCGGTGCGGCTGAGTTCCCGGCGCAGGATCTTGCCGACCGTCGACTTCGGCAGCTGGTCGACGAATCGAACCAGCTTCGGCACCTTGTACGCGGCCAGGCTCGCGCGGCAATGCGCGACGAGCTGCGCTTCCGTCACGTCGGCGCCTGGCGCCAGCACCACGAACAGTTTGACGGCCTCGCCCGTGCGCGGGTCCGGCACGCCGATGCACGCGCATTCGGCCACGCCCGGCAGCGCGGTCGCCACCGCTTCCACCTCGTTCGGATACACGTTGAAGCCCGACACGATGATCATGTCCTTCTTGCGGTCGACGATCCGCAGGAAGCCGGCCGAGTCGAACACGCCGACGTCGCCGGTGCGGAAATAGCCGTCCGCCGTGAACGCGGCCGCATTGGCGTCCGGCTTCTGCCAGTAGCCGCTCATCACCTGCGGCCCCTTCACGCAGATCTCGCCCGCTTCGCCGATCGCCACCTCGCGATCCTGCTCGTCGAGCAGCTTCACGTCGGTCGACGGCAGCGGCAGGCCCGTGGTGCCCGTGAACCGGTCGATCGACTGCGGGTTGAACGACACGACCGGCGACGTTTCCGAGAGCCCATAGCCCTCGCGGATGAAATTGCCCGTCACCGCCTTCCAGCGCGACGAGATCACGTCGATCACCGCCGCGCCGCCGCCGGCCGACAGCTTCAGCCGCGACCAGTCGACCTCCTTCAGGCGCGGATGGCCGGCAAGCCCCGCGTACAGCGTGTTCACGCCGACGAACACCGTCGGCCGCGCGGCCTTCAGCACGTCGACGAACCCGTCCATGTCGCGGGGATTCGCGACGAGCCAGTTCTGCGCGCCGATCGCGAAGTAGGACAGGAAGTTCACCGTCAGCGCGAAGATGTGATACAGCGGGATCGCGGTGACGACGACCTCTTCGCCCGGCTGGCGCGCATCCGGCACGATCGCCGCGAACTGCGCGATGTTCGCGACGAGGTTGCGATGCGACAGCGCCGCGCCCTTCGACAGGCCGGTCGTGCCGCCGGTGTATTGCAGCAGCAACAGGTCCGCGCCGCTCAGCGCAACCGGCTCGCACGCGAGCGATTCGCCGGCGGCGATCGCGTGCGCGAGCGCGATCGAACCGGGCGGCAGTGCGTCGCACGTGCCGGCCGGCGCATCGACGACGCCGAGATCCTCGCGCCCCACGCTCAGCACGGTGCGCACGCGCGTGCCGCCGACCACCTCCGCGAACGTGCCCATCGACCCGCCGCAGACGACCGCCGCCTCGACTCCTGCGTCGTTGAGCTGATGCTCGAGCTCGCGCGCGGTGTAGTGCGGATTCACGTTGACCTGGATCGCGCCGATCTTCGCGACGGCGACGAACACGACCGGAAACGCCAGCACGTTGGGCAGCATCACGGCCACGCGATCGCCCTTGCGCACGCCGACGACCCGCTGCAGATACGCGGCCAGCGCGGTCGACAGGCGGTCGACGTCGGCATACGTGAGCGTGCGGCCGAACGCATGGAACGCCGGACGGTCGGCGAAGCGGCGCATCGCGTCGTCCAGCAGCGCGCTGACGGAAGGATGGCAGTCGGCGTCGATCTCGGCGGGGACCGAGCCGTACGACCCGGTCCAGTGTCTGTTCGTCATGTCTCACTCCTCGGGGACGGCACGCCGGCATGCGCGCCGTTCGCACGGCGGCCTGCACGCCGGAAGGACGCGGGCCGCCGCCTGAGCGGCGACTATCGCCCGCGCGACGCGCTTTGCAAATGATCCGGCCGGCCGAAAACATGATCGAAACGGACACGCGCATGCATGTGTCCACGTCGCTTCGCACGGCGAACGCCCGTCCGATCGGGCCGTACCGTCGGCACGTCAGGGTGAACCCTGTGGCGAACGGAATCGTTCCCGCGCAGAATGGCAAGCCGTCAACGATATCGATTCGGACGCAGGATTCCCATGTCGCGCAGTGCGCTGTTGAAACCGACGGACGCCCGTCCCCCGCGGCTGCCCGACGCCGACGCCGCCCACGCGTTGCGCGAGCAGCGCTTCACGCCGGCCAAGCTGGCCGTGCTGGTCGACGTGGCCGCGCAAGCCGGCCTCGATCCGGCGGCGGTGCTCGCCGGCACCGGCCTCGCGCCGGCCGACGTCGCGGACCCGTTCACGCTCACGTCGCCGCTGCAGTTCCTGACGGCCGCGCGCAACGCGGTCGGCCGGTACGACGGCACCGACCTCGGCGTGCGCGTCGGCCGCCTGCTGCGTGCGTCGAGCTACGGCATGTACGGCTACGCGATGCTGTGCTCGGAATCGCTCGCGCGCGCGTTCGATGCGGCCGTCAAATATCATCGGCTCGCGAACGGGATGCTGCCGATCCGCTGGGTCGAGCACGGCGACACCGCGTCGTGGCTGTTTCCGGACCGCCACGAAGTCGCGCTGCCCGATCTCGACGAGCCGCTGTACCGTTTCCTGATCGACATGCAGTTCGCGCTGCACGTGACGATCATCAAGGACGTGATGGGCGGATGGTGCGTGCCCGCGCGCGCGCAGTTCGCGCAGCCGCGGCCGCCGCACGGGGCGCTGCTGGCCGACGCGCTCGAATGCCCGATCGCGTTCGACCAGCCGCATCACGTGCTCAGCTATCCGGCGGCCTGGCTCACGCGCGCGCCGCAGCTCGCGAATCCGATCACCGCCGCGCAGGTGTCGTCGCACTGCGCGCAGTTGCTCGACGAATTGCGCAGCCGATCGGGTATCACGCGACGCGTATACGAGGAGCTCACCCGCACGCCGGGACAATTCCCGGACATCGACGCGATCGCCGAGAGCCTGTGCATGACCTCGCGCACGCTGCGCCGCAAGCTCGAAGCCGAAGGCACGTCGTACAGCGAACTGCTGACGAGCGTGCGCAAGGCGCTCGCGATCGACTACCTCGGCACGACCACGCTCAGCACCGAGGACATCGCGCTGACGCTCGGCTTCAGCGATGCCGTGGGATTCCGCCACGCGTTCAAGCGCTGGACCGGCACGACGCCGAGCGACGTGCGGCGCAAGCGCGGCCGATGACGCCGCCGATCGCGGTCAGCGCGCGTCGCCCGCCGCCGGCGACGCCACCGCCAGCGCAAACTCGAACACCGCGCCGCGCCCGGGCCGGTCGACGAGCCGGATGCCGCTGCCGTTGAGCGCCAGCATCCGGTGCACGATCAACAGGCCGAGCCCGCCGCTCGTCGCCGTGCCGCCGCTCATCGGCCGCTGCGGCCGCTGGAACAACCCTTCGCGCCGCGCCGCCGGAATCCCTTCGCCGGTATCCGACACGGTCACGACCACGCGGTCGCCCTGCGGTTCCAGCGCGATCTCGACCTCGCCGTGCGAAGGCGTGTGCCGCAGCGCGTTGTCGAGCAGGTTGGTCAGCACGCGCTCGATCATCCCGAGATCGGCCGACACGGCCGGCACGCGCGGCGGAATCCGCGCATGCAGCGCGACGCCGCGCGATTGCGCGGCCAGCTCGAATTTCTGGAACACGTCCTGCACGAGATCGACGAGCGAGAACGGCTCGCGCTCGGCCTGTACGCCGCCCGATTCGAGCCGCGCGAGTTCGAACAGCGCCTGCGCGAGCCGCCCGACCTTCGCGCTCTGCGCGAGCGCGATCGACAGGTAGCGGCGCCGCTCGGGCTCGGCCAGCGTGTCGGCCTTCAGCGACAGCGTCTCCAGATAACCGTGCAGCGACGTGAGCGGCGTGCGCAGGTCGTGCGAGATGTTCGTGATCAGTTCGCGCCGCTGCTGGTCCTGGCGCGTCAACGCGCGCCACTGCTCGCCGATCCGGTCGGCCATCTGCGCGAACGCGGATTCGAGCACCGCAATGTCGTCGCCGCGACGGCCCGGCGGCAAGCGCAGCACCGGCGGCGGCGTGTCGGGCGCGCCGGGCGCAGCGTTCGCGTCGAAGTCGCGCATCGCGGCCGTCAGCCGGCGCAGCGGGCGCGTGATGAAGCCGAATGCGACGAGGCCCGCGAGCAGCCCGAGCAGCGCGACGATCGCCATCGACCACAGCGTCGTGCGCAGCACGTTGCCGGCGTCGACGCGCGCGGCGAGCCGGTCATGCGCCTCGCCGAGCAGCACCACGTAGATGTAGCCCGACGGCGGCTGCCCCGCGCGCTGCAGCGGCGCGGCGCTGAACACCTTGCGCGCGTCCGGGCTGCGCGGATCGTCGCCGAGGATCGGCAGCGGCTGGCCCGCGATGAAGCGCTGCACGGGCGCGAGATCGACGCGGTCGCGCTTCACGTGGCCCGGCGGCGCATCGTCGCCCTTGATGCGCCCGGCGTTGTCGAGCAGGTACACCTCGACGCTAGGGTTCACGCCCATCAGCTGCCCGAACAGCGTGCGCACGGCGTCGGGACGCAGCCCGTTCGCGTCCATCAGCGGCGCGCTGCCGGCGATGTTGGCGGCCAGGTCGCGCGACAGCGCCTGCACGACTTCCTTCTCGCGCATGTCGTTCGCACGGATCTGCAGCCATGCCGACGCGCCCGAGCACGCGAGCAGCAGGATCGAGAACACGAGCGACAGCCGCCGCGTGAGCGTGAGCTTCATCATGCGTCCGGCGCGGCGAGCTTGTAGCCGCGTCCCCACACGGTGAGGATCCGCACGGGCTCGGCCGGATCGGCCTCGATCTTCGCGCGCAGCCGGTTGATGTGGGTGTTGACCGTGTGTTCGTAGCCTTCGTGCTGGTAGCCCCACACGGCGTTCAGCAGGTCCATCCGCGAGAACACCTTGCCCGGATGCCGCGCGAAGAAATACAGCAGGTCGAATTCGCGCGGAGTGAGATCGATGCGCGCGCCGTCGACGCTCGCCTCGCGCGCGATCGGGTCGATCGCGAGCCCCGCGACGTCGAGCGTGCCCGCGTCGATCCGCGAATCGCGCGCGAGCGCATCGACGCGCCGCAGCAGCGCCTTCACGCGTGCGACGAGTTCGAGCACCGAGAACGGCTTCGCGAGGTAGTCGTCGGCGCCGAGTTCGAGGCCGAGGATCCGGTGCACCTCGCTCGACCGGGCGCTCGTGATGATGATCGGCGTGTAGCGCGTCATCGCCCGCGCGCGCCGGCAGATTTCGAGGCCGTCGACGCCCGGCAGCATCAGGTCGAGGATCAGCGCGTCCCAGCCGCCCTGTTCGAGCAGGCGCAACCCTTCGGCGCCGTCCGCGCTGTGCACGACCTCGTAGCGCTCGTCGCGCAGGTGCAAGCTCAGCACGTCGGCGATGTCGGCGTCGTCCTCGACGATCAGGATACGTTTCGGGTGGTCCATGGCGGTGGGCGGCGGTACGTCGGAGCGGGGCTGGGTCACGGTTGTCGGGCGGCGATCGGGGCCGGCGCGAAGCGCGGCGGAAGGCCGCGCTGCCGCCATTGTGCAAAATTTTGCGGCCGCGAGTGATCACATTTCGTTTAAATTTCGACCGTGCCCGTGATGGGGGCCAATATCAGCAAGGCTTCCCGCCGTCAAAAGGTGCTGCGGCATTCGAGTGTGATGACGAAACAGGCAGGGCTGGAGACTCACCGGGCACATCGGCCGGACGGCTCGGCGTCGAACGCGAACCCGAAATGCCGCTCTCCGCGCTGATGCGCGAGGTCGCGCAAGCGCGGCCGGACCCGGTCGCGACGTTCTGCACGAACCTGCATGTCGCGCGCGTGGCCGCACCGTTCGAGCCGGCGACGGGCGTCGCGGCTTACGACCGCTCCGAGCCACGATTTTGCGGGTACATCGTTACTCAGCGATTCGCTCGAATGTATCCGCATTGGTCTGGACGGCATGCGCCCATCCAAACTCCGACGATCGCGAGCCTTGCCGAGGCGCCTTGCTGGTCACGACATGCCATGCCGTCTGCAGCTTGCCGTCACGCAGCATGCCTGTGAAAGAACAGATCGCCGTCACTACGTCATTCGATATGCCGAAAGCGAAGTTGATGCAATCGCCAAACCAAACGCCTGAGACAGGCAGATCGTGACCGAAGAAGGCGCTGTCCTGCAACGCGGTGCTGAATACGCCACGGATGGCGCCTTCCTTGTCGCTTGTGATGGAAAGCGTGGAGCCGTATTGATTACGCCACGTACCGATCCAGTTCATAACCCACCTCCGGAGGACTTGATCGCGCACTAACGGGCCGAGCGTTCCTGGTGCCAGCGCCTTCTCGCGGCAATCGGACTCTCAAGGCCAGCGCCGCACATAGGCGAGCGCCGTCGTGATGGCCAATCCCGGCGCGAATCCGGCAATAGTGAAGAATCGCCAGCGCCCATGGCGCCGACATTACAGTCAAAAAGTATAGACGCTCGTCAGACGATATGAAGTGCTGCATATAGCGAGCCGGCAAGCACATACTCTTTCGTTCGCTACCTTATTGATCACGATACGCCGTCCGGGGCGAAAGCCAGCCTGCGTCGACATGAGTCGATCAGGACGCCTGTACGTGTTCCAATTGCTCGTGCGGTCGCCGCGACGGCGTCGAGGAGTTGTCGAGCAACTTCCTCGCCTGACCCGCTTGGGGTTTCTGGATGAAGTCCGTGCGGCTCGCTCTTTCAACGCCCCGTCGTTGCAACGGGGATCTCAACGGCGGACGGCAGAACGCACCGTCACGCTCCTGCAAGTCCGAGAATCGGTCAGCCATCCGCGTGACGGCGTGACCTGCTGCATGCCCCAAGCAGCAGGTCGTCAACGCCCCCGATGCGAGACCGATCGCGGCGCGCCGCCCATGCGCACTCAATACGACTTACCGCCCACCGTCGCCGCTTCCAGTTCGCGCGTGATGATCTGCGTGCCGCCCACGTCGGCGACCGATTTGACCAGGCCGACACCCGGCGCGAGCCAGTCGTCCGCGATCGTCTTGCTCGTCAACGCCGGGTTGGTGAAGGTCTCCGTCGCGTGATAGTGGCAAGCGTTCGCGAAGACCTTGCCGTTGCGGAGACTGACCGTTTCGCGCGCGACGTACGTCCGCTGGATCGAGACGGACGTTTGCGCGCCGCCTGCCGGAAAGACCGGCGTATCCACGTAATTCACCGTTTCGCTTCCCGCGAGGCCGATCGTCTCGACATAGGGCGGCGAGTTCACGTCCCGCAATGCAAGCGTGCCGCCGCTGTAGACCTCGCCACCGTAGTTCGTGCGCACGCCATTGCCGACGAGGTAGTAGTGATTGGTCTGAATCGGCGAGCCTGTCGTGGTTTCGGCCTGCTGCGTGAGCGCCACGCCGTTGAACGTCGCCGGCGTGTAAGTCCGCGTGTACACGCCGTTGTCGACCGACGGGCTCTGCGACGTCGCTTGCGTATACATGTGCAGTTGCACGGTATCGCCCTGCTGGTAAACCGGATCGCACTCGACGTTCGAGGCGGTCGGCGAACCCGAATTGCCGTCGGGTGCGCCCGTGGTCGGCGTCCCGCCGCTCGGGCCGCCGCCACCGTTGTTGCTCGCCCCCGATCCGCCGGACGCCACAGGCGAGGAATTGTCGTCGCCGCCGCAAGCGGTCAGCACGAGGCAGGTCAATGCAATCAGTACAGCGGCTTTCATCGGGGTCCCCTTTCAAACGAACTGGACGAACGAAGCCGGCACGC
>NZ_LPDI01000073.1:0-2889 GCF_001528895.1 Burkholderia sp. MSMB1078WGS | reverse complement strand
TACATGGCGACGATCTTGTCGTCGAAGCCCGTGAAGCGCCGTTCGTGCTTGGGAATCAGGATGGGTTCGAAGCTGCCATCGCGGTCGCGCGGCACCTCGATACGGATCGGACCGTCTTCGGTCAGAACCGTCTTGGCCCCTTTGCCGTTGCGCTGATTCGTGGCGTTGGCCGGCTTGGCAGCACCGGGAGGGTAGCCGAGATGATGATTCATCTCGCCGCCCAGTGCCCGTTCGATCAGCGCCTTCTTGAGCGCTAGCGTCGCGGCATTGATGGCTTCGGCCGTCATCGGGCCGTTGCCGAACTGTTCGAGCAGCTCGGCCGGAATCGCCGGCAGTGCCACCGGCTGGGCTTTCGGTTTGCGAGGCATAAACTCTCCTTGGGAGCATGTTATGCCTTAAACACAAAATTCCTGACAGGCCCGGAACCAGGTCGCGCGCTATCCGTAGGGCTTGGCCCAGTTTTAGGCCCGCCCCAACGGCGCGGATCGATGATGAACCGATCCCGGCTCCCGATAAGTCTTTGGTCTGCTGCTCGCAGCTTCGCGAGCAGCAATTCGTGCAAGCGATTCCATACGCCCATGGCCTGCCCATTGCGTAGTCGTCGCCAACAAGTCACGCCCGAGCCGCAGCCCATCTCGGTGGGCAGGTCGCGCCAGCGCTGTCCCGTCTTGCGTGGCTAGTAACGGTTCGATCAATGTCCACAGTCGTCGTCGATGATCGGCTTGCCGATCTCCTCGGCATCGGTCGTTCCGATGCCTGAGGTTAACGGCTCGCCACGAAAGTTAACAGCACCCACGGCCCCTTTTTTGAAACCATCTCTTAAGGCGGTTGATCGTAACCGCGTGTGTGCCAACGGCCTTTGGAACGTACACGATCACAAGTACGCCGAGCCCCATTCTCGCGTAACGATCCTCGCGGTGTCGAGTAGCCAGCGTGGAAGCGCGAGTTCCGGCGCAGTTGCCGGTTCGCCGTGCAGCAAGGAACTCGAGCTTGGTTCCGGTAGGGCACCATTCTGCCCAACAAGATCCATCGCAGCGCCTCATAGGTCGAGCGGCTCGAACGTCGCGCAACGCCCGATCGAGCCGCTGATCAATCAGCTATAGAACTCCACCTTGCCTCCCACAAGGTGGTACATCGACCCAATGATCTTTATCTTGCCGTTCTTTTCCAGATCGGCCAGTACTTCGCTCCGGCGGCGGATTTCGTCGATAGCTTGTCGCACGTTGGTGGCTGCCACAGCGTCGACGAACGCATCGTTTTTGCTGCTGCGTTCGCCGTCGAACTTGGTTGCGTCCATGGCTGGCTTGATCTTATTCAGCAAGCCCGTGAGATTGCCGAGGTTCGCGCCGTCGATGGCACCTTTGATCGCGCCGCACGTCGTGTGGCCCATCACTAGCACGACTTTTGAGCCGGCCACGGCGCAGGCATATTCAAGGCTGCCCAGCAGATCGTCGTTAACGATATTGCCTGCCACACGCGTATTGAAAGTATCGCCGATGCCCGCGTCGAAAATAATTTCTGCGGGTGCACGAGAATCCATGCAACTCAGGATGACGGCTGCCGGATACTGACCACTCGCGCTCGCTCGCTTCTGGGCCAGATAATCGTGCCTTTGCAGCTTATCCGCACGAAAGCGCTCGTTGCCACGCTTCAACATGGCAATCACGTCGTCGGGCGTCATGGCATCGCGCTGCGCCTTGCCGAGAGCAGCGGCGTGCGCCAGACCGGGCATGAGTTCGGCGGCCAGCCCGAACGCCATGAGGCCCAGGGCGGTTTTGAGCGAAGCGCGTCGAGCCGCGGTCGGTGTGGCACAGCAGTTTTGAGTCTGGCGGTCCATTGAGATATTCCCCTTGAATATATGGTGATAATAACGCCGGCAAGAGCTCGAATTTACTGTCCCGCTTGAGGACTTTGACAATTTAGTCTGAAATCTTCGATTAAGCAAAAGATTGGCTGGCGCAAATCCGCGATGAATGTGCTTTTAGAGTCGCTGCATGCCTTCGGTGGGAGATTCCACTATCGCCATCAGTGGCCGGAGGTCTGCGAGAAAATAGCGGCTGCCATTTCGGCATGCGGGCCCTCCCTGCCCAACTGGGACCATGCGATCCATTGAGTTACAAGCGGTGCCGGCGCCAGTGAGGCATGGCAAGGAAATCGTAGCCGCATTCCACGGGCACAACGGAATGCAAGCCCCGAAGGGACCTATCCGTGATTTCGTGGGCGGGGCATATCATGAGGTGTAAAAACCATGGATATGCCAATGAAGATGAAAAGGCAAACCGTAGCGCGTCAGGCTGCGGCCCCCAGGCCCCAGTCTGAACTGCCTAAGGAACTGCTGGACCCGTCAGTCAAGGGGCCGAGGGGCAGGACCTGATGCTGGCGTTCAACTGATATGACTTTCCGCGTCAACCGAAGCGACCGGTTTTCGGGGTTCCGTGGACATTCGAATTTCCTGAGGGCGACGTAGCGGGCCTGTCAGGAATTTTGTGTTTAAGGCATAACATGCTCCCAAGGAGAGTTTATGCCTCGCAAACCGAAAGCCCAGCCGGTGGCACTGCCGGCGATTCCGGCCGAGCTGCTCGAACAGTTCGGCAACGGCCCGATGACGGCCGAAGCCATCAATGCCGCGACGCTAGCGCTCAAGAAGGCGCTGATCGAACGGGCACTGGGCGGCGAGATGAATCATCATCTCGGCTACCCTCCCGGTGCTGCCAAGCCGGCCAACGCCACGAATCAGCGCAACGGCAAAGGGGCCAAGACGGTTCTGACCGAAGACGGTCCGATCCGTATCGAGGTGCCGCGCGACCGCGATGGCAGCTTCGAACCCATCCTGATTCCCAAGCACGAACGGCGCTTCACGGGCTTCGACGACAAGATCGTCGCCATGTA
>NZ_LPDI01000072.1:0-2184 GCF_001528895.1 Burkholderia sp. MSMB1078WGS | reverse complement strand
GGTGTTTGGCGACTTCCAGTCTCCCAGACTCAGTCCGGATGAACCATCGATACAACCTATTGAAGCTTCACAGCTAGCTTGCAGCCATCTCGTGCATGACCGGTTTTCGCTGGCTGCTCGCACCTAGTTAGAATAGCACTCCTTCTCATGGGAAACGACACTGCCCTGTTTCGTTTATGAAGTACCCTGTTGCCACATATACGATGCACGCGTCGAGCCTTTCAGCGATCTGAGGAACCGTGTCCTGAAAGTCGACGCCCCGCGATGGCGGACGACCTGGAAAGGGTGTGCGAGAACGCCACAGCGACTACTGACACGCCCAAACGCCACCCCTGCGGACGCCGGAAAATCCGCAGGTCTTTCCGGTTCCCTACGCCGAGTCGATGATCGTAGTCGGGTTCATCTTCGATCCGAGAGTTCCGGCAACTGGTCGTGTCACTTGTGGAGATGCCGTGGCTGAACGGCTCGTAACAGGTCCTCGTACTGAAGCCGGCGGAAAGCTGCGGACGCCCTGGGGCCGGATCCGCACAGCCTGCGCACGCTTACGGATATACATGAGGGGGCGCCGCTCGTCGGGCTGAATCGAATTGCGCGACCACCACAATAGGGGCAGCTGCCGTGGATGCGTAAGTGGCCGCAACGTCGGCATCCGACCTCGCACGCGTCAGTAATTAACGTTTCGTCAGGCCCGGCACGCACTCTCGCACGAAACAGGTACAGGCGTCGAGCACCGACTCGAGAGGGAACGTCGGCGGTAATGCGAAAGCCGATAGTCGCAAGGTGCTGTCATCGTCGGTTCTCTACGACAACGACAACTGCGCCGGTTCGCTTGTGCGAACTTCTTGATCGCTTTCACTGCCTGCCAGACGACCAGCGAATTGTCGACCTGAGATCTGTCGCGGCATGGTCACCATGCGGTACGCTTTTGCTCATACGCACAAGAGAGCAGTACTGTGTTGTAGAGGATGATTGCGTTTTCTGGGCCTGCCGACGCGATCCACGTGAACCCACAATGAATTTGCGTAGCGCGGCAAATTTCACGAACCCCGGCCGTCCCTCGAAGCATACCTGGAAACGGGCATGCGCCGCCTTGTTTGGAATGCCGCACTTTCGAAGAACTGCGATAAGGTAAAGTCGCGCGCCGTGCTAACGTGACTCACCAGCGGAACTGAAAGCGGGTTTCCGCGCCGCAGGACGTGCGCATTGCCTAGCGTACTACCTGTCCACATTTCTACCATCTACCGCGAGAACCCATGAGAGTACCGACCCGGCTGATCACTTCTGCGACCTTCGCTATTTCCGCATCGCTGACCGCACACGCCGACCCGAATATTTCTGCTGCCGCACGGTCCACCCCAGCGGGGGGTTACGACCGCATGACCTGGGACATTACGCCCATAGTCGTTCCGACCACGGTCAATCGCAGTTACTACTGGGCCAACCAACTGACCTCGGAACGCGGTGGCCATGCGATCTATACCGGTATCCAGCCTCGCACCGAAGGATCGAATCTCGTCATCTTCAGCGCATTCGGCACTGGTACAACGCCACTCGCATCAAATTGCCGCGGCGGTGCGGATGGTGGCTCGGGCACTTCCTGTTCTCTCGCTTATGCATGGAAGCCCGGCCGCCGTTATCAATTGGAGATTGCGTACAGCGTCCCCGCGGTGAACGGCGGCAACGCGACCATCGAAGGCTTCATCACGGATATGGCTGCCGGCACCCGGATGTCAACCGGTAAAATATCGGTCCCCTCGTCCTGGGGCGGCCTTTCCCGATTCGCATACCTGTTCGACGAATACTTTCCTTTCAATGGTGGCCCCAAGGATCCGGCGCAGCGAGCCTGCGTCCCGTATGTGCGGTACACAACCTCTCTGCCCAGTTTCTACCTGAAAGGCGTGGAATACTCGACGACCGAGCAGTCGGTTCGCCTGGGTGGTGGCAAGGACAAGTGTGCAGTGGCAGTCGGCACGCCGAATGCGCGCTCTACGCTCGTCAACACGGCCACTTATCTCATCGAAAACGGCTTTCTCCCCGGTAGCCCCGGCGCGCCGAAATAAGTGACTCGGATGCGGTCTTTTAACGACGCCCCTCTGGGTTGAAGCACTGATCTGCTCTAGAAATCCTGGACACAAATGAGTGTTAGTGTTTCGGAGGCAATTTTCCCAATAGGAACGGGAGGTT
>NZ_LPDI01000071.1:0-188042 GCF_001528895.1 Burkholderia sp. MSMB1078WGS | reverse complement strand
CGGCGTTGTCGGCACGGTAGCGAACACGGCGACGGGTGCGGTCGGAACGCTGACTGGCGCGCTGGGTGGTGTTGGCGGTGGCGGGACCGGCGGCCTCGGCGGCGTGGTTGGCACGGTAGCGAATACGGCGACGGGCGCAGTCGGAACGTTGACTGGCGCACTGGGTGGCATCGGGGGCGGCGGGACTGGTGGCCTCGGCGGTGTTGTCGGAACGGTAGCGAATACGGCCACGGGGGCAGTCGGAACACTGACTGGCGCACTGGGCGGTGTTGGCGGCGGGGCCGGTGGCCTCGGCGGCGTTGTCGGCACGGTAGCGAACACGGCGACGGGTGCGGTCGGAACGCTGACTGGCGCACTGGGCGGTGTTGGCGGCGGGACCGGTGGTCTCGGTGGCGTCGTCGGAACGGTGGGCAACGCGGCAAGCGGCGCAGTCGGTACGGTAACGGGCGCCTTGGGTGGTGTCGGCGATCCGACTGGCGGGCTTGGTGGTGTGGTCGGTACGGTAACCGGCGCCCTTGGTGGCATCGGGGGCGGCGGGACTGGCGGCCTCGGCGGTGTTGTCGGCACGGTAGCGAACACGGCGACGGGTGCGGTCGGAACGCTGACTGGCGCGCTGGGTGGCGTCGGCGGTGGGACCGGTGGTCTCGGTGGCGTTGTCGGAACGGTGGGCAATGCGGCAAGTGGCGCTGTCGGTACGGTGACGGGTGCCTTGGGTGGAGTGGGTGATCCGACCGGCGGGCTCGGCGGTGTTGTCGGTACGGTAGCGAATACGGCGACGGGTGCAGTCGGAACGCTGACTGGTGCTTTGGGTGGTGTCGGCGGTGGGACCGGTGGTCTCGGTGGCGTCGTCGGCACGGTAGCGAATACGGCGACGGGTGCAGTCGGAACGCTGACTGGTGCTTTGGGTGGTGTCGGCGGTGGGACCGGTGGTCTCGGTGGCGTCGTCGGCACGGTAGCGAATACGGCGACGGGTGCAGTCGGAACGCTGACTGGTGCACTGGGTGGTGCTGGCGGTGCGACCGGCGGTCTCGGTGGCATCGTGGGCACGGTCGGTAACACGGCAACGGGTGCAGTTGGAACTGTGACTGGCGCCTTGGGCGGTGCCGGCGGCACGACTGGCGGTCTTGGCGGCATCGTAGGCACGGTAGCCAACTCGGCAACCGGTGCAGTCGGGACGTTGGCCGGCGCAGCGGGTGGTGTCGGCGGTGCGACCGGCAGTCTCGGTGGCATCGTGGGCACGGTGGGCAACACGGCCACCGGTGCAGTCGGAACCCTGGCCGGCGCAGTGGGCGGTGTCGGTGGCGTCGTAGGCGCGGTTGGCAACTCGGCAACAAGTGCAGTCGGAACGTTGGCTGGCGCAGCGGGTAGTGTCGGCGGCGGCGCGACCGGTGGCCTCGGCAGTCTCGGCGGCATCGTTGATACGGTAGCCAACTCGGCAACCGGTGCAGTCGGAACGTTGGCTGGCGCAGCGAGCGGTGTCGGCGGCGGTGCGACCGGCGGTCTCGGCAGTCTCGGCGGCATCGTAGGCACGGTAGCCAACTCGGCAACCGGTGCAGCCGGAACATTGGCCGGCGCAGTGGGCGGTGCTGGCGGCGCGGCCGGCGGTCTTGGCGGCATCGTAGGCACGGTAGTCAACTCGGCAACCGGTGCAGTCGGAACGTTGGCCGGCGCAGCGGGTAGTGTCGGCGGCGGTGCGACCGGTGGCATCGGCAGTCTCGGCGGCATCGTTGATACGGTAGCCAACTCGGCAACAGGCGCAGTCGGAACGTTGGCTGGCGCAGCGAGCGGTGTCGGTGGCGGTGCGACCGGCGGTCTCGGCAGTCTCGGCGGCATCGTAGGCACGGTAGCCAACTCGGCAACCGGCGCAGCCGGAACATTGGCTGGCGCAGTGGGCGGTGTCGGCGGTGCGGCCGGTGGTCTCGGCGGCGTCGTGGGTGCGGTCGGGAACACGGCCACCGGCGCAGTCGGAACGTTGGCCGGCGCAGTGGGCGGTGCTGGCGGTGCGGCCGGTGGTCTCGGCGGCCTCGTGGGCGCGGTCGGCAACACGGCCACCGGTGCAGTCGGAACGCTGGCCGGCGCAGTGGGTGGTGCCGGCGGCGCGGCCGGCGGTCTCGGCGGCCTCGTGGGCACGGTCGCCAACGCGGGCACGGGCGTCGTCAACGCCGTCACCGGTGTCGCCGGCAACGGCGGCGCGCTGATCACGCCGATCACGAGCATCGTCGGCAATCTCGGCGGCTCGTTGCCGGTCGGCGCAGCCACCGGTGCGATCGGCGCAGCGTCCGGCGCGGTAACCGGCCTCGCCGGCAGCGGCACCGCGGCGATCGCACCGATCGCATCGACCGTCACGTCGCTGATCGGATCCGCCACGAGCGGTGCCGGCAACGTCGTCGGCTCGGGATCCGGCGCGCTCTCCGGCGCGCTCACCGGCGCAACCGGTGCGGCGGGCTCGCTCGCGACGGTCACCACAGGCCTGACGGGTTCGCTCGCGCACACCGTGACCGGCACCGCCGGCGCGGTCGCCGGAACCCTTCCGGCACTGAGTGTCGCGCTCAATGGCGGTACGGCAGCCGGTGCGGTCGGCGGTGTGACGAACGCCGCGGGGGCGCTCATCTCCGGCGGCGCGACGATCGCCAACGCGGCGGTGCAATCGGTCGGTTCGGCCGTCGGGTCGGTGGCCGGCGTCGTTCCCGCGCTGGCGGTTTCGCTGAACGGCAATTCCGCGCAAGGGGGCGGTAGCGCGTCGGGCGGTGGTTTGCTGGCACCCGTGACGTCGCTCGTCACTTCGCTCACCGTTCCGGTGATCAAGAAGTAGGCGACGTCGATACCGCGGCCGCCGCATGCTCCGGGCGGCCGCGAATCTTCACACCTCAGGCGCGTCATCCACAACGCCGGCGGGACGATGAATCGTGTCGACTCGCGCGGCGTTGGCTCGGTGACGCGCCATTTTGCGTTTCGGGGAGCCGTGGCGTCGCATGCCTCCATCTCGGGTTTCCCGATCTCTTCCTGCATCGGTTCGCCGCGCGTCGAAGGGAGCGATGTACGTTTCCGCCCTCGTCGAACGAGAAAACGGCAACCGCGGGACCGACGCCACTTCGTTCATTCCCGACGCATACGCCGCATGCCGCATCCGCAAACGTGTGGATACCGAACCGTCAATCCGGCGCTACCCCGGTCGATTCGCGCACGACCAGCTCGGGCGCGCGAAACGGCCATGCGACGTACGTAAGGAATCCGGACGATGCCGTTCGACCGTTGGGGCAGGCGCCCGCGCCGTGCAGCGCTACGACCGGTCGCGATTCCGGGCGCGCGTCGCGCCGGTGATGACCGCGATGC
The DNA here is from genome assembly GCF_001528895.1 of Burkholderia sp. MSMB1078WGS. Taxonomy (NCBI): domain Bacteria; kingdom Pseudomonadati; phylum Pseudomonadota; class Betaproteobacteria; order Burkholderiales; family Burkholderiaceae; genus Burkholderia; species Burkholderia sp. MSMB1078WGS. Next base: position 184,709 of record NZ_LPDI01000071.1, on the reverse strand, counting down.
CGAACAGGATGACGGCCACGATCTCGATGATGTGCTGCGCGACGTGCAGCGTCATCAAACCCCAGACGACGCCGCCGATGAAAATGATCCATCCGACCAGGTAGATGAGCAGGGTCATCGCTTTTTCTCCTTGCAGGGTTGGCCCATGGCGCCGGTTGCCGGTCGTGAAAAATTTGCCGGGCGCGCGGTGCGCGCGACGAGGACGCGCGATCCGGGAGCACCGGAGCATATTTCGCGCCCGGCCTCTCGTTTGCCGATGGCATGTTCGCCATGCAGTTTGCCGGCCGCTTCATTCGGATGCCGTGTCATGCGCATGCAACCCGAGCCGCGCCATCAGCCGTCTGGCGTCGAACGGCGCCTGCGTTTTCGTGTCGTTGTCGAAATAGCAGTACACGTCGCGCGTCGCCGCGCGTGGCGGGTGCAGCGCCGGTGCGGCGAGACGCGCATCGTCGGGTTGCGCGCCCCGGCTCCACGTGTCGATCCGGCGTGCCCATCGCTCGAGCGCCGCATCGGCGTATTCGCCCGAATACTTCGTTTCGGTGCCGTGCAGCCGCATGTAGATGAACCGCGCGCTCAGATCCTCGAATTGGGGCCACGCCTCGGTCGAATCCGACACGACGAGCGCGACCTTGTGGCGGCGCAGCAGCTTCACGAACGCCGGATCCACGAAGCTGTCGTGCCGCACTTCCACCGCGTGACGCAACGCTCGCTTGCGGTCGATCTCCAGATAGGGCGCCCGGACGTGCGAATCGTGCCGGCGGGCGAGCGCGAGTGCGGCTTCCGTATCGTGCGGCAGCAGGCCCAGGAAGTGCTCCATGTGTGCCGGGTCGAAACGCAGCGAGGGCGGGAATTGCCACAGCAGCGGCCCGAGCTTCTCCTTCAGCGCGAACAACCCCTGAGCGAAAAAATTCGCGCACGCGACCGTGGCGGCCTCGTCGCGAAAACGCAGGATATGCGTCAGGTAGCGCGAACCCTTGACGCTGAACACGAACCCCGGCGGCGTTTCGGCATACCAGCGCCGCCAGCTGTCCGGCGCTTGCAGGCTGTAGTGCGTGCCGTTGATCTCGATCGTCTGCATCTGGCCCGCTGCATACCGTAGCTCGCCGGCCTGCTTCAGGTCCGCCGGGTAGAACGTTCCCCGCCAGCCCGGGTAGCGCCAGCCTGAAATACCGATGTGAATCCTGCCGGATGTGCGTGTCACGTCGATGCCCGGCTGCGCCGGGTTCCTGAATGCGGTTCGGGCGACGCGCAATATGCGTGCCGCCGCCGTCACCGGTCCAATTCTTTTTAAAGACCGCGCCACGTTCGGCCGGTATGATCGCTGCGCTCGCGAACGGCGCAATCGGTCGGTGCGCACCGATCTCCGCTTCACTGCGTTCGCCGGGCACGGCAATCACGACACCACCGGACGGACCGGGCAATACACGGTTCGTCGATCCGGCCGAACGGGCCAACCCAGCACGACGGAGTATCGAGACGATGTGGACGGAGACAGGGACGGGGCGGCGCGCGATGGCGATCGCGGCAGGCGGAGCGTTGTGCGCGGCCGCCGCGGGCGGTGCGCACGCGCAGGCATCGGCGCCGGGGGCGGCCGTGCTGCCGGCCATCGACGTGCGAGGGCCGGCCGATGCTTCGGCCGTCGGGCTCGTCGGGCGGCGCACTGCCACCGGCACCAAGACCGAAACGCCGATCGACGAGATTCCGCAAACGATCGACATCGTCACCGCGCAACAGATCGAGATGACCGGCGCGGCCGACCTGAACCAGGCGTTGCGCTACGTGCCCGGCTTCGCGACGTTCGGCGCCGACAGCCGCACCGACTGGTATGCGGCGCTGCGCGGCTTCACGCCGACGCTGTACGTCGACGGCCTGCCGGCGCCGAACACGGCCGTGATCGCGAACTGGCGCGTCGATCCGTACACGATCGATTCGATTGCGGTGCTGCGCGGGCCGACGTCGGTGCTGTACGGCGCGGGCGAGCCCGGCGCGATCGTCGACGCGCAGACGAAGCGCGCCGACGGCACGCGCGTGCGTGAAGCCGGCGTGCAGATCGGCAACGATGCGCGCAAGCAAGCCATGCTCGATGTCGGCGACAGGCTCGATCCGGACGGCAAGTATGCATACCGCTTCGTCGGCGTCGCGCGTGACGGCAACGCGGTGACCGGCCCGAACGGCGACCGGCGCGTCGCGCTCGCGCCGTCGTTCCGGTGGCGGCCGAACGCCGACACGTCGCTGACGTTTTCCGCGACATACCTGCAGGACAGCGGCGACATCTCGTCGAACTTCCTGCCCGCGTCGGGCACGGTGCTGCCGAACCCGAACGGCCGCCTGTCGCAGGACATCTACATGGGCGACCCGTCGTTCAACGACTACCGCAAGAAGCAATGGTCGCTCGGCTACGCGCTGGAACACCGCGTGAACGCGATCTGGACGCTGCATCAGGACGTGCGCTGGTCGCACCTGTCGCTCGACGATGCGACGGTGTTCGGCAACGGCCTCGCGCCCCGAAGCACGACGAACATGATGCGTTTCGCGGGGCTGTTCCAGCTCAACTACAGCCGGCTCGACATCGACAATCGCGCACAGGCGCGCTTCGGCACGGGGCCGCTCGAACACACGCTGCTGTTCGGCCTGCAGTTCGACCGGCAGACGACGACCAACAGCGTGCAACTCGCGCTCGCCCCGTCGCTCGACCTGTATCACCCGGTCTATCGGCCTGTGACCGCCGCGATCTTCTCGGGCCCGACATCGCTCGGCCACGTCGACCAGTACACCGCGATGAACGGATTCGGCGTGTATGCGCAGGACCAGATCCGCTGGCGGCGCTGGACGCTGACGCTCGGCGGCCGCGAGGACGTCGTGAATGCGCGGTTCGACGACCGGGCCGCCGGCTCGCATGCACAGCAGGACGTCAGTGCGTTCTCCGGGCGGGTCGGGCTCACCTATCGCGGCGACGCCGGGTTGTCGCCGTACGTCGCCTATTCGACGTCGTTCGATCCGGTCATCGGCGTGCGGATGTACGGCGGCGGCTTGCCGAAGCCGACGCGCGGCACGCAGACGGAGGCCGGGCTGCGCTGGCAGCCGGCCGGCCGGAACCTGATGCTGAATGCGGCCGTGTATCGGATCGACCAGACCAACGTCGTCACGCCCACGCCGGTGAATCTCGACCCGACCGCGACGACGTCGGTGCAGACCGGCAAGGTGCGCTCGCGCGGCATCGAGCTGAGCGCGGTCGGCCAGTTGACGCGCGAGCTGTCGATCGTCGCGTCGTATCTCTATCAGGACGTCAAGAACGTGCAGGCGAACGACGCGTCGCTGAACCACTGGCCGGTGTCCGTCCCGCTGCCCCGGCAGATGGCGTCGATGTGGGCCGACTGGACGTGGCGCACGGGCGCGCTGGCGGGCCTCGGCATCGGCGGCGGCGTGCGCTACCAGAGCGCATCGGCCGGCGCGCCCGACAATTCGCTGACGGTGCCGAGCGCGACGCTTTACGACCTCGCGATCCATTACGAGCTGCCGCGCTGGCGTTTCGCGGTGAATGTCGCGAACCTGTTCGACCGGCGCTATGTCAGCGGCTGTCAGTCGTACGCCGTGTGCGTGTTCGGCAACGAGCGGACCGTGCTGGCCAGCGCGAAATACAACTGGTGAGCGTGAGTGCGTCGCACGCGGCCTACACGCGGCGTTGCGGCTCCCGGGTAGCCGTGCGCGCGCCCGCATGGCCCTGGCGTCGCCATTCGGTCGGCGTGATGCCGAAACGTTCGCGGAAGGCGGTGGCGAAATTGGCCGGCGTGGAAAAGCCGATTTCCTTCGCGATACTGGCGATGCTGAGCGACGTGGAGTCCAGCAGATCCTGCGCGATCCGCAGTCGCTCGTAGCGCAGATATTCGAACACCGTCTGGCCGAGATTGTCGCGAAACGCGCGCGACAAGCGCTTTTCGTGCGTGCCGACCGCACGCGCCAGTTCCTCCACCGTCGGCGGATCGTTCAGCGTGCGCGACAGGTGGCGGATGGCCGCGCGCACGATGATGTCGTCGTCGTTGCCGCCCGCGAACGGGCTTTCCGCCGTTTCCGTCCCGGCGGACCGTTCGCGTTTCGCGCGCGAGAGCTGCACGCGAATCCGCGCGATCACCTCCGCCGGCTCGAACGGCTTCACCACATAGTCGACGCCGCCGATCTCCAGCCCCTCGAGCCGTTCGCGCAACGCGCCGGCCACGGTCAGGAAGATGATCGGGATCGCGCCCGTCAGCGGATCGGCGGCCAGCAGGCGGCATGCGGTGAAGCCGTCCATGCGCGGCATGCGCACGTCCATCAGGATCAGGTCGGGCATCAGCGCCTGCGCGCGCTGGCACGCTTGCGCGCCGTCGAATGCGACGCTGATCCGGCATCCCGTGCTGCGCAGCATGTCGGTCAGCAAACGGAGCTGGTCGGGTTGATCGTCGACGATCAGGATATGCGCGTCGCGCAATGCGGAGATCGATGAAGGCATCGTGCACCTGTTGTTAAAAGGCAGTTGGCTGCGTTTTCCGCGGGTGGCCAGCCCGGTGAGGTGGAAACGTCGGAGGCCGCTGCGTGGCGATGCATCCCGGCGCATCGCACGCTCGCATCGATTTCGGACAAGGGGGAGCCGCGCGGCGTTCGTTGTTTTGATCGCCGGGTCGGTCGGGACGCGACGGATCGCCGTGCTCGCGTGGACGACGATCGCGACTGCCGGAATCGATGCGAGCGGAATTGTAGGAGCATATTCGGAATCCGGCCAGACACGACGGCTCCATTTGCATCATTCCATCTTCGCGATTATGGAAAATGGCGGTTTGCGACAGGAACGTGAAACGTCGACGTGCATCATTGCTCGTGGTTTACGCGTATATCCAGTGAGAAAGCCGCGCGACCGGCCGGCTTTCGGATTGTATTTTCGAGAAAAGGATTATTTGAATCCGCTTTGGCAAAGTATTTATCCGCTCGGCAAAAGGTTTTGAATAACGGCGCTGGCGCGAAATCGTTTGCGGAATGAGCGTATTTTACGTAAACCATTGAATATTTGGAATTTTACAATCTATAAAGAATGTCGGCTTTAATAATTTAATTCCGTGTCTCATAATTCGTCCGAACTTTGAGTAACGGGTGGGCAGGGCAGCGGAAGCGCCGCAAGCGGTGACGGACGTTGCCTGACCCGAAGCCGGCGCATCAATTGATGACTGTCCCGCCACGTGCTCGCTGCACGGAGTGAAATCCGGGTTGCCGGGAATGAAATAAAAGAAGCAGTGTGGGTCGCGATCGGCGCGGCGACAAATCGGGGATGCATATGACGACGGGTTGAATCTCCGGATTCGGCCGGGGAAAGACTCGTCCATATGAATCAATACGTATTCCTAATGCAGTTGTCGAATTAACGGAACGGGACGTCAGGCCGACGGCATGCCCCGGGTGTTCGAACGCCCGGTCGAAACGGGTGCTCGACGCGTGTCGTGTCGGCATGGCTTGCCCGGCGTCGGAAGCCCGGCGCCGGAATCCGCTTCCGAAACGAAGTCGCAATCGAAGTCGAAGCTGTCAATAAAAGTAAGTAGTCCGTATTCAAACCAGACGCTACACAACGGAGCAGAAGACCATGAAGAGGAAGCAGATTTCGGCGCTTGCCGCCGCGATGTTCACGGGCGCGGGTGTGCTGATCGCCGGCGCCGCGCACGCGGACAATTTCGTCGACCGCGGCAACCCGGACAACGCGCTGAACGGCCAGTGCATCGACGGCACCAACCCGCTGTGCGTGGCAACGAAGAGCGGCAACTACGTCGCGGTCAGTACCACGAACGTGACGCAGGGCACCAATGCGATGGCAGGCGCCAGCGGTATCGCGATCGGCGACCAGTCGAATGCGAGCAGCAAGGGCGGCAGCGGCAGCGGCGGCGCGATCGCGATCGGCGTCGGCTCGCAGGCGCTGGCGAACTCGGCCACCGCGATCGGCACGGTGGCGGTCGCGCAGGGCAACACGGCGCTGGCGATCGGCCGCCAGTCGGCTGCGGTCGGCGATTTCTCGATGGCGCTCGGCAACGTCGCGGATGCGCACGGCACGAGCTCGATCGCGCTCGGCCATTCGGCGCTGGCCAGCGGCGACCGTTCGATCGCGATCGGCGGTGCGAACCCGACGTCGAGCGACGGCGTATCGGCCGGCGCATCGTACGACGCGGCCACGCAGACGCGTGCGGCCGGCACGCAATCGGTGGCGATCGGCGCGGGCGCGCGGACGAACGACAACAACCAGGTGGCGATCGGCTCGGGCAGCGTCGGCGCAAACAACGGCGGCACGCCGGTGTTCGGCGGCACGGCCGCACCGGTCGGCGGCGCGGTGTCGTTCGGCGCGCTCGGCAGCGAACGCCAGCTCAAGAACGTCGCGGCAGGCGCGGCCGATACGGATGCCGTCAACGTCCAGCAGTTGAAGAACGTGAACAGCACGCTGAGCACGGGCATCGGCAACGTCGACGCACGCGTGACGTCGGTCGGCAATGCGCTGTCGACCTCGATCTCGAACGTCGACCAGCGCGTGACCAGCGTCGGCAACAGCCTCAGCACGAGCATCGTCACGGCGACGCAGAACGTCGTGAAATATACCGACGACTCGCATGCGGCGATCGCGCTCGACGGCGCCACCGGCACGACGATCGGCGGCGTGGCCGCCGGCGTCGCCGATACCGACGCCGTCAACGTCGGCCAGTTGAAGGGCAGCCTCGCGCCGCTGCAGACGTCCGTTTCGACGGCGGCTTCGAACATCGCGAACCTGCAGAACAGCGTGACCGGCATCAACGGCTCGCTGAGCACCGCGGCGTCGAACATCGTCAACCTGCAGGCGGCCGATACGCGCAACGTCAAGTACGACGGCGCGAGCGGCTTCGACTCGGTGACGTTCGCCGGCCCGAACGGCACGACGCTGCACAACGTCGCGGACGGCAAGGACGTCCACGACGCCGTCAACGTCGGCCAGTTGACGGGCGGCCTCGCATCGCTCAGCACGAGCGTGACGAACAACCTCAGCACGACGCTCGGCAACCTGAGCACGTCGATCGCCGGCCAGATCGGCAACGCGACGAAGAACGCGGTGCAGTACGACGACGATGCGCACGGCGGCGTCACGCTCGGCGGCACGGGCGCCGCGGCGCCGGTCGGCCTGCACAACGTCGCGGACGGCGTGGCGGCAGGCGATGCGGTGAACGTGGGCCAGCTCGGCAAGGCGACAGACACGCTCAACCAGTCGATCGCGACCGTCGGCAATCAGGTGACGACGAACACCGGCAACATCGCGGCGCTTCAGCAGGACGCGCTGCAATGGAACCCGGCCCTCGGCGCCTACGATGCGAGCCACGGCGGCCACGGCCCGCAGCTCATCAGCAACGTCGCGGCCGGCAAGAGCGGAACGGACGCGGTCAACGTCGATCAGCTGAACGCGGCGATTCACGACGGGACGAGCCAGCTCGATGCGCTCGCCGTCAAATACGACGATCCGAGCAAGCGGCAGGTGTCGCTCGGCGCAGGCAACGGCGGCAGCCCGGTGCGCGTGACCAATGTCGCGGAAGGCAACGTGGCGGCCGGCAGCACCGATGCGGTGAACGGCGCGCAACTGCGTCGCGCGACCGACGGCGCCGCGGCCGCGCTCGGCGGCGGCGCGACCGCGAACCCGGACGGCTCGATCGGCGCACCGAACTACAAGATCGGCGGCAGCGCGTTCGACAACGTCGGCGACGCATTGACGAACCTCGACGGCCGCGTCGGCAGCAACACGACGACGCTTGCGAATCACGAAACGCGCATCGGCAATGCCGAAACGAACATCGCGGGCAACACCGCCGCGATTGCCGGGCTGCAACAGGACGCGCTGCAGTTCGACCCGACGCTCGGCGCGTTCAACGCCGCGCGCGGCGGTGCGCCGACGAAGCTGACGAACGTGGCCGACGGCAACGTCGCCGCGGGCAGCACGGATGCGGTGAACGGCGGCCAGTTGTCGGGCGTGAAGACCGCGCTCGAACAGCAGATCACGCAGGTGTCGAACCAGGCCGGCGAAGCCGTGAAGAACGTCGTCAAGTACGACGTCGACGCGAGCGGCAACCGGCTGAATTCGGTCTCGCTCGTCGGCGGCGACGCAACGTCGGCGGTCGTGCTGAAGAACGTCGCGGCGGGCACCAGCGATACCGACGCGGTGAACGTGAAGCAGTTGAAGGACGTGCAGTCGAACCTGAACCAGCTCGGCGCGCTCGCGGTGCAGTACGACGATGGCTCCAAGAGCACGATCACGCTCGGCGGTGCGGGCGGCACACGTATCACCAACGTGCAGGCCGGCACGCTCGGCGCGACCAGCACCGACGCGGTGAACGGTTCGCAGCTCTACGCGACCAACCAGCAGGTGTCGAAGAACACCACCGACATTTCGAACCTGCAAGGCAGCGTGACCAACATCGCGAACGGCAAGGCCGGCCTCGTGCAGCAGCAGGATCCGAACGGCGCGATCACGGTCGGCAAGGATTCGGGCGGCGCGAGCGTGAACTTCTCCGGCACGGCGGGCGACCGCGTGCTGACCGGTGTCGCGGCGGGCGTGAGCGACAACGACGCGGTCAACATGGGGCAGTTCAACAACGCGCTGAAGAACGTGGCGGCCAACGACAAGATCCGCGCGGCCGCGACCGATGCGAACACCACATGGATCGCGCGTGCCGACGCGGGTGCAATCGGGTCGACGGCGACCGCGACCGGCAAGAACGCGGTGGCGGTCGGCCAGGGCTCCGTCGCCGATCGCGACAACTCGTTCTCGGTCGGCGCGAAGGGGAGCGAGCGCCAGATCACGAACGTCGCGTCCGGCACGGCGCCGACCGACGCGGTGAACGTGCAGCAACTGAACGACAACCTCGCGACGGCGTCGACGCAGGCGAAGGGGTATACCGACCAGCGCATCGGGCAGGTGTACAACTCGTTCAACGACCTGAAGAAGGACATGTACGGCGGCGTCGCGTCGGCGATGGCGGTGGCCGGCTTGCCGCAGCCGACCGGCGCGGGGCGCTCGATGGTGTCGGCGGCGACGTCGAATTATCACGGCCAGCAGGGCTTCGCAGCCGGCTACTCGTACGTGACGGAGAACAACCGCTGGGTCGTCAAGGCATCGGTGACGGGCAACGCGCGGTCGGACTTCGGCGCGGTGGTCGGCGCGGGTTATCAGTTCTGATGCAGGTCGCGTCATCGTGAGCGACGCGTGGTGCCGGGCGATGCAGGCGAAGCCCGGTACTCACGGCCGATCGGCGGCCCGGGGTTCGTACGCGAATCCCGGGCCGTCGTCGTTTCGCGTCGGCCGCTCGGGCATCCCGCATCGACGGTACCCGTCGCGAATGCGAGTGGCGCCTTCCGCCGCGATCGTCGCCATCCCGCAACGCTCGGCCCCGCAAGGGTTTCGCGCCCGTGCGGCGGAACGTCCAATGCGAGTTGTGGGATGCGAGCCCGCGCTCGTATTCTGAAGTCCTCGGGCGGCACGGCATGGGGCCTGCGCCCATCACCGCATCGGAGAGCGCGACCATGAATGCAACGACACCCACGATGAAGCTCAACCACCTGAGCTTTCCCTCCGCCGACACACTGGCGACCGCCCGATTCTTCGAGCGATACCTCGGCTTCACGATCGCGGGAAGCTGGGAAAAATCCTGGATCCTCAAACGCCCAGGCTTCGACGTCGTGATCGATCACGTCGGCGACGGCGTGCCCGCGTGGCCGACCAATTTCCACGTCGGCTTCGAACTGCCGAGCCTCGATGCCGTGCAAGCGCTGTTCGCGCGCTTCAAGGAAGAGGGCGTCGCGATGGAAACCGGCGTCTTCAACAACGGGCGCGGCTCGCGCTTCTTTTGCCGCGCGCCGGGCGGCGTGATGTTCGAACTGAACACGCGCGCGGATGCCGCGCCGGAATATCAGGGCACTTTCGACGATTGAAGCGACGCGGTTCGTGCCGCGCTCAATCGCAACGGCCGGCGCGGGCGAGGGTCTCGATGGCCGCGCGGGCACGCGACGGTCTGGTGATCTCCGTCCATTGCAGATGCGCGTATTTCGGGTCGTCGCGCAAGCCGGCGAACTTGACGCGGTTTTTCGCGAATGTCGTGTACGACCACAGCAGCACCGAGTCTCGCGAGCAGAACGCCATCCGCAGCGATTCCCGGTTGCCGTGAAACAGCTCGGTGCGCATGAGCCCGCGGCCGATCGTGCGTCGGAGCACGCGGGAAAACACCGTCCATCGCCCGAAGTTGAGCCAGACGACGTGCGTGGCGCGCGACCACAGCACGTCGCGCACCGCGCTGTAGTTGCCGTCGGCGACCCATCGGTCGCCGGCCGTCGCCGCCCGCACCTCCCGCTCGAACTGCGCGGGCGGCACGGCGGTCCAGCCGGGGCCCCAGTAGAGCCGGTCGAGTTCGATGCAGGGGCACGCTGCGGCGGTTGCCAGCGCGCCGGCGAAGGTGGATTTCCCGGATCCGCTCGTTCCGACGACGATGACACGCATGTGTGTGACCCCGGGCAAAAAGGTGAGGGTGCGTATTGTGCCCGAAGCGCGACGGCCGCTGCACGGCCGCCGTCGCCCGTCGCGATGCGTCACGCCGTCAGCGCGGCTGAAAGCGGATCCATGGCGTCGCGTTGTTGGTCGGATAGACCACCCACCAGTGCGCGTATACGTCGACCTGCAGCTCGTTGGCCAGCGCCTGCGCGAAACTGAAGCGGCCTGCCATCCCGGCGAAGCAGGTGACGAGCTTGATGGGCCTGCCCGACGCGGCGGGAAAGTTCGCATCGGCCGCGCCATAGCCTTGCGCGCGCAGGAACCGCGCCAGCGTGGACGCGGAGATCGGCCGGTTGATCGACACGCCGTTGGCGCCCGTCCACTCGACCATCGCGCTTCGCGAAATGCCATGCGTCGCCACGACGTCGACGTCGAGGTTGCCGATCCGGGTGAGATTCTGCGCAAACTGCTGTCGCTGCAGATCGGTGGTGAACGCATCCCACTTGGCTTTCACGCTGGTCGTGACCGGATCGTTCGGCATCAGGATCCGCACCTTGCCGGCCAGGCCGCTCTGGCCTGGTTCGCTTGGCAAACCATCCGCGTTCGGATAGTTCGGGACCTCGCCGGCGTTCTCCAGCGGCGTCGGATTGACGCCGAGCGACGCCTTTCCGGTGAAGAACGTGAGGTGCGCGCCCGCCGCCATCAACCCGGCGCCACCGCCCGCCACCGCACCGATCGCGATGTTCAGCGCCGTCGCGCGACTGAAGAACGGCTGCCCGGTCATGCCTGCCGTCACGCCGGCCCCGGCCGCCCCGCCGGCCACGCCGCCCGCGATGCCGGAGACGAGCGACACCGACAGCGTGGTGGCCACCTTACCCGCGCTCAAGCCGAGCGCCGCGCGTGCGGTCAGTGCGCCGGCGCCGCCGCCCGCGAGCGCGCCGGCCGCGCCTGCTGCCGCACCGGCCAGCGCATCGATGCCGAATTGCTTCCAACTGATCTGATCGCCGGTGGCCATGCTCATGAGGTCGCCGGCCATCGACCCGACCGCGCCGGCCACCACGCCCACCAGGATCGCCGCGCCGATGCCGGTGCCGAGCAGCAGCACGCCGGCCACGCCCACAGCCAGCGTGACCAACGCGCCGACGATGATGCCCCACACGTTCATGCCGCTTGGATCGGTGAAGACGAGCGGGTTGTTGCCGACGTAGACGTACGGCGACGGGGTTTCCAGCATCGGATCGACGCTGAGGTAGCGGCCGAACCCGGGATGGTAGAAGCGCGCGTTGCAGTCGTAGAAACCGGAGTCCGCGTCGTAGTTGTGGCCGGTAAACAGCCGCGGCCACGCGAGCGGCGCGGCCACCAGCACGGTGGGCTGGCCGTACACGTCGTACTGCCATGCACCGACGGTCTCGCCGCTCGCGTCGAGCAGCACGCGCACGCTGCCGAGATGGTCGAGCAGCGCGAAGTAGAAGCGCCCGCCGTGCCACGCCACCTGGACGTCGAGCGCGGCGATGAAGCGGGTCGGCTCGCTCGCGCCGTTTGCCGCATCGATCATGATTTCGCCGTCGGGCATCGACATCTGGAAGCGCTGCGTGGTCGCGCCTCCGCTCGTGCGGGTAAGCGCCGCACGATTGCCGTCCGCATCGCGCAGGATCGATAGCGACGCCCCCGGATTGGCGTAGCTAACGGGCCGCCCGGTGCCGGCGTCATAGCCGATCTGCCAGCGTGCCGTGCCCGCGCCGTCGCTCGCGCCGACGATCCCGCCTGCATGGTCGTAGGCTAACGTCGTGGTCTCTTGCCCGGCCGTGTAGCCGGTCAGGCGGTTGGTGCCGGCCGCATACGCGTAGCCGGCCGACTCGGCGCCGCGCGTGTGCCGCTCGAAGTTACCGTTCAGGTCGATGTCCCAACGTTGCGCGTCGGCGCCGGAGCCGAACGCGGTCAACTGGCCGAGCGAATCCATGGTGGTGCAGGCCGGCCCGAGCGATCCGCCTGGCACGTCGGACGTGACGGCCTGGCGCGCGATTTCGCCGTTGTAATAGCCGCCGCCCTCGCATGCGCCGGTGTCGTAGCCGAGCGTTTCCCTGAGCACCGCTCCGGCATCGCTGACGGTGGGCCAGCCGGGCGGCGTATAGGCGAAGCGTCGCGACAGCATCGACGAACCTTTGCCGTCGGGAAGCAGGCGCGTGAGCGCCGGTTTGCCGTTTGGCTCGTACTCGTGCGCGATCAGTACCGTCGTCGTGCCGCCGGTGTCGGCCGCGACCTCGAGCACGCGGCCGAGCGCATCGTAGCGGCGCAGGCTGACGAGGCCCGTGGTCGAATCCGTGCTCGACAGCAGGTTGCCGCCGGCCGACCACGTATTCGCGACGACGCAGTCGCCCGTGGACATCCCGGCGAATTGCCGGCGCCGCGTGAGCACGCGTCCAGCCCGGTCGTAGGCGACCGTCTCGGTCAAGGCTGCCTGCCCGGCGTCGCCCTGATTGACTTCGACCTTCCAGAGCCGGCCGACGAGATGGTCGTCCTGAGTCGCATCCGACCCGTCGCCGTCGTAGTGGCGGCGCACGCTCCAGGTGGGGGACGACGGCGGCCAGTCGGGATCGTCGGCATGCTGCTGAAGCAGTGCGCGATCCCACGCGACAGCACAGGTACCTTCCTCGATCACGCGACTCAGCGTGTCGTATTTCCGATAGGCGATGTAGCCGCCGTTCAATGCATTGCCGTCGGCGAGGAAGCGCATCAACCCGGCGCTGCTGTAGACGATTTGCGTGGTGCCGCTGTCGGGGTCGGTCGAGCTGATCCGATGCCCGGCGAAGTCGTATTCGGCGGTGCTGCTGCCGGCCGGTACGGCTTTCGTGCCGGCGCCGCCTGCCGCGTACGACGCGGGTGGCACCGACGCGACGGTGCGGCCCTGCGCGTCGTAGATCTGGCTCATGCGCCAGTCGAGGCTGTCGTCGGTGGTCGAGTTTTGCACGACACGGCCGATCAGGTGCTCGGCCGTGTCCGACCAGCTTTGCGTGACCGCGCCGTTGGGATCCACGTCCACCGTCAGGTGATATTCGCCGAGCGGCAACGGATAGGCGAAGCGCCCCGCATCGACGTTGACACCGTAGCTGCGCGTCGCGTAATGCGTGTTGCCGGGCCGGATCGCATAGTCGTAGCCGGGCTGACCGAACGCCACCGGCCGGCCGAGCGGGGCGTTTTCGTACGCGGTGCGCGAAAACGGATAGCCGCCGGCATCGGGATGGTAGGCGGCCAGCGCGCCCTCGAGCGGCGCGCCTTGCCAGAGGCTGCCGTCGGCGCCGCCGTTGGTCACCAATCCGTCCTGGTAGACGAACAACGCCTGTGCGCCGGAGACCGTGACGCGGCTCGTGAGTGCCCGGATCGCGGTGTTGCCGCGATCGTCGTACACGCCGGTGTCGAGCACCGCGCTATTGGCCGATTCGAGCTTGAGCGTCTGCAGGCTGCGCGCGAGACCATCCCGATACTCGACGCTCACGCCGACGTCCTCGGCCACGGCCAGCGCCGAGAAGCTGCCGGGTGCCGTCATGCCGAGCTGCACGCCGAACGGGGCGGCGATCGCGGCGTCCGCATATTCGAACACCTTGAGCCCGTCGGCGAAGAACAGCACGCGGCCCGTCACGGCTACCAGCAGCCATTCCCGTGCGGCCGGCGCGCCGCTGTCGGATTGCAGCAGCACCGGGTTTGCGCCGTCGAGCCGCCACAAACGCCAGCCTTGCGTCTGGCTGAAGCCGACGAACCAGGTGCCCGTGCCGAGCACCGCGTCGCCGAGGCTGGCGCGGTCGACCAGCACGCGCGCGGCGACGCTCGTCGCCGCGAAACCGGTGCGTTCGAGCCGCGCGCCGAGCGGCCCCGTCGCATTGCCGTGATAGCTGAGCAGCCCGCCGCCCGCGCTCCAGTCGGCCGCATTGCCCGACGCGGCCGTGTAAAACGCCAGCGCGCCGTTGCCGAAGCCGTCGTACACGCCGGTCCCCTGGCCGTTGACGTTGATCGCCGCGTTCGGTGTGGCGCGCGGAAACGGGGCGGTCGGGCCGATCGTCGTGTCCTGCGCGGCGAACCAGGTCATGCTGATCAGGCTCGGATTGTCCCACGGACCGACCGTCACGGCCGGCTCGGAGAACGGGTTGTAGAGCGTGCGCGAGCGCACGCCGTTCGGCGCGGTGGTGCCGAGCGTGCGCAGCCGTGCGCCGTCGTAGGCGATCGACTGGAACTGGCAGTCGAGCGGCGTGAAGAACACGTCGTCGAGCCGCAGCCACGCGGCGCCGTTTGTCGGCAGGTCGGCCTGAATGCCGAGCGTGACAGTGGCGTTCGCGCCGAGGCCCAGCGACGACGGATCGACGGTCCACTGTTGCGGTTGCCACTGGCCCGCAGTGGGTGCGAGGCGCCGGCTCAACTGCGCGCCACCCGGCGCGGTGAGTGTCAGTGTCACGGTGAAGTCGCTCGCAGTGGCGCCGGGGGGGCTCTTGAACCAGAGGCCGAACAACTGCTGCGCGCGGCCGTCGGTCAACGTCACGGCGCGAGTGATCGTCGCCGACGTGGTGATCTGCAGGCATGCAGTGCCGCTGGCCGCGTCGTCGCGATAGACGGCGGCGCCGGCCGGCAGGCTCCAGGTCGGCCGCTGGTAATCCTCGAAACTGTCGTATGCATTGCCGCCCGCCGAATTGACGAAGCCCGCGATGCGAAAGCGCCCTGCGTCGTCGAACAGCGAAGCCATCGGCCGGCCGGTGACGTCGTGCGAGAGCAGTACGTTGCCCTCGCCGTCGCGCGTGTCGATACGCTCTTCCAGCAGCCAGCCCGCGCCGGGCTGACCGCCGTTCCACGCGGCGAACGGCGGCGCATTCGCGTCGACCGCGACCCAACTGTCGGCTTCCGCGAGATAGGCCGTGCCGTCGTCGTGGGCCCAGTAGCGGAAGGTTTGCGCCTTCGCGGCCTGCAACAGCCAGCTGCCGTCCGTCTGCACTCGCGTCGATGCACTGGCCACCGGCGCGAGGATATGTGCACTCCACATCGCGGGGTAGACCTCGAAACCGAAAAGCGACGTGCGTTGCGTGACGTTGAGCTCGCCCCGGCTGTCGTAGTAGGCGGTCTGCACCGTGGCCGGATAGCCCGAGGCCGCGTTGTACACATAGGTCATGGTGCGTTCGACGCCCTGCAGGCTCTCGATCGATGTCGAGATCTGCGGCACGGCGTCGTAGAGATTGCGCAGCGCGGTGCCGTTCGCGTCGCTCGCAACCTGGTCGGTGTAGGTCCAGTCGCTGGTGGTGTACGACAGCAGCGTGCCGTCGCTGTCGTACACCGAGGTCGACAACAACAGGCCGGCCGCCAGCGAATACGCGTCGTCGACGGGCGCGAGCGTGCAGCGTACGCCGGCGCGAATGCGGCTGTCGTCCGGCAGCTGCAGCGTACGTGCGGGCAGGCCGTTGTAGAAATGGCTCGTGGTCCAGCCGTAGCGCTGCCCCTGCGGCGTCTCGCACGCCTGGTATTCGGACACCTTGGAGAATTGCACGATGCTGCCCGACGGATCGGTGTTGGCCGACACGTCCGCGTACGTGTAGCAGCGCAGCATCGTATCGAAGCCGCTGTCCATCGCCAGCATGGACACCACGGAGGCCGCCAGCGGCGCATGCAGCGAGTGATTCGCATAGTGGTGCAGCGTGATGTGGGTCGATGCGTCGATCTCGTGGCCCGACGGGAAGGTCACGAAACCCGACGGGATCGCCGGCAGCTTGCCCGAAATCGCCGTCTCGTAGTGCAGCGTGCTGTTGAGCAGGCGGAACATCTGCTGCCCGGGAAAACGCTCGACCACCGGTTCGCCTTGCGCATCCCGCAGCAGCCCGCCGTTGCTGAAGAAGCGCACCTGCGTGTCGAGCGGCGCGCCGTCGGCATCGAGCGTCATGAACGCGAGGAAGTCGGGCGCCTGGTTGATGACGGTCGTGCTGTCGAAGCGATCGACGGTGATCTCGCCGAGCCGGAATCCGGCGAGGGGGTTCCACGCCGGCCAGACCGAACGGCCATAGAGGTCGCGGTTCTGCGACAGGAATGCGCCGGCCAGCGTCGGGAAACCCTGTGTCTCGCGATCCGCGGGCGCCGGATCCTCGTCCTGTAGCACCTGGGTGATCCATGGCGTATCGGCATCGGGATCGAAACTGTCGAGCGCGGAGTAGAGCGCCGACGTCGTGTTCTCCGTCTTCAGTACGCCGAGCTGGTCCCATGCGTACCAGTAGAACTGGAGGTTCGTGTCGCTGCCGGGCGGGTACTGGATGCCCGCGAAATGATAGGACCAGCTCACGCCGTCGAATACCAGCACGTTCGGGCCGGAGCCGATCAGGCTGTTGCCGGTGATCACGGGGCCGAGCGTCTGCATGAAGGCCGGCGACAGGTTCGTGAAGCCCGGGCTGCCGAATACGTCGGGCAGCGGGCGCAACGCAAGGTTGCCGTAGTCGTCGTTCCACGCGAGTACCGCCAGGCGGTAGTCGAAGGCCTTCACCACACCGCCCGACGACGCATAGCGGTCGATCCATGCGGTCGCCGCGAAGCCCTGGCCCATCGACATCTGGAAATACGACGTGGCGCCGACCGACGGAATCGTGATCGCGTCGGTGTCCAGCGTGCTGCCGAGCCGCCACGCAAGCGTCGCCGCATCGCGGACCATCAGGCTGAACCGGCCGCGAGCCGTGCCCTCGTCGTAGCAGAACACCAGATAGTGATTCGTGGCCGCCGACACGTACGATTGCGTATCGATGCTGCCGGACGGGCAGCACGTGCCGCTCGCGAGCGCGGGCTCGACGTCCCAGCCGCGCGTCTGCCAGTTCAGCGCGTAGCGGTCGAGATGGCGATTGTCGTTGTCGATCACGACGAAGAAGTCGGCGCCGTTGGCGATCCGCAACTGGCTGCTGTCGTAGCGGTACGGTGTGGGCGCGCCGGCGGCGCCCGCGAAATGCCAGTCCGCGTTTGCGACCGGCCGGCGCGACGCGAGATAGAGCGTCGATTGCGTGTCGTCGAGGCTGGCCAGCAGAAGCACGAAGCTGTCGGTGCCCGCCGTGGCCACCGTACGATCGAGATCGAGGGCGCCGTCGAAGCGCTGCCAGTTCGACCAGGCTGGAATCCAGCGACCCAGCCACGTGTAGACGTTCACCAGCAGTGCGTTCTCGCTGGCCTCGTACCAGGCGACGACCACGTAGTCGCCGCCGTACCAGATGCGCGGCGCGCCCGGCCGGCTGGCGCCGAACGGATTGTCGACGGTGAGATTGCGCGAGCCCGGATCGACGTCCTCGTCCGCGCCCACGTCGATCTCGGTGTACGTGTATCGCAGCACGCCGCCGGTGGGCAGCGTCATCGACGTCATCGCGCCCGGGTTCGGCGAGCCGCCGGCATCGAAGTTGTAGTCGAACGTGATGCCGGGACGGGCCGCGCCGCCGCTGAAGGTATCCGTCACGCCTTTCAGATAGCGTTTGTAGCAGGCGCCGGTGGCGAGCGGATTGGCGGCGTCGCGCGGCGCGAGAAGGGTCAGGTCGTACCATTCGAAATCGAGGCGGGTCTGTGGCGCGCCCGAGCTGTCGATCACGTCGACGTGGTCGAGATAGCGCGTCTCGTAGCGGTCCTGCCATGCGTTCGGCTTGTCACCCGGCACCCGGGTCGGGTCGCCGTGCGCGGCCAGGTATTCCTTCGGCGCGTCGAGCGAGCGGATGTCGTAGGTCATCGGCTGCCATGCGAACCGGCACGACCAGCCGAGATCGTTTTCCATGCTCGCGATCTGGCATTCGCGCGTGTAGGTCAACGTGCCGTCGCCGACCGCCTGCTCGATCGTGCTGTACGAAAATTCGATCCAATGCCCGAGCGTATTGCGCAACTGGGCGAGATTCCATGCCAGCGCGTAGCGTTGCTGGTTTTCCGCACGGCGGCTCGGGCCGACCCAGTTACCCCAACGGATACCCCACTGGATCAGGTTGCGCGTGGCGGCCGCCGCATCCGAGCCGCCATAGGTGGCGACCGTGCCGTCCGGGCGGACGACTTCCCAGCTGTCCCAAGCCGGGTAGTGCGTGATTTGCCAGAACTGGTACGGCGCCGTTTCATAGGATTGGCCGTCGGTGGTCACGGCGATCGTGCCGTCTGGTTGCCGGCGCAACAGATGCGAGCGGCGCAACAACGCATCATCGAGGCGCCACTCGTCGTGGCGGCCGGTGGGCGTGACACGCGCGTCGCCCGACGGGCGCCAGCCGTGTCGGTCCAGCGCGGACGCGAGTTGCGCCGGGACCCGGTCGCTCGCGAACAGCGCCGCGTTCGCGGCGTCGTCGAACGCGTCGGCGGCCAGCGTGCCACGGCTCCACGCCGTCGGGATCGGCACGAGTTGCATCGCCTGGCCCTGGCTCATCAGGTAATACTGGACGTCGAGCGGGCTGCCCGTACCCTGCGTTTCCGCGACGATGCGTTCGAGCGGCATGCTCCAGCCCACGCCGAGCGCGCCGCTCGGGTTCGTGAGATTCCATTGCGAGACCTGATCGGCGACATTGCTCTGGTACAGCAGGGTCAGGTCGAACGCCAGTCCGCCCCGCGCCGGGAGCGTCAGCAGCTTGAGCGGGAAGGCGAGATTGCCGCGGAACAGGTTCACGGCTGAACCGAAGCTGCCGGCATCGAACTGGAGCACGCCCAGGGCGGGGATGTCGGCTTGCTGGCTGGCGCTGGTGGACATGGCGACTCCTAGAGAAAATGGTCCTCGGCCCGAACGCCGGGCGGAGGACCATGAAAGGCAGGACCGCGAATCAGGCAACGGTACGACGCCGCGACGCATCGCGGCGACGCGGAGGCGAACGTCGCTTATTGCGCCCAGGCAATGACCGATGCGGTCAACGAGCAACTGCTCGGATTGAGCTTGTTGCTGCTGTTGTCGATCAGTTGGAGCGAGCCCGTGATGGTCACCGTCGGCGAGTTGTTCTGCGTCTGTACCTGCACGCTCGCGCCTACCGTGCGCAGGTGGTGGTCGGTGTTGCCGAACGAGACCGAGTAGCCGGCCACCGACGCGCCGGCCGCAATCACGTTGGTCGGGAAACTGTAGGTGGTCTGGGCCGTGATGACGCCCGCGTCGGATGGCGTGGCGGTGCTCACGGGAATCGAGATGTTCTGCACGTAGACGGACGGCATGAAAGACTCCTGTCGATCAGTAGAGTGGGAAGACACGCTGCGCGCCGGATGACGCGCATGGGGCCGTACAGCGGCTGCACACTGCCGCGACGCGGCGACCCGTTCCGCGCGCGGAACGCGGTTCAGGGCAGTGTCACGCCGTGAGGATCGTGCTCGCCGGTCACGCCCGACTGCCCTTCGCTGTTGCGGGTCCAGAAGATGTAGAGGTACTTGCGCTCGCCCGGAGCCGGATCGCCCCATTGGTTGCTGGCCGTGAAGACGCGCTGACCGTTCTTGTAGGCCGCCGTCACCTGGGACGTGACATCGATGGTCGAGTTATAGACCCCGTAACCGGCATTTTCGATCGTCGTGGTACTCATTTTTATTCCTTCATCAATATATGAAATGTCGAGGTGCCTGTTTTGGAAAATCTCCAATGGATAATGCATGGCCGGTGAAATTTGGAATTCACCGGATTTTTAAAATGGATATTCCGCGAACGTGCCGTCTCGCATTGAAACCCGACGCATGAACGATGCGATTCGGGTTGACGACGCACGTCACGCCGCCGCCCCGGGTTCTATCGGAAAACCGGCGGCAGACCTGCGTGGTCGAATGGCTGAATTGCGGGAATCAACCGCCAGGCGGCGGTTTGCTGGTAGCGGACATGGATGTGGCCCCCGGTCGGAT
Source organism: Burkholderia sp. MSMB1078WGS (assembly GCF_001528895.1). NCBI lineage: Bacteria > Pseudomonadati > Pseudomonadota > Betaproteobacteria > Burkholderiales > Burkholderiaceae > Burkholderia > Burkholderia sp. MSMB1078WGS. The sequence goes on along the minus strand of NZ_LPDI01000071.1, from coordinate 164,383 downwards.
CACGCCTGTTTTACTGCTTCGTCTTACATTTCGCCGACGCGCATTTTCGCGTGCCGATGCAAATGCAACTCTCAGTCCTGTTGGTTTTCGTAATGCATCGAGTGCAATGGGAGTAAATACCACGCGATTCGACATGTCAAGGACGCGATTATAAAAAGCGTTCGTAATCAGCCGTAATTGAATATCGTTATTTTTCGCGGGGACTCTGCGGCACGACGGGCATGGTCTACGCATTCTGGAGCGATTTTGATGCGGAGTGGGTGCCCGAAGAGCGAGGAGGGGCGAGCCGTGCCGAGAACGCCGCCGCGTCAATCGAGCGGCGGCACCGCGCCCTCCCGCAACATCTTGACGAGCCGCGCGCGCCGCTTTTCGAGATCGGCGATCTGGCGGTCGATCGCGTCGAGGCGTTCGCGCTGGACGTCGGTTATCTGATCGCACGAACGCGCGCCGTCGATCAGCAGCATGCAGTCCGGAAAGCCGCGGATGTCGTCGAGGGTGAAACCGGTCGCGATCATGCGCTGAATCTGTTTGACCTGCGTCACCGCTTTTTCGGGGAACAGGCGATAGCCGTTGGCCGCGCGCACCGACGCGAGCAGGCCGTGCTCGTCGTAGTGCCGGATCGAACGCACGCTCGCGCCGGTGAGCTGCGCGAGTTTGCCGATGGTCATCGGGGGCGGAGTGGGCGGTTTTTTCATGAGAGGCAGGCTAACACGATTCGCTTGACTCTCACATCAGTGTGAGGGTTGAGACTGGGCGTCCGTTCATGCCTGGAGGAAAAATCGTGAATACCCGAGTGCTGATCCGCTGGCTGATTGCCGCGATCTGGTGGGCGACGCCCTTCGCATGGGCGTACGACGCGGCGGCCGCGCCGCAGAGCTATACCGTCACGTCGACGGACGGCGTGAAGCTGGCCGTTCAGGAAAGCGGCGACCCCGGCGGCGTGCCGATCATCCTGATTCACGGCCTGCTCGGCAGCCGCCTGAACTGGGACGCGCAGGTCGACAGCCCTGAACTGCGCCGATTCCGCATCATCACGTACGATCTGCGCGGCCACGGGCTGTCGGACAAGCCGCCAGGCGCGCAGCCGTATCGCGACGGCACCCGCTGGGGCGACGATCTCGCCGCGGTCATCGAGGGCGCGCATGCGCGCAAGCCGGTCGTGGTCGGCTGGTCGCTCGGCGGCGTGGTGATCTCGAACTACCTCGCCAAATACGGCGATCGCGCGATCGCGGGCGCGGTGTACGTCGATGGCGTGGTCGAGCTTGCGCCGGGCCAGATCGTCGATCATCCCGACGTGTATCGGGACATGAATGCGCCGGACCTGAAGACGCATCTCGACGGCGAACGCACGTTCGTCGGTCTGTGCTTCAACCGTCGGCCGGCTGCCGCCACGTTCGAGCGCTTGCTCGCCAACGCCGCGATGGCGTCGTGGGACATGCAAAAGGCCATCCCGACGATGTCGGTGTTCGCCGCCACGGGGCTCGGCAACGCGCGCGTGCCGCTGCTCTTCGTCTACGGCGGCCGCGACGCGCTGGTCGATACGCACGCGACGCTGGCCCGCGCGGCCGAGCTGAATCCACGCATCGTCGGCAAGGTGTACGCGGAATCGGGGCACGCGCCGTTCATCGAGGAAGCCGAGCGATTCAATCGCGATCTGGCCGCGTTCGTCCGATCGGCGTCCTCGCCGTGAAGTCGTGTGTCGCGCGGGCCAGCGACGTCAGGCCGGCGCGGCCGGCACGCCGGCCGTGTCGCCCGCCGCGCGATCGTGAAAGCGCTGGAACGCATCGAGCAGCCGCACGCGCTGCGCGGCCAGCGACGGATCGCGCCGATCGCGCGGCCGTGCGACGTCGACGTGGATTTCGTCGTCGATGCGGCCTGGATTCGGTGCGAGCATCAGCACGCGATCGCCGAGATACAGCGCTTCGTCGAGATCGTGCGTGACGACGATCGCGGCCATCCGGTGCCGCTGGACGACGTCGAGCAGCAGCGTCTGCAAGCGCATCCGGGTGATCGCGTCGACCGCGCTGAACGGTTCGTCGAGCAGCAGCAGATCCGGCTCGCCGAACAGCCCGCGCGCGATCGCGGCGCGCTGCGCCATCCCGCCCGACAACGTGGCCGGCAGTTGCCGCGCGACGCCGGCCAGGCCGACTTCGTCGAGCAATCGCGCGACGCTCGGGTGGCGTCCGCCCCGAGGGCCGGACGCGAAGCCGACGTTGTCCGCGATCGACAGCCACGGCAGCAGCCGCGGCTCCTGAAAGATCACGCCGACGCGCGCGGACGGCCCGGCCAGCACGCTGCCGTCGAGCGTCACGCTGCCGCGGAAATCCCGGTCGAGGCCCGCGACGATCCGCAACAGTGTGCTCTTGCCGCACCCGCTCGGGCCTACCACGCAGACGATCTCGCCCCGCGCGACCTGCAACGCGATGTCGGCCAGGATCGTGCGACTGCCGTACAGCTTGCGGGCGATCCGCAGGTCGAGCAGCGGCGCGGCGACGCCGGCGGTCGGGCGCACGGAAGGGTAGGCGCTCATTGCCCGCCCTCGCGCGACGCACTGCAGAACGCATCGCGCCAGCCGAGCCAGCGCGACTCGACGCGGCGCATCGCGCCGTCGGTCAGCTTGCCGAGCAACGCGAGCAGCAGGATCGCGCCGAACACGAGATCGGGGCGCCCGGTCTCGCGGCCGTCGCTCAGCAGGAAGCCGAGACCGCGCGTGGCCGCGATCAGCTCCGCGGCGACCATGAACATCCACGCGAGACTGAGGCCGGTCCGCAGGCCGGTGACGATCTGCGGCAGCGCGGCCGGCAGCAGGATCCGACGGAACAAAGCGAGCGGGCCGAGCCGGTATACGGCGCCGAGCTCGACGAGCTTGCGGTCCACGTCGCGAATGCCGGCGACCACCGCGAGATGAACCGGAAAGAACGCACCGATCGCGATCAGCGTGATCTTCGGTGCTTCGTCGATGCCGAGCCACAGCAGCAGTACCGGCACCCATGCGAGCGACGGAATCGCGCGCAGCGCCTGGAACGTCGGTTCGAACAGCGCGTCGATCCGGCGGCTCAGGCCCATCGCCGCGCCGACGACGAGCGCGAGCCCGGCGCCGGCCGCAAACCCGGCCGCGACGCGCAGCGTGCTCGCACCGACGTGACGGGCGAGCCGCGTGGCGCCCATCCGCGCGAGCGTATCGAGAATCTCGCTCGGCGCCGGCACGAGATGATCCGGCAGCCAGCCGCGCCGCACCACGAACTCCAGCAGCACGAGCGCGACGAACGGCAGCGCGAGGCCCGCGATACGCCATGGGCGCAGCGGGTCGCGCCGGGCCGTACGAGGCCGCGAAGCGGGTGGGTGCGCCGCGCGCGCATCGCCGCGCGCGGCGGTGTTCGTCACCGGGGGCATGCTCAATGCGACGCCGCGACGATCGGGCGCGCGAACGACGGATCGATCAGCGCATCGACGATCTTCGCAGGATCGACGCCCGGCTTGGTCAACTGCTCGGCCGTCAGCACCGGCGCCGCGGCCTTCAGCGCCGCGCGCTGCGTGTCGCCCGGCACCGGGTCGCCGAAGTCGTTGCGCTGAAGCTGCAGCTTCGCGACCGGCAGCGACACCTTCGATTGATCGGCGACGATCTGCGCGGTCTCGGCCGGATGCGCGACGATCCACTGGCGCGCGCGGTCGTAGACCTTCAGCACGCGCGTCACCGCCTGCGGATACTGGCTGGCGAACGCATCGCGAACATTCAGGAACCCGTACGTGTTGAACGCGACGTTGCGATACAGCAGGCGCGCGCCGTCGTCGAGCTGGGCGGCGGCCATGTGCGGATCGAGCCCGGCCCATGCATCGACCTGCCCGTTCGCGAGCGCGGTGCGGCCGTCCGGATGCTGCAGGTTGACGATCTCGACGTCGTCGCGCGTCAGCCCGGCCGTGTGCAGCGCGCGCAGCGTGAACAGGAACGGATCGGTGCCGCGCGTCGCGGCGATCTTCTTGCCCTTCAGATCGGCGAGCGAGCGGATCGGCGAATCCTTGCGCACCACGAGCGCCGTCCATTCGGGGCGCGAGAACACGTAGACGGTGTGGATCGGGTTGCCGTTCGCCCGCGCGAGCACCGACGCCAGCCCCGCGGCCGAGCCGAAATCGACCGCGCCGCTGTTCAGGTATTCGAGCGCGCGATTGCTGCCGAGGCTCAGCACCCAGCGAATCGCCGTACCGTCGGCCTTGAATTCGTCGTCGAGCCAGCCGAAGTGGCGGACCACGAGACTCTCGGGCGAGTAATACGCATAGTCGACGCGGATTTCGGCGGGCGTCGCCGCGTGCGCGTGCATCGACGCGAGGCCGGCAAGCGCGGCAACGACGAGGGCCGCGGATTGCCACACGCGGGACCAGAACGGCTTCATCGGGGATTCTCCGGAAGAGCGGCAATGCGCCGCGAACAGGCTGGGAAGAGGGCTAATGTAACGAAGCGCAGGCGATCCGTTAACGAAGAAATCCGCGATTGAACATGCACGTTGCTGATAAGCGTGCCCCGCGCAACTTTATGACGCACGCCGATTAATTTATCGCTTTATATCGCTTGGGATTGCCGGAGCGGAGGAACAGAATTTCCGCTGCCGGAACCCGGCGATCGCACGGCCGCATTCGCTCGACGCCGCACTGGTCGCGCAGGAACCTGCCCGGTTCCCGGCTTCACGATCACGACGACCTTGCCGTGCATTCGGCATCAAACTAAGGAATCCGATGAGTTCGATCGATCTGAGCCCGGTCACGCCGGTTTCTTCCCCCATCCGCTCGGCCAGCGACGTCGCGCGCCTGATCAACACCGTGGATAGTTCGGTCAGCCATGCGCGGATGATCGTGCTGCTGGCGCTCGGCGGCGTGTTTCTCGACGCATACGACCTGACGACGCTGTCGTACGGCATCGACGACGTGGCGCGCGAATTCGGGCTGACGCCCGCGCTGACCGGGCTGGTCGGGTCGGCGATCATGATCGGCACGATCTTCGGCAGCCTGATCGGCGGCTGGCTGACCGACCGGATCGGCCGCTATCAGGTATTCATGGCCGACATGCTGTTCTTCGTGGTTGCGGCGATCGCGGCCGGCCTCGCGCCGAACGTCTGGGTGCTGATCGCCGCGCGTTTCGTGATGGGGCTCGGCGTCGGCATCGACCTGCCCGTCGCGATGGCGTTCCTCGCGGAATTCTCGAAGTTCAGCGGGCGCGGCAACAAGGCGTCCCGGCTCGCTGCATGGTGTCCGATGTGGTACGTCGCGTCGTCGGTATGCTTCCTGCTGATCTTCGGCCTGTATTTCCTGCTGCCGGCCGAGCATGCGGGATGGCTGTGGCGCGCGTCGCTGATCTTCGGCGCGGTGCCGGCGCTCGTCATCATCCTGTTCCGGAACCGCTTCATGAACGAATCGCCGCTGTGGGCCGCGAATCAGGGCGATCTGGCCAATGCCGCACGCATTCTGCGCGAGTCGTACGGCATTCACGCACACGAAGCGGACGACGCGCGACGCGAACCGAGCCCGCCGCCCGTGCGGATTCGCGTGCTGTTCCAGCGGCCGTATCTGGGGCGCACGATCGTCGCCAGCGTGATGAACCTGTGCATCCCGTTCGAATACACGGCGATTGCGTTCTTCCTGCCGTCGATTCTGTCGCAATTTCTGGGGGCGGGCGTGTTCGAGACGATCGCCGCGTCGCTGGCGTTGAACGTGCTGTTCGCGTTCACCGGCGGCTTGCTGGGCATGCGGCTCGCGTATCGCTATCCGTCGCGTCATGTCGCGATCGCGGGGTTCGCGTTGCAAACGGTCGCGCTCGTCGCGCTGGCGCTCGCAGGGCATCCGCACGGCGCATTGGCGGTGGGCGTCGTGCTGCTGATGCTCGGTACGTGGCTGTTCGCGGAAGGTTTCGGGCCGGGTGCGCAGATGATGATCTATCCGACGCTGTCGTATCCGGCCGCGATCCGCGGCACCGGCGTCGGCTTCGGGCGGTCGCTGTGCGGCATCGGTCAGGCGCTCGCGCTGTTCGTGCTGCCGATCCTTCAGGCCCGGCTCGGCACCGACATGTTCTGGGTTGTCGCGGTCAGTGCGGTCACGCCGATTGCGTTTTTGCTGATCGTGCGGTACGAACCGACGGCGCACGACATCGACGACGAAAGCGTCGCGTGAGCGCCGACGGGGACGCTCGCGCTCCCCGCCAAACACGAACGGCTTCGTCGGACTGCACGAAGCCGTTTGCGCTGAAGCCGGTCGCCGCGTGAGTGAATGCGGACGGACCGGCTTCGACATCTTGCCGTTATGCGCCGACCGTTTCCCGCTCGGCCTCGCGCTTGACCTGTTCGATGTCGCGATACCGCGCGGCCGGATGCTCGTCGGGCAGTCGCGCCGAGCCGCCGAAGAGTTTTTCGCGCAGCGTGCCCGGCGCATACGCGGCCGGATACACGCCGCGGCGCTGCAGTTCGGGCACGAGATGGCGTACGACGTCCTCGAAGGTTTCATGCGCGACCGCATACGCGAGATTGAAGCCGTCCACGTCGGTCGCGGCCACCCATTCCTGCAGGATGTCCGCGACGGTCGCCGCCGATCCGACGAACACCGGGCCCATCCCGCCGATGCCGCCCCAGGCGGCCAACGCCTCGATCGTCCACGCGGTGTCGCCGCCCGACAGGTGCTCGACCGCCGACACGATCGCATTCGTTTCGACGCGCCTGACGGGATCGGTCGGCGCGTACTGGCCGAAGTCGATGCCGGTCCAGCCCGACATGAACACCAGCGAGCCGTCGTACGACACGTAGCGCCGATACTCGTCGAACTTGGCCTGTGCCCGCTCGTCGGTTTCGTCGACGATCACCGTGACGAGGTTGTAGATCAGCACCTTCGCCGGGTCGCGTCCGGCGGCGGCGGCCTGCGCGCGCACGTCGGCCACGTAGCGCGCGAGCTGGTCGCGGGTGGGCGCGGCGACGAACACGCATTCGGCGTGCTGCGCGGCGAACGCCTTGCCGGGGCCCGACGCGCCGGCCTGGAACAGCACCGGCGTGCGCTGCGGCGACGGCTCGCACAGGTGATAGCCGGGCACGTCGAAGAAGCGGCCCTTGTGGCCGATCTCGTGCACTTTCTCGGGATGCGTGAACACGCGGCCGTCGCGATCGCGCACCACCGCGCCGTCCTCCCAACTGCCCTCGAACAGCTTGTACAGCACCTCGACGTACTCGGCCGCGACCGCATAGCGGTCGTCGTGCGTGCGCAGCCCGCGATCGCCGACGTTCTTCGCGCCGCTCTCCAGGTACGACGTGACGATGTTCCATGCGAGCCGGCCCTTCGTGTGATGGTCGGCGGTCGACAGCCGGCGCGCGAACGTGTACGGGTGCTCGAACGTCGTCGACGCGGTGATGCCGATGCCGAGATGCTCGGTCGCCATCGCGATCGGCGCGGCCAGTTGCAGCGGATCGTTGACGGGGATCTGCGCGGCCTGGTGCAGCGCGTGATAGTTGCTGCCCTTGTACACGTCGTAGTAGCCGATTACGTCCGCGATGAAGATCGCATCGAAGATCCCGCGCTCGAGCACGCGGGCGAGGTCGGTCCAGTAGTCGAGATCCTTGTATTGCCACGAGCGGTCGCGCGGATGCGCCCACAGGCCGGGCGACTGATGGCCCACGCAGTTCATCTCGAACGCGTTGAAGCGGATCGTCTTGCTCATTGCGCGGCTCCCGTTTCCGCGCCTGCGCCCGCACCGTTGCCGACGCGCCAGACGAACGGCGGCGTGCGGCCGTTGATGATCCAGTCGCCGACGATGCGTGCCTTGTAGACGAGCGGATTGTGCGACGACACGGTGCGCGCGTTGCGCCAGTGGCGATCGAGCGCGGTCGTGCTGCGGGTCGCGGACGCGCCGAGCGCGTCGAACAGGCGCGTCGCCGCGCGCAGCACGAGTTCGGACACGACGAGCTGGCTCTGCGCGGATTCGATTTCGGCCGCGACGTTCGCGGCCTGCTCGGCCGCTTCGTCGCCGCCGAAGCGCGCTTCGTACGCCTGCTGAAGCGGTTGCGCGGCACGCAGCGCGAGCGCGTCGGCCGCGTACGCCCATGACGCGATCTCGCCGATCACCTGCTGCAGCTGTGCATCGTCGCCGGCGCGCTGCGCATTACCGTGGCTGTACACGCGCGTGCGGTTGCGCACGAGTTCGCCCGCGTCGCGCACGATCGCGTGGCCGATGCCGGCGAGCGTCGCGACATGGAACAACTGGTAGAACGCGGTCTGATACTTGAAGCGGCGTGCGAAATCGATCACGTTCTCCGCATCGACCGCCGCATCCTCGAAACGCGTCGTACCGCTGCCGGTGGTGGTCTGGCCGAAACCGTCCCAGTCGTCCTCGCGGATCACGCCCGGCTGCGCGGTCGACACGGCGACGATCACGTCGCTGCCGTCGTGCGCGCGCTGCGCGAACACGTCGATCCAGTCGGCGAACAGGCTGCCCGTGCTGTAGAACTTGCGGCCGTTCAGCACGAGCCGGCCGTCTCGCTCCGACACCTTCGTGACGGTCTGGCCGAGCGGGACGTCGCCGGCTTCCGACCACGCGTTGCCGACGAGCTGGCCGCTCGCGAAGCGGTCGAGCCAGGTCATGCGTTGCGGCCCGTCCGGCGCGTTCAGCCAGTCCTCGACGAACGCGAAGTGCCCACGCAACGCCTGCGGCAAATTGGAATCGGCGGCGGCCAGCTCGGTCAGCAACCGGAACAACTGTGGCAGCGACGCGCCGGCGCCGCCGGCGCTCGCCGGCAGCCGTATCGCGCCGAAGCCCGCCGATTTCAGCCAGCCGATCGCCTCGTGCGGCAGTTCGCGGCGGCGTTCGCGCTCGGCGGTGCCGGCGGCGATGCGCGCGAAGATCGGCCGGAACCGGCTCGCGAGCGCATCGTAGTCGGTACCGGTGGAAAGGTCGGGGGCTGCGTGCGACGAAGTCATGCGGTATTCCTCGAAAGACGGGCCGTGTGCGCCGGGAGCCCAGTATAGGAAGCGCGACGCGGGCGCTCCAATAACGGATTCTCGGATCGTTATCGTCGCTGCGTATTACCGGGGCTGCGACCGCGATCGAATGAGCGCGCATCGACGTTCTCGCGTCCGTTGCGACGTCCAAACGCCGGTTCGCCTGCATCAGGTTCGACGTCGTTTGTTCTCCCAAGGAATATCGTTTCGAGAATCGCTCGGTTTTCCGGCGTGCACGGCGCTGCTAGATTGAATGCTTTCGCCATTCGACAGGAGAAACCGATGTCAGACACGAGCGCGACGATTCAGGAGCGGCCGGCCGACGTGCCACCGCGGGCGGCGAACGTGATCGCCGACGACGCGCAAGCGCTTGCGGTCGCGCATGCGCTGGCACAACGCCTGGCGCAAGGGGCCGCCGAGCGCGATCGAGAGCGTCGCCTGCCGCGCGAGGAAATCGAATGGTTTTCGCAGTCGGGGCTGTGGGCAATCACGGTGCCCAAGGCATACGGCGGCGCAGGCGTATCGCATGTGACGCTCACCGAGGTGATCAAGATCGTCGCCGCGGCCGATGCGTCGCTCGGGCAGCTTCCGCAGAATCATTTCGGGCTGGTCGACGTGATCGCGCTCGTCGGCACCGACGCGCAGAAACGTCATTTCTTCGCCGAGGTGCTGAGCGGCAAGCGGTTCGGCAATGGGTTCTCCGAGAAGGGCACGAAGCACGTGCTCGACCTGAAGACGCGCGTGCGCCGCGACGGCGACGACTACGTCGTCGACGGCACGAAGTTCTATTCGACCGGTGCGCTGTTTGCGCATTACGTGCCGGTGCTCGGGCTCGACGACGCGCGCCAGGCATGGCTCGCGTACGTGCCGCAACCGACGCCGGGGTTGACCGTGATCGACGACTGGTCGGGATTCGGGCAGCGCACGACCGCGAGCGGCACGGTCGTGCTCGATGCGGTGCGCATCCCGGCGTCGCACGTGCTGCCCGCGCAGCGCGTGTCGGACGTGCCGACGCTCAACGGTCCGCTGTCGCAGATCATCCAGGCGGCGATCGACGCGGGTATCGCGAAGGCGGCCATCGACGATACGCTCGCGTTCGTGCGAACCCGCACGCGGCCGTGGGTCGACAGCGGCGTCGAGCGGGCAGCGGACGATCCGCTGACGATTCGCGAAATCGGCCGCCTGCACATCCAGCTGCATGCGGCCGACGCGTTGCTCGAGCGTGCGGCGCGCACGCTCGACGAGATCGCGGCAAAGGGCGACGTGACCGAAGACGATGTCGCGCGCGCGTCCGTCGCGGTCGGCGAAGCGAAGGTGCTGACGACCGAGGTCGCGCTGCTCGCCGGCGAGAAGCTGTTCGAGCTGGCCGGCACGCAGTCGACGCTCGCCGAGCACAATCTCGACCGGCATTGGCGCAACGCGCGCACACATACGCTGCACGATCCGGTGCGCTGGAAATATCACCTCGTCGGCAACTACTACCTGAACGGCGTGCGCCCGGCGCGCCATGCTTGGAATTGAGCGTCGGCGGTTGGACGCCGGCAGCGCGCGGTCGACGGCCGCGCGATGCCGGTGAGCCTCAAACCTGACCGACGCCGCCGTCGATCATCAGGTCCGCGCCTGTCATGTACACGCTTTGATCGGATGCAAGGAACACGGCCGCGTTCGCCATCTCCTCGGGCTGCGCGAGCCGGCCGATGGGGATCATGTTCAGGTACATGTCGACGAGGGACTGACGCTCCTGCGCATTCGTTACCTGCGAGTCGAGCATCGGCGTGTCGGTGACGCCCGGGCTCAGCGTGTTGACCCGAATGCCGCGATTCTTGAACTCGGCGGCCCAGGTGCGCGCGTACGAACGCAAGGCCGCTTTCGTCGCCGCATAGGCTGTGTGACCCGGAATGCCCATCACGTGCATGGCTGACGAAACCAGAATGATCGATCCGCCATTCGTCATGAGCGGCAGGAGCTTCTGCACCAGAAAGACGGGAGCACGGGCGTTGAGGTCGAACGTCCTGTCGAAATGTTCCGGGGTCAGGGTATCGATCGACGCCTGCTCGACCAACGCCGCATTCGACACGACGATGTCGATCGCGCCCTTGTCGGCCCTGACCGCCGACGCGACGCGTTCGAGATCGTCGAGATTCGCCGCGTCGGCCTGGATGGCCGTGACATTGCGTCCGATCCGCTCGACGGCCGCGTCGAGTTGGGCCTGCCGGCGCCCGAAAATGAATACGTGCGCACCTTCGGCCACATAGCGCTGCGCGATCGCGAGACCGATACCGGTTGTGCCGCCGCTGACGACGGCGACCTTGCCTACGAGAGAAGTCATTGGAATCTTCCGTGTATTGGGGGTGACGGAAGAAAGCGTAACGGTCTGCGCCGCGAATGATAATCGGGCGAATCTTCATAAGCGCTATTTCTTGCTAGAATCGCTCGCACTTCAACGTGAGCGATCCGTGCGCGGAAACGAGCGGTTTCGCCAGGGGCTGCAATGGATCGATTGGACGAAGTCGGCGCCTTCATCGCCGTTGTCGACGCAGGCGGATTCTCGGCTGCGGCGCGTAGAACCGGCCACTCGCAGTCGGCCGTCAGCAAGGCGGTCGGTTCGCTCGAGAAACGCCTCGGCGTCATGCTGCTGAACCGCAGCACTCGGAGTGTCACGCTGACGGATCAGGGGCAGCGCTATTACGATCGCATGAAGCCGCTCGTCGACGAGTTCGACGAAGCCGACAGCGAGATGACGAGCAGCACGCTCGATGTCACGGGCCTGGTCAGGATCGCGACGCCTTCGACCTTTGGCCGCCTGCACGTTCTTCCGCTGATCCCGGACTTGCTGGCATCGAGTCCCGGGCTTCGGGTCGATCTCGTTCTCTCGGACTTCGTGCGGGACATGGTGGAAGATCGCATCGATCTCGCCATTCGAGTCGGCCGAGTCGACGATGCCGACGCTGTCGTCAAACGCGTGGCAAGCACGCGCCTCGTTTGCGTCGGCTCCCGGGACTATTTCGAGCGCCATGGCATTCCGAAGACGCCTGACGAACTCGTCGATCACAATTGCCTTCTGTATGGTGGCCTTTCGGAATCGGCCGCCAACTGGCCGTTCGTCGGCCCCGCCGGCGACTTCAGCGTGACCGTTCGCGGCAACTTGTCGTCGAACAGCGTCGAAACGATTCGGGCGGGTGTGCTGGCGGGTGTCGGAATCGGTCTCTTCACTCGGGCTTCGCTTACCGACGAACTCCAGCATGCCGGCATCGTCACTGTTCTCGACGAATTTTTGAAAGAAGCGAGAGACATCAGCCTCGTCTGGCCGAAACGCCGGTATGTGCCGGCTCGCGTGCGCATGGTGACCGATTTCTTTTCCGCTGCCCTGGCCCAGCGCGATTAGGCAACCACGGGGCCGTCGCCGGATCGGCATCGAGATGATGCGAACCGGAGGGCGATCAGCCGCCACGATGGCCCGCATGCCGTGGCGGAGCGGTAGTCGCCCGGCGCGACGCCGACGCCGCCTGACGCGCGACGACGCGGCTCGCGCGTCCTGCGCGCGGCCTATGCCTGAACCCCCACCCGATACCGGGTGGTTTGCCGATAGACGTCGCCCGGACGCACGATCGCTTCGTCGCGCAGGCCGTCCATGTTGACCTGATCCGGAAAGCCGCCCGCCTCGACGCACAGCGCCGCGTGTCGTGCGCACCGCGTGCCGCCGCTCACGCGCACGTCGTCGAGGTAGTTGCCCGTATAGAGCTGCAGGCCGCGCTGATCGGTCGACACGATCAACTCGCGGCCGCTCTCCGGATCGTAGACCCGTGCGACGGGCCGGACCTCGCGTGCGCCGTTGCCCACGACGAAGCAGTGATCGAAGCCGCGTGCGCGCGCCAGTTGCGCATGCGGCCAGTCGAGGCGCGCGCCGAGCGGCGCGCTTTGCCGGAAATCGAACGCCGTGCCCGTCACGTCGGCCGTCCCGATCGGGATCAGCGCATCGTCCACTTCGAGGAACGCGTCGGCGTCGATGTGCAGCAGATGGCCGCGCACGTCGCTGCCTGCGCGCCCGTTCAGGTTGAAGTAGCTGTGATTCGTCAGGTTCAGCGGCGTCGGCGCATCGGTCCACCCCGTATAGTCGATCGTCAGCGTACCGTCGTCGTCGAGCGTGTAGCGAACCTGCACGCTCACGTTGCCGGGGAATCCCGCGTCGCCTTCCGGCGAATCGAGCCGCAGCGTCAGCCCGCCGCTATCGTCGAGCACGTCCCACCGCGCGCGATGAAAACCGTTCGCGCCGCCGTGCAGCAGGTTGCCGTTCTCGTTGCGGTCGAGCAGGTAGTCGACGCCGTCGAGCGTGAAGCGCGCGCCGGCGATCCGGTTCGCCCATCGGCCGATCGTCGCGCCGAGATAGACCCCGGATTCGAGGTACTCGGCCGGCGTGTCGTGCGCGAGCACGATATCGGCAAAGCGCCCCGTGCGGTCGGGCGCGAGCCACGACACGACGGTCGCGCCGAGGTCGCTGACGACGACGCGCATCCCGTGCGCGTTGCGCAGCGTATAGCGCCGCACTGGCTCGCCGTCGGGCAACGCGCCCCACGGTTCGGCATGCACGCGCGCCACGCCGGGCGTCAGGTATGAGGAATCGGTATCGATATGCATGAGTGGATGTCGGATGGGCGGCGGGCGTCAGTTCGTGGCGGCCGCGCGTTCCTGATATTCGCGCGGCGTGCAGCCGAGTTCGCGCCTGAATACCGCGTACATGTACTGAAGCGACGTGAACCCGCAACGGATCGCGACTTCGGCACTCGACGCCTGCCGGCTGGCGAGCAGCGCCTGCGCGGCTTCGAGCTTGTGGCGCAGGATCTCCTGGTGCACGGTGCGCTGCAGTTCGCGCCGGAAGTGCTCCTCGAGCAGCGAGCGCGATACGCCGACATAGTCGGCGACCTGTTCGGTCTTGATGCCCTGGCACGCGTACTGGCGGATGAAATGCCGGGCACGCATCACGTGCGGGCTCGCGAGCGGCTGATGGCGTGTCGATTCGAGCACGTTGATGCCGACCGGCGGCACGAGAATGCGCTGCCCGGGAAAGCGCGCGCCGCGCAGCATCCGGTGCAGCAGGTGCGCGGCGGTGCGGCCCATTTCCTCGGTGCCCTGGATCACCGACGACAACGGAATGCGCGTGAGCGTGCGCGTGAGCGGATCGTTGTCGATACCGATGATCGCCACCTGTTCCGGCACCGCGATGCCGGCGATCAGGCACGCCTGCAGCAGGTGCCGCGCACGCGCGTCGGTCACCGCGATCACGCCGACCGGCTTCGGCAGCGCATGCAGCCAGCCGACCAGTTGTTCGATCGCGTGATTCCAGCCCGACGCGCTCGTCGACAGCCCGCGGTAGATCGGCGCATCGAGCCCATCCGCACGCGCGAGCCGGTCGAACGCCAGTTCGCGCTGCTGCGCCCAGCGGTTCTCCTGCGCGACCGGCAGGCTGTACATCGCGAAATGCGCGAGTCCCGCCCCGATCAGGTGCGTGTAGGCGAGCGACACGAGCTTCGGGTTGTCCGTCGCAATATATGGGACGCCTTCCGGGTATTGCGCCGGATCCTCGTACGACGATCCGATCGCGACGATCGGCAGCGGCGAACCGGCGAGCGCGTCGGCGACGGCGGGGTCGTCGAAGTCCGCGATGATGCCGTCGCCGTCGAAACGCTCGATCCCGGTGAGCCGGCAGCGGAAATCGTCTTCGAGGAAGAGATCCCACACGACGCGCGTCGTGTGCAGATACTGGCCGATGCCGCTGATGATCTCGCGGTCGTAGACCTTGTTCGCGTTGAACAGCAGCGCGATGCGGTGCGGTGTCTGGGCGGATGGGGCGCGTGTCATCTCGGTGTCGGGTGAGCGCATCGGGGCGCCGTGCCGTTGTCTCCGGGGCGCGATCGCGGGGGCGGCGCGCGGTGGTTCGGTGTACGGCGATTGTAGGACGGAACGTGCGCCGCGCGAACGCGGCTGGCAAGAAACATCAAGCGTGCTGCGCAATTTCGCAATTGCCGGCCGGCAGGCGTGCGGGCACGATCCAGCCAACGAATTCGGCCGCGTGCGTCGTCCCGACGTGCGTTGCGCTGCAACAAGAACCTGCACGGAGACGCCATGTCGTATTTCGAACACATTCCCGCAATTCGCTACGAAGGGCCGCAGTCGGACAACCCGCTCGCCTATCACCATTACGACCCCGAGCGACGCGTGCTGGGCAAGACGCTCGCCGAGCATTTGCGCATCGCGGTCTGCTACTGGCACACGTTCGTGTGGCCGGGTCACGACATCTTCGGGCAGGGCGCGTTTCAACGGCCGTGGCAACAGCCCGGCGACGCGCTCGAACGCGCGCGGATGAAGGCCGACGCCGCATTCGAGTTCTTCACGAAGCTCGGCACGCCGTTCTATACGTTCCATGACACCGACGTCGCGCCGGAAGGCGACAGCCTGCGCGAATACGCGGCCAATTTCGCGCGGATGGTCGACTATCTCGCCGAGCGTCAGCAGGCAACTGGCGTGCGGCTGTTGTGGGGGACCGCGAACCTGTTTTCGCACCCGCGCTTCGCGGCCGGCGCCGCGACGAACCCGAACCCCGACGTGTTCGCGTGGGCCGCGACCCAGGTGCGCCATGCGCTCGACGCGACCCACCGGCTCGGCGGCGAGAACTACGTGCTGTGGGGCGGACGGGAAGGCTACGAGACGCTGCTCAATACCGACCTGAAGCGCGAGCGCGACCAGTTCGCCCGCTTCCTGTCGATGGTCGTCGAGCACAAGCACCGGATCGGCTTCAAGGGCGCGCTGCTGATCGAGCCGAAGCCGCAGGAGCCGACCAAGCATCAGTACGACTACGACGTGGCGACGGTGCACGGCTTCCTCGTGCAGTACGGGCTGCAGAACGAAATCCGCGTGAACATCGAGGCGAATCACGCGACGCTCGCGGGCCATTCGTTCCATCACGAGATCGCGAACGCATTCGCGCTCGGCGTGTTCGGCAGCGTCGACGCGAACCGCGGCGATCCGCAGAACGGCTGGGACACCGACCAGTTCCCGAACAGCGTCGAGGAACTGACGCTCGCGTTCTACGAGATCCTGCGCCACGGCGGCTTCACGACCGGCGGGATGAACTTCGACGCCAAGGTGCGGCGCCAGAGCATCGATCCGGAAGACCTGTTCTACGGCCACGTCGGCGCGATCGACGTGCTCGCGCTCGCGCTCGAACGCGCGGCGGTGCTGGTCGAGAACGACCGGCTCGACGCACTGCGCCGGCAGCGCTACGCGCAGTGGGACAGCGAGTTCGGCCGCAAGATCCTGTCGGGCGGCTATACGCTGGAGTCGCTGGCGGCCGACGCGCTCGCGCGGGGCGTGGACCCGCGGCATGCAAGCGGCGCGCAGGAGCGGCTCGAGAACATCGTGAACCAGGCGATCTACGGGCTGCGCTGACGCCATGTACATCGGACTCGATCTCGGCACGTCGGGCGTGAAGGCGGTGCTGCTCGACCGCGACGGCGCGGTGCGCGCGAGCGCGAGCCGCGCGCTCGCGGTGAGCCGGCCGCAGCCGCGCTGGTCCGAGCAGGCGCCGCGCGACTGGTGGGACGCCGCATGCGGCGCGCTCGCCGCACTCGTGTCGGATGCGCGCACTGCCGGCATCGACCCGCGCGACATCGATGCACTCGGCCTGACCGGACAGATGCACGGCGCGACGCTGCTCGATGCCCACGGCGACGTGCTGCGCCCCGCGATCTTGTGGAACGACGGCCGCGCGGATGCCGAGTGCGAGGAACTCGAACGGCTCGCGCCCGCGCTGCGCACGGTGGCCGGCAACATCGCGATGCCGGGCTTCACGGCGCCCAAGCTGCTGTGGGTGCGCCGTCACGAGCCCGACGTGTTCGCGCGCATCGCCTACGTGCTGCTGCCGAAGGATTATCTGCGCTACCGGCTGACCGGCGCGTTCGCGACCGATCCGTCGGACGCCGCCGGCACGCTGTGGCTCGACGTCGCGAAGCGCGACTACGACGACACGTTGCTCGCCGCCTGCGGGCTGTCGCGCGCGCAGATGCCGGCCGTATTCGAGGGCAATCGCATCACCGGCACGCTGCTGCCGGCCGTCGCACGGGCGCTCGGCCTGCGCGAGATCCCGGTGGTGGCCGGCGGCGGCGACAACGCGGCCGGCGCGGTGGGTGTCGGAATCGTGCGGCCCGGCGACGCGCTGCTGTCGCTCGGCACGTCGGGCGTGTATTTCGCGGTGTCGGACGGGTTCCGCGCGAATCCCGAATCGGCGGTGCACAGCTTCTGTCATGCGCTGCCGGGCACGTGGCACCTGATGTCCGTGATGCTGAACGCGGCCGGCTGCGTCGACTTCACCGCGCAACTGGCCGGTTACGACGGCGTCGCGGCGCTGCTCGACGATGCGGAAACGAACGCACGCGCGAGCCGGCCGTGGTTCCTGCCGTACCTGAGCGGCGAGCGCACGCCGCACAACGACGTGAACGCGAAGGGCGTGTTTTATGGGCTCACGCCCGACACGCGGCGCGCGGATCTCGCGAACGCGACGCTCGAAGGCGTCGGCTTCGCGCTGCTCGACGGCATCGACGCGCTGCATGCGGCCGGGCTCGCGCCCGACGGCATCACCGTGATCGGCGGCGGCTCGCGCAGTGCGTACTGGACGCAGATGCTCGCGGACCTGAGCGGCCGTGCGTTAACGCTGCGCGCGGGCGGCGAGGTGGGGCCGGCGCTCGGCGCCGCGCGCCTCGCGCATCTCGCGCTCGAACCGGATGCGGCGCTCGCCGACGTGTGTCCGCAGCCGCCGGTCGTCGCGGTGCGCGAGCCCGATCCCGCGCGGCACGCGTGGTATCGCGACGTGCGGCGGCCGACGTTTCGCGCGCTGTATCGTGCGCTCGAACCGGTGTTTGCGACGGGCGCGTGACGCACGTTGCCGTGACTCGATGCGGGCGGTGCAATCCGGCAGCCGCCCGCGGTTCGTGAGGTGGTTCCATAACAAGGAGTGGAGACATGAAATCCGTGACGCGTCGTACCGTATTGAGTTCGCTTGCCGGCGCCGCCGCGCTGGCCATGCTCGCGCTGGGCACGCCGCTCGCGCACGCGAGCAAGGACAAGCCCGAGATCGGCTTCTGCATCGACGACCTGCGCGTCGAGCGCTGGTCGCGCGATCGCGACTATTTCGTCGCGGCCGCGACGAAGCTCGGCGCGAAGGTGTCGGTGCAGTCGGCCGATGCAAGCGAGGAGCGGCAGATTTCGCAGATCGAGAACCTGATCTCGCGCGGCGTCGACGTGATCGTGATCGTGCCGTTCAACTCGAAGACGCTCGGCAACGTCGTCGCCGAAGCGCGCAAGGCCGGCATCAAGGTCGTGTCGTACGATCGCCTGATCCTCGACGCGGACGTCGACGCCTATATCTCGTTCGACAACGAGAAGGTCGGCGAGCTGCAGGCGCAGGGCGTGTTCAACGCGAAGCCGAAGGGCAATTATTTCCTGCTGGGCGGTGCGCCGACCGACAACAACGCGAAGATGCTGCGCGAAGGACAACTGAAGGTGCTCAAGCCCGCGATCGACCGCGGCGACATCAAGGTCGTCGGCCAGCAGTGGGTGCCCGAATGGAGCGCGTCGACCGCGCTGCGGATCGTCGAGGACGCACTGACCGCGAACAACAACAAGATCGACGCGATCGTCGCGTCGAACGACGGCACGGCCGGCGGCGCGATCCAGGCGCTCGCCGCGCAGCATCTGGCCGGCAAGGTGCCGGTGTCCGGGCAGGATGCGGATCTGGCCGCGGTCAAGCGCGTGATCGCCGGCACGCAGACGATGACCGTCTACAAGCCGCTGAAGCTGATCGCGAGCGAAGCCGCGAAGCTCGCGGTCGATCTCGCGAAGGGCACGAAGCCCGCGTTCAACGCGCAATACGACAACGGCAAGAAGAAGGTCGATACAGTGCTGCTGCAGCCGACGCTGTTGACCAAGCGCAACGTCGACGTCGTCGTGAAGGACGGCTTCTATACCCAGGCCCAACTGGCGAGCCAGTAAGCGTACGACGGGCGCGACGCGCGGTCACCGCGACGGCGGCCGCGCTTACTGCGAGGCATGAACGAATGACGGAACCCTTGCTGACGATGCGCGGCATCGTCAAGGCATTCGACGGCGTGAAGGCGCTCGACGGCATCGACCTGACCGTGCGGCCCGGCGAATGCGTCGGGCTGTGCGGCGAGAACGGCGCGGGCAAGTCGACGCTGATGAAGGTGCTGTCGGGCGTGTACCCGCACGGCACGTGGGACGGCGAGATCCGCTGGGAAGGCGCACCGCTCGCGGCCTCCGGCGTGCGCGACACCGAGCGCGCGGGCATCGCGATCATCCACCAGGAGCTGATGCTCGTGCCCGAGCTGTCGGTGGCCGAGAACATCTTCCTCGGCAACGAGATCACGCTGCCCGGCGGGCGCATGAACTTCGCGGCGATGGTCCGGCGCGCCGAGGAGCTGCTGCACGAATTGCGGATCGACACGATCAACGTCGCGCAGCCGGTGATGAACTACGGCGGCGGCCACCAGCAGTTGATCGAGATCGCGAAGGCGCTGAACAAGCACGCGAAGCTGCTCATCCTCGACGAACCGTCGTCGTCGCTGAGCGCGTCGGAGACGCGCATCCTGCTCGACATCGTGCGCGACCTGAAGCGCCGCGGCGTCGCGTGCGTCTACATCTCGCACAAGCTCGACGAGGTGGCGGCCGTATGCGACACGGTCACCGTGATCCGCGATGGACGTCATGTCGCGACCGAGCCGATGGCCGCGCTGACCACCGACCGCATCATCGCGATGATGGTCGGCCGCGAGATCCGCGACCTGTATCCGCGCGAGCCGCACGAGATCGGCGACGTCGTGCTCGACGTGCGCCACGTGACCTGCCGCGACGTGACGAACGCGCGCCGCAAGCGCGTCGACGACGTGTCGTTCAGCGTTCGGCGCGGCGAGATTCTCGGCGTGGCCGGACTCGTCGGCGCGGGCCGCACCGAGTTGATGCAGGCGATCTTCGGCGCGTATCCGGGCGCGTGCACGGCGAGCGTGACGATGAACGGCCGGCCATTGTCGATCCGCTCGCCGGCCGACGCGATCCGCGCCGGCATCGCGATGGTGCCGGAGGACCGCAAGCGCCACGGCATCGTGCCGCAGCTCGGCGTCGGCCACAACATCACGCTGGCGGTGCTGCAGCGCTTCGCTGCGCGCGGGCGGATCGACGCGGCCGCCGAGCTCGACGCGATCCGCACCGAGATGCAGCGGCTGTCGGTGCGCGCCGCGCATCCGTTCCAGTCGATCGCGAGCCTGTCGGGCGGCAATCAGCAGAAGGCGGTGCTCGCGAAGATGCTGCTGACCGAGCCGCAGGTGCTGATCCTCGACGAGCCGACGCGCGGCGTCGACGTGGGCGCGAAGGCCGAGATCTACCGGCTCGTCTTCGCGTTGGCCAAGCGCGGCGTCGCGCTGATCGTCGTGTCGTCGGAACTGCCGGAGGTGCTCGGCCTGGCCGATCGCGTGCTGGTGATCGGCGAAGGCGAGTTGCGCGGCGATTTCGTCAACCAGGGCCTCACGCAGGAACAGATTCTCGGCGCCGCGCTGAAGCCCGCGCGGCTGCCCGCCGAACCCACCGCAGCGAGTGCGATATGAATTCCGAACTTTCTTCCTCGACCCCGGCGGCGCCGGATGCGGACGCGCGTCGTCCGGACGGCCGCGCGCCGCGGCTGGCGTTGCGCCATGTCTTCACGCGCTACAAGGTGCTCGCGCTGCTGTTCGCGGTCGTCGCGATCTGGGCGTTCTTCTCGGTGCTGACGGACGGCGCGTTCGTCACGCCGCGCAACGTATCGAATCTGCTGCGGCAGATGTCGATCACCGGCATGCTCGCGTGCGGCATGGTGTTCGTCATCATCGCGGGCGAGATCGACCTGTCGGTCGGCTCGCTGCTCGGGCTGCTTGGCGGCGTCGCCGCGATCCTCGACGTCAACCGCCACTGGCCCGTTGCGGCGACGGTTCCGGCCGTGCTCGCGCTCGGCGTGCTGATCGGGCTTTTCAACGGCTGGTGGTCGACCTATCGGCGCGTGCCGTCGTTCATCGTCGGGCTCGGCGGGATGCTCGCGTTTCGCGGCATCCTGCTCGGCGTGACGGGCGGCTCGACGATCGCGCCCGTGTCGGACGGCTTCGTGTTCATCGGGCAGGGCTATCTGCCGCGCCTGGCCGGGGACGGCCTCGCGGTCCTGCTGTTCGCGGTCGCGACGCTGCTGGTGGTGCGGCAGCGCGGCACGCGGCGGCGCTACCGGCTCGCGGTCGCCCCGTTGTGGCAGGACGTCGCGAAGATCGTCGGCGCCGGGGCGGTGCTGTTCGCCTTCGTCGCGACGCTCGATCGTTACGGCGGTATTCCGGTGCCCGTGCTGCTGCTGCTCGTGTTGCTCGGCGTGTTCTCGTGGATCGCGACGCAGACCGTGTTCGGCCGGCGTATCTATGCGGTGGGTTCGAACCTGGAGGCGACGCGGCTGTCGGGCGTCGACACCGATCGCGTGAAGCTCGTGATCTTCGCGCTGATGGGGCTGATGTGCGCGTTTGCCGGCCTCGTCAACACGGCGCGGCTCGCGGCCGGGTCGCCGTCCGCCGGCTCGATGGGCGAACTCGACGCGATCGCCGCGTGCTTCATCGGCGGCACGTCGATGCGCGGCGGGTCGGGCACGGTCTACGGCGCGCTGATCGGCGCGCTCGTGATGGCGAGCCTCGACAACGGGATGTCGATGCTGGACGTCGACGCGTACTGGCAGATGATCGTCAAGGGCGCGGTGCTCGTGCTGGCGGTGTGGATCGACGTGGTGTCGCGGTCGAACCGGCGGTGACGAAGCCGTGTCGGTCGCGCATCGGCTTCACGTCGCGCGCATGGCCGGCGGGGTCGTCGTAGTAGCCGGGCGGGTCGATCGTCCGCACGGGCGGCGGCACTTCGCATGCATGGCTGGCGGAGGCCGTGCCGACGAGTGTGCCGACGGCGAACGGGACGGAGGACAAGGTTCGAACGGAACGGGCGCGCATGGGGGCTCGACGGGGAAGTGTCGGGCGGGACGCTGGACCGAGGGCAGTCTAGCGCCCGGGGCTTTCGCGCGGCTTTCCACGGCGAGCCGTTGCCGATCCGGCCCGGCGGGCCGTCGGTGCGATGCGTCGCAGCCGTGGCGGCTGCGCATGACAGGCAATACGCTATTCTGTCGTCCTCGACCGCCAGCCCGATCCGATGAAGCGTCCGTCGTTCTCCTCCCAACTCGTCATGCTCTGGGCACTCGTCGCGGCGCTGTGCGCGACGCTGGTCGCGGTCGTCTGGGTCACGGCGAGTTCCGCCGAGAGCCAGCAGGTGGCCAGCGCGAAGGCCGCCGGCGCGTCGGCCTGCGAAGCGGTGGCGTCGCGTTACGGCGCGTCTTTGGCGTCGGCGGGCGCCGGGCCTGCCCCGGAGCTGATGCACGCGATCCTCGACATCGTGCTCTCGCGTGCGCCCGATATGGAAGGCGGATTCTGGATGCCCGGCGCCGCCCCCGCGGCGAGCGGTTTTCTCGCGTATTCCTTTCCCACTTACCAGGGCAGCGGCGTCAAACGCGACGTTCCGGAAGCGGAAACGCCGCTGATCCTCCGCACGCTGCGTGCCGCGGCCGCGACCCATGCCGAGACGGCGAACGTCGTCGAAGGCGCGCAGGATGCCGTGATCGCGGCGGCCTGCCCGGTACGCGGCGGATCGGGGCTGTTCGTGTGGATGCTCACACGTGCGCGCCCGCCGCTGGGCCGGCACGGCGAGCTGCTGGCCACGGGCCTCGCGGCCGTGCTCGCCGTGATTCTGGCGATCGCGGCGGCGCTGGCCGTGGCGCTGCGCCGCTGGAAGCGTAATCTCGCGCGGATCGAGAGCGGGCTGGGGCCCGACGGTCGCGAGCATCACCTGCCGTACGTCGGCGAACCCGATCTCGACCGCGTCATCGATGCGTTCAACGAGCGGGCGCGGCGCGCGGACCTGCTGCAACGGCAGGCCGACGAACTGCGCACGCGCCTCGCGCAGGCCGAGCGCTTCGGCATGCTGGGCAAGCTTGCCGCGCAAGTCGCGCACGAGATTCGCAATCCGATGGGCGCGATGCGGCTGAAGGCGGAAAACGCGCTGGCCGGCGACGGCCGGCGGCAGCAGGACGCGCTGCGCGTGATCCTCGCGCAGATCGAGCGCATCGATGCGCAATTGTCGAGCCTGCTCGCGCTGACGCAGCCGGTGCGCCCGCATGCGACGCGTGTCGACGTCGACGCGTGGCTCGCGCAGGTCGTCGACGCGCACCGCGAGCTGGCGCAGCGGCAAGCGATCGACCTGACGCTGTCGCTCGCGACGCAGGGCGAACGGCTCGCGCGGCCGTCGGATTTTCCCGCTTTCGATCCCGACCAGATGCGGCGGGCGCTCGACAATCTGCTGCTCAACGCGCTGCACCATGCAGGCGACGGCGGCGCGGTCACGCTCGCCGCCGAGCGGCGCGCGTTCGCCGGGCGCGACTGGCTGCGCATCACCGTATCGGACAGCGGCCCCGGCGTGCCGGCTGCGCAGCGCGAGCGGATTTTCGAGCCTTTCGTGACAGGCCGCGCGGATGGCACGGGCCTCGGTCTTGCCGTCGTCCGCGAAGTGGCGGCGGCGCACGGCGGGCACGCGCGCCTCGACGGGGGTGCCGCATTCGTGATTGAAATTCCATGGCAAACATCCTCATAGTCGACGACGACGCGGCCTTTCGCGACAGCCTCGCCGAAACGCTCGCCGATCTCGGTCATCGAGCCGTCGAGGCCGCATCCGGCCGGGCGGCACTGAGTGCGCTGCGCGACGGCGGCGACATCGAATGCGTCTTTCTGGATTTCCGTCTGCCGGATCTGGACGGGTTGGCCGTGCTGGCGCAACTGCGCGACGATTCCGCCCTGGCCGCGATCCCGGTCGTCATGCTGACGGCCCATGCGACCAGCGACAACACGATCGAAGCGATGCGGCTCGGCGCATTCGATCACCTGACGAAGCCGATCGGGCGTCGCGACATCGCGCAACTGCTCGAACGCATCGTGTCGGCGCATCAGCCGCCCGCGCCGGCGCCATCCGGCGGCGGTTTCGCGGGCGAACCTGCAGCGGACCGACCGCGGTTGCTGGGCGTGAGCGCGGCGATGCGCGACGTGCAAAAGCAGATCGGCCGGGCCGCGATGAGCGACGCGACCGTGCTCCTGACCGGCGAGACGGGCACGGGCAAGGAGGTGGCGGCCCGCGTGCTGCATGCCGCATCGGCCCGGCATGCGGGGCCGTTCGTCGCCGTCAACTGCGCGGCCATCCCGGCCGATCTGCTCGAAAGCGAGTTGTTCGGGCATCGTCGCGGCGCGTTCACGGGGGCGCATGCCGATCGCGCGGGGCGCCTCGTCGAGGCCGACGGCGGGACGCTCTTTCTCGACGAGATCGGCGACATGCCCGCCGCGATGCAAGCCAAGCTGCTGCGTGCGCTGCAGGAGCGCCAGGTGGTGCCGCTGGGCGCGGATCGCGCGACGGCGATCGACATTCGCGTCGTGGCGGCGACGCACCGCGACCTCGCCGCGGCCGTCGCGAACGGCACGTTCCGCGAAGATCTCTTCTATCGGCTGAACGTCATTCCGCTGCACCTGCCGCCGCTCGCGGAGCGTGTGGCGGACATCCTGCCGCTGGCCGCGCATTTCCTGGGCAACGCGGCAGGCACGCGCTCGCTGCACCTGACGAACGACGCCCAGCGCGCACTGCTCGATCATCGCTGGCCGGGCAATGTCCGGGAACTGCGCAACGTGATGGAGCGGGCGGCCGCGCTCGCCCCCGGGCCGGCCGTCAGCGCGGCCGATCTCGGCCTAGCCGTCGTGCCGGCACGCCAGCTGGGCGCCGATGCGGTGCCGGCCCACCTGCTCGACATGCCGCTGCCCGAGGCGCTGGCGACCGTCGAGCGCGCGGCGATCGTGCATGCGCTCGAGCGCGCGAACGGCAATCGCGCGGAAGCCGCAAGGCAGCTCGGGATCGGCCGCCAGTCACTCTATGCGCGCATGGCGAATCTCGGGATCGAGCGCGACGACTGATCGCGCGGTTTCGACTGTCGGGATCGACGACATCCGGTGAGGCGACATGTCGGGAAATCCGACAGTTTTGGTGTGCGTCGCCGTCCGGTGCACGGCCACGCGGTGCTTCCCGGGTTGGCACGGGTGTTGCAAATATCGATGCATCGCAACCCGTCGCCGGAGCCGTCATGAAGCCCTGCCTGCCTGCCTGTCGTCCGAGCGCGGCCGCCGTGCCGCGCCGCCGCTCGCCGGTCGTATCGCACGCTCTACGCCGCGCTCGTTGCCGTCGCAACGGTCAGTGTCGCGCAGGTGCCGCCGGCGCCGCGCGCGGATGATCGACGTGAATACCACCTGCGACTACCGGCGTGGCACGGCGGCCATGTCGTGAATCTTCATGACGATGTCGCGCGCTGATCGCGCGACGTTGTTCTCCCATCCATCGAAAGGAGTCCTGCCATGCACTGGATCGATCCCGCTTGTCTTCCCGAAACGCGCGGCCGCGTCACGCAGTTCCTGCTCGACCCGCACGGAGAAATCGACGGCCTGATCCTGAACGGCGACCTGCAGGTTCACGTGCCGCCGCATCTGGGCCGCGAACTGGCGCGCCATGTCGCGGTCGGCGACCGCATCCGCGTGCGGGGCGTCAAGCCGCGGCGCGCGGCGATGATCGCGGCCGTGCAACTGACCGGGCGCGACGGCGTCGACATCGTCGACGACGGGCCCGCGCACGCCGCGCCGCCGAAGCCGACGCACGCTGCACGGGAACCGATGGAAGCGAGCGGCGAAGTCGCGTTCGCGCTGCACGGCCCGAAAGGCGAGCTGAACGGCGCGGTGCTGACGAGCGGCGTCGCGCTGCGGGTGCCGCCGCATGCGACTGACGCCCTGCACGATTATCTGCGTCCCGGTATCCATGTGCAGGCGTGGGGGCACGGCGTCGTCACGCGGCACGGCACGACGCTCGACGTGAGCGAGATCGCCGAACTCGTCGATGCGGACGCCGAATGAGCGCGCGACGCTGAGGTGACCGTGAGGCCGGCACGCGCGCTCGAAGCGCTCAACTTCTTCCTGGCCGACGTGCAGGCCGGCATCGGCCCGTTCATCGGCGTCATCCTGCTGTCGCGCGGCTGGGGCGCCGATGCGATCGGCACGGTCATGACGCTGGCCGGGCTCGCCGCGATGGCCGCGACGCCGCTGGCCGGCGCGCTCGTCGACGCGGTGCGCGCCAAGCGGGCGCTGATCGTCGTCGCGGCCGCCGCGACGGCACTGGCGTCGCTGGCGCTGATGTTCGTCCGCGGCTATCCGGCGGTGGCGGCGTCGCAGATCCTGGCGGCGGTCAGCGGCGCGGTGCTGGCGCCGGCCGTCGCGGGCGTGACGCTCGGCATCGTGCGGCGGCAGGGGTTCGACCGGCAGTTCGGGCGCAACCAGATGGCGAACCACGCCGGCAACGTCGCCGGTGCTGCGCTCGCGGGATGGCTCGGCTGGCATGTCGGATTCGATGCGGTGTTCGCGCTCATCGGCGTGTTCACGGTCCTCGCCATTGCGAGCACGCTGGCGATTCCCGGGCACGCGATCGATCATGCGTGCGCACGTGGTCTCGATCCTGCCGCCGCACCGGGAACGGATGCTGCGCATTCGCATGCGTTCGACGCGGCGTCGGCGTCGCGCGTCGGCGGTCTGCGCACGCTGGCGGGGAACCGGCCGCTGGTTCTGCTCGGTGCGTCGCTCGCGCTGTTTCATCTCGGCAACGCCGCGATGCTGCCGCTCTACGGGATGGGTGTCGTCGTCACGCAGCGCAGCAACCCGAGCGCGTTCACCGCACAGACCATCGTCATCGCGCAGTGCGTGATGATCGCGGCGGCCTGGCTCGCGCCACGGCTGATTCGCTCGCACGGCTACTGGCGGGTGCTGCTGTTCTCGTACCTCGTGCTGCCGGTGCGCGGTGTCGTCGCCGCGGCGTGGATGAGCGAAGCGGGCGTGTGGCCGGTGCAGGTGCTCGACGGTATCGGCGCCGGCCTGCAAAGCGTGGTCGTGCCCGCGCTCGTGGTTCGCCTGCTGCATGGGTCCGGCCGCGTGAATGCCGGGCAGGGCGCCGTCGCGACCGCGCAGGGTATCGGCGCGGCGCTCAGCCCGGTGCTGGGCGGCGTGCTCGCGCAGCACGTCGGCTATCCGGCCGCGTTCGTCGTGCTGGGCGCCGTGTCGACGGGCTCGCTCGCGCTGTGGCTCGGTCATGCGCGCTCGTTGAGCAGCGTGTGCGGCAAACCCGCCGACTTGTCGGCGACGTCGTCTTGAAAGCCGTTTCGATTCTCATGCCTTTGTCGACTTGCCCATGAACCCTGTTTCGCTTGCCTGGCTGATTTCCGCGCTCGCCACCGCGGGCGTCATCACGCGTCCGTTCGGCTGGCCCGAGGCCATCTGGGCCGTGAGCGGCGCGCTGCTGCTGGTCGTGTTGAACCTGTTGCCCGTCGCGCAGGCGCTGGACGCCGTCGCGAAGGGCGGCGACGTGTACCTCTTTCTGACGGGCATGATGCTGCTGTCCGAGGCGGCCCGTCGCGAGGGGCTGTTCGACTGGGTCGCGACGCACGTCGTCAATCTCGCGCAGGGTTCGTCGCGGCGGTTGTTCGCGCTGATCTACGGGGTCGGCGTCGTCACCACGGCGTTCCTGTCGAACGATGCGACCGCCGTCGTGCTGACGCCCGCGGTCCTTGCCGCCGCGCGCCGCGCGAAGGCCGACCCGATGCCGCTGCTGTACAGCTGCGCGCTCGTCGCGAATGCCGCGAGTTTCGTGCTGCCGATTTCGAATCCGGCGAACCTGGTGCTGTACGGCGCGCACATGCCGTCGCTCGGCCCATGGCTCGCGCACTTCGCGGCGCCGTCCGTCGCATCGATCGCGTGCACGTTCGTCATGCTGCGGATCGTGCAGCGACGTGCGCTTTCCGGCGGTTGCGAGTCGGGGCTGCCGGTGCAGCCGCTGACGCGCGGCGGCCGCATCGCGCTGGCGGGCATCGCGGTAACGGCCGTCGCACTGATGGTGGTATCGGTCCTGGATTGCCCGCTTGGATTGCCGACCGCACTGGCGGGGGGCGTCACGGTCGCGTGCGTGGCGATGCGTGATCGTGCGGCATGCATGCCGATCGTTCGCGGAATTTCGTGGAGCATGCTGCCGCTCGTCGCGGGGTTGTTCGTCGTCGTCGAGACGCTCGACCGGACCGGCGCGGTGCGCGTCCTGACGGGGCTGCTGCACGCGCTGATGCAAAGCGGCGAGCACGTCGCCGCGGCGGCGGCGGGCGTCGCGGTCGCGCTGGTGTCGAACGGGGTCAACAATCTGCCCGCCGGGCTGATCGCGAGCTCGACGATCCAGGCCGCGCACAGTCCGCGAACGGTGGTCGATGCGATCCTGATCGGCGTGGATCTCGGCCCGAACCTGTCGGTCACCGGTTCGCTCGCGACGATTCTGTGGCTGGCGGCGATCCGGCGCGAACGGCTGCAGGTCGGTTTCCGTACGTTCCTCGCGGTCGGGGCGTGCGTGATGCCGCCGGCGCTGCTGCTCGCGCTGGGCGCGCGGTTCGTGGTTGGCGGCTGACGCGCGATGCCGGTCAGCCGCCCCGGTCGACTCAGAACGAGTACGCGAGCGACGCGAACAGGCTGCGCGGCGCGCCCGGCGTGACCCACAGGCTGTTGTACGAGCTGACGTAGGTCGTGCGATTGAACAGGTTGTTCAGCACGACCGACGCACGCAGGTGCTTGTTGACCTGAAGATAGCCGTTGAGTTGCACGGTCGCATAGGCCGGCAGCTCGAAGCCGTCCTGCGTGTTGGCGGTGTTGCCCGCGCGGCGCCCGACGTAGATCACGCCGGCACCGGCGCCGGCCTTGTCCGCGAACGGCAGGGTCGTCTCGTACATGAGCAGCGCGCTGCCGCTCAACCGCGGTACGTCGACGAGGCGCGAGCCGGGCGCCAGCACGGTATCGTGCGTGACCTCGGCGTCGACGTACGCGAAGTTGGCGATGCCGCGCAAGCCGTGACCGAGATCGCCGCTCCATTCGAATTCGACGCCGCGGCTGCGCACTTCGCCGGCCGCGCGCGAGAAGCCGGCATTGGCCGGATCGGCGGTGAGCACGTTGCGCTTGGTGACGTAGAACGCCGAGACGGTCGTGAGCCAGCGTGTGCCCGCCCATTTCGCGCCGGCTTCGTAGCCGCGGCCCTTTTCGGGATCGAACGCACGGCCGCCGACGTCGGCGCCGTTGTTCGGCCGGAACGAATACGCGGTGTTCGCATACAGCGACAATGCCGGGCTCATTTCGTACACGACGCCGAGACGCGGGCTCACCGCGGTCTGCAACTGGCTCGTCGTCACGCCTTTCAGGCGGTTGTCGATCGACTGGTGGAAGCGATCCCAGCGCAGCCCGGCCAGGATCTTCCAGTGCGGCCCGAACGCGAGCGTGTCCTGCGCGTAGACGCCTTGACCGTCGTCGCGTTCGAGCAGGTTGGTCGCGGTGCGCGGCGTCGGCGCGGGCTGGCCGTAGACCGGATCGAAGATGTCGATCGCATACGGCGCGGCGGCGGTCGGTGTGGAGCGGGTGACGAACTGGTCGTAGTTGAAGCGGTACGCATCGACGCCCATCACGAGCGTATGGCCGATGCCGCCCGTGCGGAACGAGCCGGCCGTCTCGAGGCGGCCTTGCAGGTCGTTCGAGTGAAACGCGACTTGCCGGTAGCGGCGCCACAGCGTGCGGCCGTCCTTCTGCAATGCGAAGGCTTCGGACGAGCGCCCCGACAGGTCGGTGTTGCGTTGCGCGACGCCGGCATTGATCGACCAGCTGGAATCGATGCGATGCTCGAGCGTGAACTGGTGGCCCGTGTTGCGCACGTCGTAGTCGCCGTCGCGCGGCTCGCCGAGGAAGCGCGACGCGGGGATTGCGCCAAGCTGCCCGTTGACCGCGAGCACGCCGCGATCGAGCGGCGCGCGCTGACGCGCACTCTCGAACTCGTAGTGGAGCGTCGTGTCGGCGCCGATGTCCCAGGTGAACGACGGTGAGAACAGGTAGCGCTTGCTCGACACCGTGTCGCGAAAGCTGCCGTTGTTCTCGTTCATCGCGACGAAGCGGTACGCCAGCGATTTCGTGACGGGGCCGGTCGAATCGAGCGTCTGGCGCAATGCGCCGTAGCTGCCGGCCGACACGCCGATGGTGTTCGCGCGTGCGAATTGCGGCTGCTTCGTCGTGTAGCTGATGATCCCGCCCGGATCGCCGCGGCCATACAGCGCGGACGCCGGCCCCTTGAGCACTTCCATGCGCTCGAGGTTGACGGTGTCGCGCGGCACGCTCATCCCGCGATTCCACGAGAAGCCGTTGACCAGATAGTCGGTGCCGGACGTGTTGCCGTCGCCGGCGAAGCCGCGCACCGCGTAGTTGTCCCACAGGCCGCCGAAGTTGTTCTGGCGCGAGACGCCCGCGACCCAGTCGTAAAGATCGTCGCCGCGCGTGGCGGCCACCGTCTGGATCAGCTTCGTATCGACGCTGCTGACCGCGAACGGAATCTCCATCACGTCCGCCTCGCTACGCGTCGCGCTCGTCGATTCGCGCGTGCGAAACGGCGCCGTCGCGCGTTGCGCGGACACCTCGATGGTCGGCAGCGCCGCTTCCTGTGCGTCGGCGGCGCCCATGCCGGCAGTGCCGACGACGATGGCCATCGGTGCGGCCGCCCAGTTCCTCCTGCTCATACTCCTCCCTTTTTGGTGTGTTTCGCGTTCGGGCACGGCGGGCGGCCTCGCGCCGACATCGGTGTTCCAAACAGTACATTTGCGCGGCAATTTAATGCAAATGAGAGGCATTTGCAATCGTAATTTCGAGATTGGGCGGGGGAAGGGTGGCGGTGTGCTACACGGAAGCGATCGCGGGGATGTGTGAATTTATTGAAATTCCGAAATGTGGGAATTATGTCGATGTGTGATGGTAGTCGGATAGAGCTTTCACCTCAAAAATACGGGGATTTTTCGCCAAATTACGGGTAAACGTGGACTTCTCCAGGGCGTGAAAGCGAAGAGAGTGTGTTTGACAAATCCCGTAATTCGGGATTAAAGTAAAAACACTTCAGCCAACCCCGTCGAGCAGCCGCATGAACAATCCCCAGTCGGACAGCGATACCGAAGCAAGAAGCGGAGCGAGTGTCGTGCTCGCGACGGCGCGAGACGCCGGCGTCGACGTCTGTTTTGCCAATCCCGGCACGACCGAGATGCCGTTCGTCGGTGCACTCGACGCCGTGGCGGGCATGCGCTCGATCCTCGGGCTGTTCGAGGGCGTGTGCACGGGCGCCGCGGACGGCTACGGCCGCATGGCCGGCAAGCCCGCGATGACGCTGCTGCACCTCGGGCCGGGCCACGCGAACGGCATTGCCAACCTGCACAATGCGCGCCGCGCCCGCACGCCGATCCTGAACATCGTCGGCGATCACACGCGCGAGCATCTGAAGTACGACGCGCCGTTGACGTCCGACATCGAATCGCTCGCCCGTCCGGTGTCGGTGTGGTATCGCAGCGTGGCGCGCGATACCGATCTCGCGACGGATACGGCCGACGCGATTTCGGCCGCGATGGGCGCGCAGCGCGGCGTCGCGACCCTCGTGCTGCCCGTCGATCTCCAGTCGGCCGTGGTGCGTGGCGCGGCGGCGCCCGCCGTCGTTCGCCCGGCCACGGTGTCGTTCGATGCCGCTCGAGTCGAACGCGTGGCCGATCTGCTGCTCGGCGACCAGCGCACCGTCCTGCTGATGGGCGCCCGCGCACTGTCGGCACGCGGGCAGCGTGCGGCGGCGCGCATCGCGGCGGCAACCGGCGCGACCTGCTTCAGCGAGACTTTTCCGGCGCGGGCGGAGCGCGGCGGCGGCCTGCCGGACATCGACCGCCTGCCTTATTTCCCCGAGCCGGCGCGGGCGGCGCTCGCCGGCCGGCGCGTGGTGCTGGCCGGCGCGCTCGCGCCTGTCACCTACTTCGGCTACGAAGGCATTCCGGGCGAACTCGCGCGGCCCGAGGACATCGTGATGCTGGCGGCGCCGGGCGATGCGGCGGACGACGCGCTGGTGGCGCTGGCCGATCGTATCGGCACGACGACGAACGACGAGGGTGTCCGCGTCGAGCGCTGGCGCGTGGAGGACGGGCCGCTCACGCCGCAGGCCGTCGGCCGCGTGCTCGCGAATGCGTTGCCCGACGACGCGATCGTATCGATCGAAGGCGGTACGTGCGGCTATCCGTTCGTGACCGCGTCGGCGCGCGCCCGTCGCCACACGATCCTGACGAACACGGGCGGTGCGATCGGCCAGGGCCTGCCGGTGGCGCTCGGCGCCGCCGTCGCCTGCCCCGACCGCCGCGTGTTCGCGCTGCAGTCGGACGGCAGCGCGCAGTACACGATCCAGTCGCTGTGGACGATGGCGCGCGAGCGTTTGCCGATCGTGATGCTGATCGCATCGAACCGACGCTACGGCATCCTGCAGACGGAGCTCGCGCGCAGCGGCTTGCCGGCCGACACGCCGCACGCCAGCCGCCTGACGCAACTGGACGACCCGCCGATCGACTGGCTCGCGCTGGCGCGCGGCTATGGCGTGCCGGCCGGGCGCGCGAGCACGGCGCAAGCGCTGGTGCAGGCGCTCGACGACGCACTCGCGCATGCCGACGGGCCGACGCTCATCGAAATGCAGTTGTCCTGATCGCACAACCCGGTCCTTTCTCCAATCCCGACTCTCACCTTTCATCGTTATGGATCTGCAACTCCACGGAAAAGCCGCATTCATCACCGGCGGCAGCATGGGCATCGGCAAGGCGGTCGCGCTCGAACTAGCGCGCGAAGGCGTCAACGTCGCAATCGCCGCGCGGCGCATGGAACACCTCGAAGCGGCGGCCGTCGAGATTCGCGCGGCGCTCGCGCCGCTGGGCAACGCGGCCGGCGCAATCCTGCCCGTCACGGTGGACACGACCGACATGGCGTCGATCGAAGCGGCGATGGCCGCGAGCGTCGAGCGCTTCGGCCGGCTCGACATCCTGCTGAACGGCGCCGCGCATCCGGGCGGCCTCGTGCGGGCCGAGCTCGAACACGCCGATCCGCAGGGGCTGCTGCAGGACATCGATATCAAGGTGGTCGGCTATCTGCGCTGCGCGAAAGCGGCCGCGCCCTACATGCGGCGCAACGGCTTCGGCCGGATCGTCAACGTCGGCGGCCTGACGGGGCGCGGCAGCAAGCAGCTGTCCGGCATGCGCAACGTGGCGATCGTGCACCTGACCAAGACGCTGTCCGACCAGCTCGGCCCGTTCGGTATCACGGTCAACACGATTCACCCGGGCGTCGTCGAGACGCCGCACATTCACGAACTCTACGAGAAGGAAGCGCGCAAGCAAGGGCTCACGGCCGCGGAGGTCGAGGCCAACTACGTGAAGGCCACGCCGATCCGCCGCGTGCTGCAGCCGGCGGAAATGGGGTGGATCGTCGCGTTTCTCGCGTCGCCGAAGTCCGGCTCGATCACCGGCGAGTCGATCGGCTGCGACGGCGGGCTCACGCGCGGCATTTTTCTCTGACACAAGGAGCATTTCATGACCGCAACCGTACTGGTCGCCACCGCAGGGCAAGGCATCCTGCGCTCGAACGACGACGGCAAGACCTGGCACCGCCTCGGGCTCGCCGAACCGATCGAGTTCGACGGCATCGTGCGCGCGCTCGCGGTGGATCCCGCGACGCCGTCGCGCGTCTATGCCGGCGCCGATTCGGGGCTGTGCATCAGCGAGGATGGCGGCGCGCACTGGTTTCGGCCCGAAAACCTGCTGAACGGGCAGACGGTCTGGTCCATCGCGATCGACCCCGCGAATCCGGCGGTGCTCTATGCGGGCACCGGCGCGCCGTCGCGCGCCGCGCTTTACAAGTCGAGCGACGCGGGCGTGACCTGGGAGAGAACGGCGCCCGAGCTTCCGGAGTTCTGCTCGGGCGTCAATCGTCCGCGGTTGCTGACGATCTGCGTGGATCCGGACGACGCCCGCAACGTCTGGTACGGCGTGGAAGAGGGCGGCGCATGGCGCAGCCGGGATGCCGGTGCGAGCTGGACGCGGGTGGACGGCCCGGGTACGGCGATTCGCAACAGCGATATTCATGCGATCGCGATCCTGCCCGCCACGCAGGGCCGGCCGAAGACCACGGTGCTGCTGACGGTCAATGCGGTGTACGTGAGCGAGGACGACGGCCTGACGTGGGACGGCAAGCTGTCGCGCGACCGCTTCGACGGGCTGTACTACACGCGCACCGTCGTGCAACTGCCGCAGCCGGGAGGCGACCTGCTGATGGCGATCGGCGACGGTACGCCCGGCACCCGCAGCCGCATCTACCGCTCGACCGATCGCGGCTACGCGTGGCGCGAGACGGATCTGCACACGCCGCCGAACTCCACGTTCTGGGCGTTCGGGGTGCATGCGGCCCAGCCGGCGCTCGTCTATGCGGGCACCAAGTACGGACACCTGTTCCGTTCGCGCGACGGCGGCCGGAACTGGACCAAGGAATGGCGCGATTTCAGCGAGATCACGGCGGTTGCGTGGACCCCGTTCGAGGCGCCGCTTGCCGCCCACGCGCAATCGACCCACTGAGCGGAGCGAACGATGACACCGTCCGATATCCGGCAACATGCCGAGCGTGCGAACGCGAGCGGCCTGCCGCTGCCGACGCCGCGCGTGCAGCGCACGCACCTGTCGCTGTTCGTACGGGACCCTGTCCGTTCGAGCACCTGGTACGCCGAGGTGCTCGGCATGACGGAAACCGCGCGCGGCGAGCAGTGGGTGTTCATGTCCTTCGGCCAGAAGCACCACGACATCGCGCTGATTCGGGCGGCGTCCGATGCGGAACTCGGCACGATCGGCCTGCAGCACTACGGCCTCGAAATCGCCGGCGGCCTGACCGAACTGCGCCGCCTGTACGGGATGCTGCTCCGCCGCGACGTGCCGATCGTCAAGATCACCGATCACAAGGTCGGGATCGGCGTGTATTTCACGGATCCGGACGGCAACCGGCTCGAATTCTTCTGCGAAACCGTCACGGACGACGAGGAGGGCAAGCGCGTGCTGCATCGGTACAACGCGCCGAGCGATCCCGTCCAGCTGGAACCGCTGTTCGACTGACGCGCTGCGTTTCAACACGCATCATCGACGTTTTTATAAAGGAATACTAATGAGCAAGACAGCCAATTTCGAAGGCTTTCATATCCGCAAGTGGTACACGCAGATCGAAGATGCGCTCGCAAACGAATCCGGCCAGCTTGCGGATGGGGAGCCGCTGCGCAAGATCGTGATCGCCGCGGCCGTTCACAACCCGTATGCGGGGCGGTTCAGCGAAAACCTCGACGACCTCGTGCGTCCGTCGCCCGCGCTCGGCAAGGAGTTCGCGCGGCGCATCGAGTCGCTTGCCGCCGGGCGGGCGATCGAGAGCTACGGCAAGGCCTGCCTGGTCGGTTCGGCCGGCGAATACGAACACGGCAACGCGTTCCTCACGTCGATCTTCGCGGAGCCGATTCGGGCCGCGCTGGGCGGCGGCAAATCGTGGGTGCCGTCGAGCGGCAAGCGAGGCCCGATCAATACGGTGATCGACGTGCCGCTCGCGCACAAGGATGCGCTCTACGTGCGCTCGCACTACGACACGGTGACGTGCCTGTTTCCCGATGCGCCCAACGACGACGAAGTGCTGGTGATCTTCGCGTTCGCGACGCGCGGCCGGTTGCACGCACGTCTCGGCGGCCTGAAGGCGAGCGAGATCGTCGGTCGCGACGGTCTCGTCTGATCGCGCATGCCGGTCGAGGAGCAGATGATGAACACGGCATCCGCCAAGGATGGATGGGTCGGCAACGATGGGCTGAGGCTGCACTACGTGAGCTGGGGGCGCGACGATGCGCCGGCCGTGGTGATGCTGCACGGCTTGCGCAGTTACGCGCATACCTGGGCGCCCGTCGCCGCCGCGCTGGTCGACCGCTACCGGGTCGTCGCGCTCGATCAGCGCGGACGCGGGCTGAGCGACTGGGATCCGCGGCGGGACTACTATGCGCCGGCCTACGTGCGCGATCTCGACGCGCTGGTGCGCGCGCTCGACCTGCGGCGATTCGTGCTGGTCGGGCACTCGATGGGCGGCGCCAATGCGCTCGTCTACGCCGCGGCGCAACCGGAACGGCTCGCGGGTCTCGTGATCGAGGACATGGGCCCCGGCGCGTCGGCCGGCTCGCCGGGTTCCGAGCGCATCAGGCGCGAGCTGCAGGACACGCCGGACGCGTTCGCATCGTGGGACGACGCGCGCGCGTTCTGGCGACGCCAGCGGCCGAACATCGCGGAATCCGCGCTCGATTCGCGCGTTGCGCACTCGCTGAAAGAGAGCGAGCCGGGGCGGATCGTATGGCGGCACGACGCGCAAGGGATTGCCGCGGCACGGCTGGCCGCGACGCCTGAGCAGCTCGTCCATCTGTGGCCGTCGATCCTCAATCTGCACGTGCCCACCTTGTTGTTGCGCGGCGGCGACTCGGACTTCCTGTCCGCGGACGTGGCGGCCGAAATGGCGGCCGCCAATGCGGAAATCGAGCGGATCGACATTCCGGGGGCGACGCATTACGTGCATGACGATCAGCCGGCCGCGTTCAATCGCGCATTGCGCACCTGGCTCGATCGCCTCGAGGATCCTGCATGGCGCGTGGGAGGCGCGGACGAATGAAAGCGAACAACCGGAACCGGACCTCGGTCGCGATCGTCGGCGCGGGGCCGAACGGCGTGGCGATGGCGAACCTGCTCGGCCTGTACGGCGTCGATACGATCGTCGTCGAGCGGGCGCCGCAGATCGTCGAATTTCCGCGTGCGGTCGGCATCGACGACGAGGCGCTGCGGCTGTTTCAGACGGCCGGTCTGGCCGACGAGCTGAGCCGCGACATCATTCAGAACGTGCCGCTGCGAATGTTCAATGCGAACGGCGAATGCTTCGCCGACATCCGTCCGTCGATACGCGAGTTCGGCTGGTGGCGCCGCAACATCTTCATGCAGCACCTGGCCGAACGCACGCTGCGCGATGCACTGGCCCGCTATTCCCATGTGTCGCTGCGTACGGGCGAAGAGGTCGTCGGTCTGGCGCAGGACGAAGAATGCGTGACGCTTCAGGTGCGCGCCGCCGACGGGCGGCAATACGAACTCGACGCCGACTACGTGGTCGCGGCCGACGGCGGGCGCAGTCCCGTCCGCGAGATGCTCGGCATCGAGCTGGCCGGGACGACGCATCCGATGAAGTGGGTGGTGGTCGACGTCAGGAACGCGCAACTCGACCAGCCGTGTACCGCGCTGAACTGCGATCCGCGACGCCCGAACGTCTGCATTTATCTGCCGTTCAACTATCGGCGCTGGGAATTTCTCGTGTTTCCGCACGAGGACGAAGAGGCGATCGCGCGACCGGAGTCGATCCGCGCGCTGATCGAACCGTACGTCGACGACGTCGAGCAGCTCGAGATCGTGCGGGCGCGTACCTATACCCATCACTCCCGCGTGGCCGAACGTTTCGTCGCCGGACGGGTGGCGCTCGTCGGCGACGCCGCGCATCTGAGCCCGCCGTGGATCGGCCAGGGGCTGAACGCGGGGCTGCGTGACGTCGGCAATCTGGCCTGGAAGCTCGCGGGGGTCGTGAACGGCACGTTGCACCGGAGCGTGATCGCGACGTACGAGTCGGAGCGCCGCGATCACGCGAAGGCAATGATCGATCTCGCGGACACGTTCGGCGCCATGCTGATGCCGACCAGCCGTCCGATCGCGTTCCTGCGCGACCGATTCCTCGCGTTCGCACGGTATGCACCGGGCCTGAAGGATTACGTGCTGCAGATGCGTTTCAAGCCGATGCCCAGCTATACGCGCGGGATCGTGGTCGCGGGTACGTCGGACGCCGTCGGGCGGATGATCGCCCAACCCGACGTCGAAACGGCCGACGGCGCGCGCCGCAAGCTCGACGACGTGCTCGGCCCGTGGTTTTCGATCATCGGCTGGCGATGCGATCCACAGGCGTGCCTGAGCGACGACGATCGCGCGTTCTGGACCGCGCTGGGCGCGAAATTCGTGCAGATCGTACGGTCTCGCAGCGGAACGTGCCGTGAGCAGCGCATCGCGAGCGCACACGACAGCGTGTGCGTCGAGGACGTCGACAACGCGATGGCCGAATGGTTCGACAAGCATGCGGGGCCGCTCGTCGTCGTCCGTCCGGACCGGTACGTGGCAGCACAGACGGACGCCGTCGGCATGGCCGGCGTGACCGCCGCGTTCCGGGCGTTTGCAGCGCGACAACGGGAGACCGCGGATGTTTGTTGAGCAACGCACCTACACGCTGGTGCCGGGCGGCGTCGCCGAGTATCTGCGACTCTATGCGGAATGCGGTCGTGTGGCGCAAGAGCAGGCGCTCGGCACGATGGTCGGTTGTTTCGCGACGGAAATCGGACCGCTGAACCAGCTCGTCTATCTGTGGGCGTTCGAGTCGCTGGACGATCGCGCCCGCCGTCGTGCCGTGCTGATGGCCGATCCCGCGTTCAGGACGTTTCGCGGCAAGGTCCGGCATCTGCTCGTCCGGCAGAACAACCAGATTCTCCGACAGGAAATCGGCGGCCTGCTGCGCGTACCGCCACCGGCCGCGTGATGCGATCGACGCACTGTCCGGCCCATCGTGCAGTCTTTACCGAGGTATCCGTCTTGATTCCGTTTACGCCCCTGACTTCCCGCATGACGCCTGATGTGCAACGCGATTACGCATCGCTCGGGCTGTATATCGACGGCCGGTTTCTTCAGGCCGACGGCCGGCGCACGCAACCCGTTCTCGATCCGGGAACCGATGGCGTGCTCGGCGACCTGCCGCATGCGACACCGGACGATATCGACGCCGCGGTGCGCGCCGCACATCGCGCGTTCGCGACGTGGCGCCGCGAGTCGCCGCTCGCGCGCTCGGACATTCTGCGCCGGGCCGCCGCGCTGGTGCGCGAACGGGCCGAGGCGATCGGCCGTCACATCACGATGGACCAGGGCAAACCGCTGCGCGAGGCGATCGCCGAAGTCGTGTCTTCAGCCGAGCAGCTCGAATGGCATGCGGAGGAGGGGCGCCGCACGTACGGCCGCGTCGTGCCGTCGCGCTCGCCGGACGTCGCGCAGACGGTGCTGCGGGAACCGATCGGCGTGTGCGCGGCATTCTCGCCGTGGAATTTTCCGTTCAGCCAGGCGATGCACAAGATCGCGGCCGCGCTTGGGTCGGGCTGCACGCTGGTGCTGAAAGGGCCGGAGGAGTCGCCGAGCGCGATCGTCGCGCTCGCGCGCATCTTTCACGATGCCGGATTGCCCGCGGGCTGCCTGAACATCGTCTGGGGCGTGCCGGGCGACGTGTCCAGGCAACTGATCGAATCGCCGCTCGTGCGCAAGATCTCGTTCACGGGGTCGGTGCCGGTCGGCAAGCAACTGGCGGCGCTCGCCGCGTCGCACATGAAGCGCATGACCATGGAGCTGGGCGGGCATGCGCCGGTGCTGGTCTGTGCGGACGCCGAAATCGAGCGCGCTGCGACGATGCTGGCCGCATACAAGTTTCGCAATGCCGGGCAGGTGTGCGTATCGCCGACGCGTTTTTTCGTGCAGCGCCCGGTGTTCGAACGGTTCGTCGTCGCGTATCTCGAGGCGGTCGGCAAGATTCGCGTCGGCCATGGGTTGGACGAGGCGACCACGATGGGGCCGCTCGCGCATGCGCGACGCGTATCCGCGATCGATGCCTTCGTCGCCGACGCGAAGGCAAAAGGGGCGGAGATTGCCGCGGGCGGGACGCGCTTGCCGGGGCCGGGGCACTATTTCGCGCCGACGGTCGTGCTGGGCCCCGCGCGCGACACGCGGCTGATGAACGAGGAGCCGTTCGGCCCGATCGTCGGGATCGTGCCGTTCGATGCGCTCGACGATGCGCTCGACGAAGCCAATCGCTTGCCGTTCGGCCTCGCGTCGTACGCGTTCACGACGTCGGCGCGCGATGCGCACCGGATCGGCCGTGCGCTCGAGGCCGGCATGGTCAACATCAATCACTTCGGCATGGGGCCGGCGGAGATCCCGTTCGGCGGCGTCAAGGACAGCGGCTTCGGCAGCGAGGGCGGAACGGAGACGTTCGACGGTTATCTGGTCACCAAGTTCATCACGCAGATGAACTGACCGCGTATGCGTCGGCGATCGGGCGCGGCGTCGCGCGCGATGCCGCGCGAATGCTCAGGTGGCGCCGCCGATCTGGGCGGTGGCGTCGATCAGGAGCTTGCCGAGGACGTGTTCGTCGAACAGTGCGAAGTGTTCGGCGCGGAAGATCAGCGACAGGCTGCTGTTGACCTCGCCGCTGCTGGCGGTGCGAATCGGTGCGGCGATGCCGACGAATCCTTCATCGAGTTCGCCCCGCGAGATCCAGTATCCCGCGTCGACGATCTGCTGGCAGGCGCGCCAGAACTGCGTCCAGTCGGCGGCGAACTCGCCGAGCTCGGCATTGTGCCGTTCGTGCAGGCGTTTGAGCCGCGCGCGCGACATCGCGGCCACGATCACTTTCGACGAAGCGCCCTGGAACAGCGGCATGATGCGGCCGCGGCCGAAGCCCAACTGCAGGTTCTCGGCGCCGGTTTCGTGCATCACGTTGATGATCTGCTCGTCGAACAGCGTCGAGACGAGCGCATCGCCGCCGGTGACCTGAACCAGTTTCTGGATGACGGGCTTCGCGGCGGTGAGCGTCGGGTCCGACTGCCGCATGTTGTAGTCGAGATGGATGATGCGCGGGCCCAGCGTGTAGCGGCCGTTGCTGCCGACGAGCAGGCCGACGGAAGCCAGTTCCTTCACGTAGCGGTAGCACGTGGTGCGCGAAAAGCCCATGTGTTCGGCGATTTCCTCGGCGGTCATCGACGTCGCGGACGAAGAGAAGACGTCGAGGATGGACAGCATTTTGGTGAGGCTCGACATGACGTGATCCGGGATTCAGACGGCTTGCGGCAATGGAACGGACGGACGAATGCGGTTCGGGCTGCCGGCCTGCGGCACGGGATGCGCCGCCGCAGGCGACAGGCCGTAG
The DNA here is from genome assembly GCF_001528895.1 of Burkholderia sp. MSMB1078WGS. Taxonomy (NCBI): domain Bacteria; kingdom Pseudomonadati; phylum Pseudomonadota; class Betaproteobacteria; order Burkholderiales; family Burkholderiaceae; genus Burkholderia; species Burkholderia sp. MSMB1078WGS. The sequence continues at coordinate 123,254 of NZ_LPDI01000071.1, read as the reverse complement.
TCTAACGTAAGTCGTGCAGGCGGCAACCGGAACGGCGTCGGGGTGGATCGCTTCAGCGCAATTGATATGGATTCCTATTCTAACGGGTGAAATTTTACCGGATCGATGTTGCTGCCGTGCCGGTCGCTTCACGGGCGCATCGGCCGGAACGATTCGATGAGGAGAAGACGATGAAAGCGTGGTTCAGGATGGCGGCATGGTGCGGCTGCGGTGTCGTTGCGCCGGCGCTTGCGCAATCGAGCGTGACGCTTTACGGTTCGCTGGACACGGGGCTGACCTATACGAGCGACGTGGCGTCCGCCCCGCGCGGCGGGCGTCAGCTCGCGTTACAGGCCGGCGTGTCGCGCAACGACGTGTGGGGCCTGACGGGCAGGGAGGATCTCGGCGGCGCCAACTTCGCGGTCTTTCGGCTGGAGAGCCAGTTCCAGACCTCCGACGGCGCGTTGACCGTGCCGGGCTCTGCGTTCAGTTCGCAAGCGTACGTCGGGCTCGGCGGCGACTGGGGGACCGTGACCCTCGGGCGGCAGTTCGATTTCGTCGGCGATCTCCTGCCGGCCTTCGCGGTCGGCGCGAATACGCCGGCCGGCCTGCTCGCGTGGGGGTTGCCGACGAATGCGTCGGCCGGCGGCGCGCTCGACAACCGCGTGTGGGGTGTCCAGGTGAACAATGCGGTGAAGTACGTGAGCCCGACATTCGGCGGTGTGGCGTTCGGCGGCATGTGGGGGTTCGGCAACGTGCCCGGCACCGTCGCGCGCAGCAGCGTGCAAAGCGCGATGCTGTCGTACACGCAAGGGGCGTTCAGCGCCGCGCTCGCTTATTTCGGTCAGCACGACGTGGCTGCCGGCGGCAATCTGCGCAATTTCTCGGGCGGGGCAGGCTACAACGTCGGGCCGTTCCGTGTCTTCGGCATGGTGTCGGATGTCCGGATCAGCGCCGCCGCGTCGCAGCGGGCCACGACTTATGACGCCGGATTGACCTATGCCGTCACGCCGTCGTTGCAGCTGGGCGGCGGTTTCCAGTATCAGCAGCGCGGCGGCGACATCGGCTCGGCCAACCAGATCACGTTGAGCGCCGACTATTCGCTGTCGAAGCGTACCGGCCTTTATGCGGTATTCGCTCGCGGGCATGACAGTGCGTACGGCGCGCAGGTCGAAGCGGCGCTCGGCGGGGCGGCGTCCGGCTCGACGCAGACTGCGGTTCGGCTCGGGGTGCGGCATCAGTTCTGACGGGACGGGAAGACACGGGCTGCCGCGTACGCCGTGCGAGCCCGTGTTTTTCCACAGCGTTCAGAAGCGGTGCATCATCCCGATGCGCAACGCCAGCTGGTTGCGGCCCGACGACTGCCCGGCCGTGCCGAGCACGTGCGCGTAGTCGAAGTCGGTGCCGGTATTGCCGGTTGCATGCTGGTACGCGCCCTGGATGTACGTCGAGGTCCGTTTGCTGAAATCGTAGTCGAGCATCATCGACACCTGGTGCCAGCTCGGCGACGCATCGCCCGCCGCCGTTGCGACATGCGCGTGCGTGTAGGTATAGGCGGCGCCGAGCCAGACGTCCGGGCGGAAGAAGTACTGGCCGTTGACCTCGACGTTGTCGAATTTCCACGCGTTCTGCGAGCCTGCCGCCGGCTGATTCGCGAAGTAGAGATTCGACTCGGGGTTGGTCACGTCCACGTGCGAATACGCGGCGGACACCGTCAGCTTGTCGCTGAACTTGTACGACGCGCCGGCCTCGATGTTCTGCTGCGAGCGGCCGCTGAAGACCGTATCGTCGCCCGACAACGCACCGCCCGCGGTTGCACCGCCGTCGTTGGCCTTCAGGTACGCGACAGCAGCGGAAAAAGCGCCCGCCTGGTATTGCACGGCGGCGCTGTAGACGCGGTTCCGGGCAAAGCCGCCAGCCTGGTTCGCGAGCCCGTAGAGCACTTCGCCCTTGAAGCCGGCGTACGCGGGCGACACGTACTTGACGCTGTTCTGGATGCGGTAGTCCCAGTCGGCGTTGTCGTTGTCGTACGGGTGCGCGCCGAAGTCGCCGAGCCAGTTGCCGGTGGCCGTGAAAGGGCTCCACATGTCGAGCGTGGGATCGTACTGGCGGCCGAACGTGAGCGTGCCGAACCGGTCGGAATCGAGCCCGACGTAGGCCTGCCTGCCGAACATTCGCGACGCCACGCCGAGCGCGCCGGTGCTCGCGTTGAAGCCGTTCTCGAGCTGGAACAGCGCTCTCAGGCCGCCGCCGAGGTCCTCAGTGCCTTTCAGTCCCCAGTTGCTGCCGACGGTATCGCCGCTGACCATCTGGTAAGCCTTGCTGCCGCCCGCGTTGCTCGTGAAATTGATGCCTTCGTCGATCAGGCCGTACAGCGTCACGGTGCTTTGCGCATGGGCCGTCAGGCCGAAACCCATGGCGCTCGCGGCCGATACGGCCGCCATCATTTTCTTCATCGTCGATCTCCAGGTGTGGGCGGCCCACGCGAAACGACGCGGTTTCCGACGGTGCGCGGTGGCGCCGGACGCGTGCCGCGTGTCCGTTTATAGTTAGTAAAACGAAATATGAATCGGGAAGAAAATCGGTCCGCTGCGATCGAGCGGACCGAATGCGGTGCCCCGCCGGGCGCGAGGTTCCGCGTGGCGTCGGCGTTACAGCATCCGCCGCAGCACGTCGTTTTCCGGGTTGCGGTCGAAGAAGCGGTGCTTCAGCGCGCCAAGTACATGCAGCACGACGAGCGCGAGCAACGTGTAAGCGAGCGTCCGGTGCAACCACTGAAACGCCTCGAACCAGTGGTCGTTCTTGGGCAGCAACTCGGGTACGCGGAAAAAGAAGAACGGCACGCCGTCGCTCTGCGTAAACGTACTGGACATCGAATATCCCATCAGCGGCACGACGATCGCCAGCGCGTACAGCAGGTAATGACCGACCTTGGCGAGCTTGCGGTCGAGCGCCGGCAGCGTGGAAGGCAACGGCGGCAGCGGCTTCATCGAGCGAATCGCCAGTTGCGTGACGACCACCAGCAGCGTGAGCACACCGAACTCCTTGTGCGTCGGGTAGTACCAGTCGAACTTGGCCGGCAGGTTGTCGTCGAGCCGGACCATCGTCCAGCCGGTCCAGAGCTGCGCGCCGATCAGGATCGCCCTGACCCAGTGCAGCAGCCGAAGCGCGAGCGGATATTTCTCTACCGTGAATGCAATGGCCTGGTGTTCCATTTGATTTGTCTTCCTTTGAAACGACACTGCGACAGGCGGGACGCCGGTCATCCATTTCGACGTTCCGCACCGATCTTCGTCGAACCGAGGCCGGATGGCGGTGCGCACGAACCTTCGACGAAAAGTCCGTGCGCCGGGCTGTTTCGGGCGGTCAGGCGATCGCGAGCGAATCCGCGCAGCACTCCTGCAGCGCTTCGCGCAGGGTCACAGCGATGAAGTCGGCCTCGTCCTGCCGCAGCGTCAACGGCGGCGACATCACGATCTTGTTCGCGATCGCCCGCACCAGCACACCGCGCCGGCGCGCGGCATCGGCCACGCGTGCGGCGAATCCTTTGCCCGGATCGAGCGGCGTACGGCTGGCCTTGTCGGTCACCAGGTCGAGCGCCAGCATCAGCCCCTTGCCGCGCACGTCGCCGACGGTCTCGAAGTCGGCCTTCAGCGGCAGCAATTGCTCGAGCAGGCGCTGGCCAACCCGTGCCGCATTGCCCGGCAGATCCTCGGCCTCGACGATGTCGAGCACGGCGAGCGCGGCGGCGCACGCGAGCGGATGCCCGCTATACGTATAGCCGTGCATGACTACATGCGAGAAGCCTGCGCCGTGTTCGATCGCGTCGGCGATACGCCCGTTGTACAGCGTCGCGCCGAGCGGGACGTACCCGGCGGAAATGCCTTTGGCGACGCACAGGATGTCGGCGGCGACGCCCCAGCCGCGGCTGCCGAGCAGGTTGCCGGTGCGGCCGAAGCCGGTGACGACTTCGTCCGCGATCAGCAGGATGCCGTTGCGGTCGCAGACGGCGCGCACGCGCGCCCAGTAGTCGGAGGGCGGCACGATCAGCCCGCCGGCGCCTTGTACTGGCTCTGCGACGAACGCGGCAATGGTCTGCGGACCGTGGAACGCGATCGTTTCCTCGAGCTGCCGGATGCAGTGCTCGACGAGCTGGCGCGGATCGTCGCAGTTCCACGGGTTCCGATAGAGCCACGGCGTGTCGAGCAGCACGCAGCCGGGCAGCAGCGGGCCGTGATTGTAATGGTAGACGCCGTTGCCGCCGATCGACGTGCCGCCCATGTGCACGCCGTGATAGCCGTTGCGCAGCGACAGGAATTTCGTGCGCGACGGCTCGCCCGCGGCGATCCAGTACTGGCGCGCCATCTTGAGCGCGGTCTCGATCGCGTCGGATCCGCCGCTGCCGAACATCACCCGCTGCATGTCTTCCTGCGCGAACATTGCGCACAGGCGGTCGGCCAGATCGTAGACGCGCGGATGGGCGACGCCGTCGAAGGTCTGGTAGTACGACAGCTCGTCCATCTGCCGGGCGATCGCGCTTTTCACTTCCGGCCGGTTGTGGCCGACGTTGACGTTCCACAGTCCGCCCACGCCGTCGAGCATGCGGTGGCCGTCGACGTCGTACACGTAGTTGCCGTCGCCGCGCGCGATGACGACGGTGGGGGTCGTATGTCCGGCGGCCGCCGAGCTCATCGGATGCCAGAATCGTTTTTGACGCTTTTGATAGTCCATGGTGTCTCTCGTCTCTCTTACGAAGTGCTTGAACAGGAGGCGGCGCGGTGTGCGCCGCGGGGTCACAGGGCGGCGGTGACGATTTTTTCCTCGAGGTACGAATCGAGCGCGGCCTTCGACAGGTCGCGCCCGATCCCGCTTTGCTTGGTGCCGCCCCACGGCAGGCGTGCGTCGATCGGGCTCCACGCATTGATCGCGACGGCGCCGACGTCGAGCCGCTCGGCGACGCGGTGCGCGGTGCCGACGTCCTGCGTCCAGATCGAGGCGGACAGGCCGAACGGCGTGTCGTTGGCGATGCGAACGGCGTCGTCCTCGGCATCGAACGGCATGACCATGCCGACCGGGCCGAACACCTCGTCGCGGGCGATCCGCATGCCCGGATGGACGCCGCCCAGGATCGTCGGGCGCATGAAGCAGCCGCGCGGCGGCACCTGTTCGTCGCCGGCCAGCATGACCGCGCCTTCGGCGAGTGCGCCGTCGACGAGCGCACGTACGCGCGCGAGGTGACGCGGGTTGATGAGCGCGCCCATCTGCACGCCGGGTTCCGAAGGCGGACCGACCCGGATCGCGCGGGCCGCGTCGGCGAGCCGCTCTTCGAGCGCGTGCGCGATCGAGCGGTGCGCGAGCACGCGCGAGCCGGCCGCGCACGTCTGCCCCTGGTTTGCGAACATGCCGGCCATCAGCGACGGAATCGCGCGGTCGAGATCGGCATCCGCGAAGACGATCTGCGCGGCTTTTCCGCCGAGTTCGAGCGTGACGCGCTTGAAGGTCTTCGCCGCGACGCCGGCGATCGCGCGGCCGACTTCGGTGCTGCCGGTAAAGCTGATCTTGCTCACGAGCGGGTGTGCGACCAGCGCGGCGCCGACTTCCGCGCCCACGCCGTGGACGATGTTCACGACCCCGGCGGGCATGCCGGCTTCGCAAACGAGCTCGCCGAGCCGGGCGACGGCCAGTGGCGCGTCCTCCGACGGCTTGATCACCACCGGGCAGCCGGCCGCGAGCGCCGGCGCGAGTTTCCACGCGGCGATCATCAACGGCGCGTTCCACGGGATGATCTGACCGGCGACGCCCACCGGCGCACGCCGCGTGTAGCTGAGCGTCGGGCGGCCCATGAAGCCGTCGGTCGGAATCGTGCGGCCCTCGAGCTTGTCGGCCCAGCCGGCGAAGTAGCGCAGCGTGTCGACGCACATCGGCAGGTCCATCATGCGCATCTCGGCAAGCGGGCGTCCCTGTTCGACGGCCAGCAATTCCGTCAGCGCGTTGCCATTGCGCTCGACCAGGTCGGCCAGCCGAAGCAGCCAGCGGGCGCGGGCCGGGCCGCCCGCGCGTGCCCATGCGTCGTCGTGCAGTGCGGCGTGCGCGGCACGCACCGCGCGATCGACGTCCTCGGCGGTGGATGCGGGCACGGCGGCGAGGCGGTCGCCGGTCGCGGGCGCCAGCTTGTCGAAGGTGCGGCCGGCCGCTGCGTCGCAATGCCGGCCGGCGATCAGATTCTGAATTTTCATCATGGTGTCCGTGTTTCCCAGGGGCGAATCGTCGGACCGAACGGGTGAGGGCGATGGCAACCGCCACGGTCCGGTTTCGACGTCGCATTCACTGTATGTCGATGAAAGCGCGCGTCTTGTCCGCTATCGGCAATCGTTGACGCGCGCTCGGAATAGGGAATACCCGCGCCGGCGCGACGCATCGCAGGTCGCGTCGGCGGCGGGACATCCTCGGGGAACGCGCAATGAGACGACGGTGCGGCGCGGCACCGTCCGGGCGGCGGCTACTGGACGGCGCGTCCGAGTGCGCGGTACAGGTCGGGGTCGCTGCGCTTCAGCCGCAGCGCGGCACGGATGCCGAGCGCGCCGACGGCGACCAGGAAATACGGAAACATCGCGACGAAGGTCGAATCCGATCCGCTCAGCACTGACAGGTTGCGCACGACCAGCACGAGGCAGGCGCCGAGCGCGATCACGCTGACGAGCGGCGCGATCAGGCGGTGCACGACGCCGGCGTCCCGATGGTCGCGCGCGAAGAACGCGATCACCGAGGCCGCCACCAGGATCTGCACCGCGATGATGCCGATCGTGGCCAGCGCACTCATCCACGAGAACACGACCGCGAACGGGTCGAGGCGAAAGGCCGCCGAGCCGGCGATGGCCGCGAGCGCGATCAGCGTCTGCACCTTGCCGGCGACGTCCGGGCAACGATGCACGGGGCACGTATGGCCGAGCTTGCGCCACAACACGCGCTCGCGGCCCATCGCGTAGAAATAGCGCGTGATCGTGTTGTGGAACGACAGGATGGCCGCGAAGAGGCTGGTGACGAGCAGGACGTTCATCGCGTCCGTCGCGATGCCGCCGAGCAGCCGGCCGCTGACGGCAAACCAGAGATTGGCCGGATCGTGCGCGGCCTGCGCGGCGATCCCGCTCTCGCCCCAGGCCTCGACGATCGCCCACGACGACAGCGCGTAGAACGCCATGATGAGGATCACGGCCAGATAGGTGGCGCGCGGAATCGTGCGCTTCGGGTCGCGCGCCTCCTCGGAGAAGATCGCCGTCGCCTCGAAACCCATGTACGAACCGAGCACGAACACGAGCGCGGTGCCGAGCCCGGGCGCGAACACCATCGCCGGGCTGAACGGTTTCGCGCTGAAGCCGCCGGCGCTCGCGCCGTGCACGACGATCGCGAGATCGAGCAGCATGACGATCGCGATCTCGCCGATCATCAGCATGCCGAGCAGCCGGCCGCTGAACTCGATGCGCCGCGCGCCGCAGACGTGCACGGCGACGACGCACGCAAGCGCGAACGCCCACCACGGCACGTCGACGCCGTAATGCCGCTGGATGCTGTCGTTCAGGAAGAAGCCGAACATGCAGTAGATCGCGATCTGCACCGCGTTGTACGCGACGATCGCGACGAATGCGCCGCCCACGCCGGCAGGGCGGCCCAGTCCGTTCGCGATGTACGCATAGAAGGCGCCCGCATTGGAGATGTGTCGGCTCATCGCCGCATAGCCGATGCTGAAGATCAGGTACATGACGCCGGCCAGCACGAATACGCCGGGCACGCCCGGGCCGTTGCCGAGCGAGAATGCGGCGGGTGTCGCGCCGACCATCGCGGTGAGCGGTGCGGCCGCGGCGACGACGAAGAAAACGATGTGAGAAAGTCCGACGGCGTTCTGGCTGAGCCCCGCTTCGGACCGGGGTGACGATTCGTTCATGGGTAGTCCTGCTGGCCGGATCGTCCGTCAGGAGTCGACACCGGCATGCCTGATCGATATTCCCGTGCCGTGCGCCGATCCTGACGAGCCGGCAATCGATGCCGACCTCCGCTGACGACACGGGTGTGCGCTTCGACGGCCGCTCGATGCGGTGCAGCGCGCAAGCGAGCAGGGCCGACGACAAAATTTACGGTGCCGAAAAGACGGGCGTTGTCCGTTATCGGCAATCCGCATGCGCTGGGGCGGCAGGGGATTACCCGGATGCGCCGCCGCCATGCGTCTGTCGTGCGCTCAGCTCAGGCGCGGCGTGTGCGACGGCAGCTCGTGGAAATGCTGCTGGTAGTACGCGGAGAAGCGTCCGAAGTGACAAAAGCCGAATTGCGCCGCCGCGTCGCCGATCCGCATCGTGTCGGGCGTCGTCATCAGGAAGCGGCGCACGGCGTTCAGCCGGATCGAGCGGAGATAGGCGGTCGGCGTGGTGCCGGCCACGTTCTGGAAACTGTATTGCAGCGTGCGGCGGCTGATGCGCAGGTGGTGACAGAGATCGATCACCGTCGGCACGTCGTCGCATTCCAGTGCGATTTCCTGGCTGCGGCGCACGATGTAGCTTTGCGTCGAGGCCGACGGCAACGCGCCGGCATCCACATCGTCGGACTGCACGAGGTCGAGCAGGATGCCGACGACACTGTACGCGAGCACGCGTTCGTCGAATGTATCGCGCGCGGTGAGCGAACCGCTGTCGAGCGCCTGGCAAAGCACGCGCTCGAGCGCGTCCAGCGCTTGGCCGTAGCGTGCGGGCGAGATCGGCAGCACCGGCTGCTTCAGGATGCGGGCGGGCAGGTTCGCGAGTTCGTTCAGTTCGCGATCGGCCGTGAGCGTGCTGTCGATCGTGAAGGCGAGCACCTCGGTGTCGCACGGCAGATGCGCGACGAACTCCTCGCCGCCGCGCAGAGTCAGCAGGCTCGGGCGCTCGACGGTGCGCCCCTGGACCACGGGCGCGACCGCACTGGCGATCGGCAGCGCGAAGCAGAGCCGGTCGCGCGGCGCGAGGCCGTGCTGCATCACGCGCTGGTTGATGCGTTCGCGAAAGACGTGGAAACGCTGGCCGGCGACCTGGCGCAGTGTGGTCGTCGCGGTGCCCGGACTGATCTGGTCGTAGTGCTGCGACCAGTTCACGATCGCCTGGGAATGGAGGAACACATCCGAGAAGCACAGTGTTTCGGCGCGCAGGTTCATGGCGTGGCTAATGCATTCCGTCTCAAATTCGATGCCGGCAGAAGCCGGTTCATGCTGCCAGGGCGCGGGCAGCGCGATCGCGACATGCGTGCGGCCGGCATGGATCGCTTCCGAAGGCGTCGTGCGACGCGACCGGTGCTGCCGGCGATCATATCCAGAAAAAAACAGCCGGTGACGCGATCGAAACCCGTTGACGACCATATTTTTTTGAAATCTCATTTTAAGGGATTCAATTTATTTTCGAGGTGGGGTTTACGCATGGCGTCGTGCGATACCTTGCAATGAAGGCGCGGTGATCAATGCAACCGTAGAGCATCGCTATTTTCTTACAATTCTGACGAATGCAGGGAGGGGGACGGCGCACGCGGGGTCCGGCATATTCCCTCGTGTTAACTACCAATAAATCCCGAAATACGGGATTTGTATAATTACCCTGCGGCACTTTCCCTGCTCGTGCACGCGCAACGCACGTCGGCGCCGTCGATCGCGGCCCCGAGCAATGCAGGCGGCTGCCGACGCATTTCCACCTACCGGGAGCGGTCCATGTCCGAATCACCCCCTGCCGTCTTGTACCGCCGGATCGCGCTGCGCGTGATTCCGTTCCTGTTCCTTTGCTACGTCGTCAACTTCGTCGATCGCGTCAACATCGGGTTCGCCAAGCTGCAGTTCCTGCAGGACCTCGGCTTGAGCGAAGCCGTGTTCGGCTCCGCGACGGCCATCTTCTTCATCAGTTACGCCGCCTTCGAGGTGCCGAGCAACCTGGTGCTGGCGCGCATCGGCGCGAGCCGCACGCTGATGCGGATCATGGTGCTGTGGGGCCTTTGCACGGTGGCGCAGATGTTCGTGACCGGCAGCGTGTCGCTGTACGTGGTGCGCTTTCTGCTCGGCGCCGCCGAGGCCGGCTTCTTTCCGGGCCTGATCCTGTACCTGTCGTACTGGTTTCCGGATGCGGTGCGCGCTCGTGTCAACAGCGTGCTGCTGCTCGCCGTTCCGGTGGCCGGGATGATCGGCGGGCCGCTGTCCGGCTGGATCATGGCGCACATGCAGGACACGATGGGGTTGCGCGGATGGCAGTGGCTGTTCCTGATCGAGGGATTGCCGGCCATCGCGCTCGGCCTCGTTGCGCCGCTGATGCTGAGCGACCGGCCGGAACAGGCGGCATGGCTGTCGCCGCCGGAGCGGCAGGCGCTCCTGCGTGATCTGGACGCGGAGCGGGCCTCGGCCGTGGTCGGCCATGGCCGGGTCGGCGTGCTCGACATCGTTCGCAACGGTCGTGTGCTGGGGCTTGCGGCGATCTATTTCTGCGTCTACGTCGGCATGGGGACGGTGACGTTCTGGTCGCCCACGGTGCTCAAGGCGGCCGGTGTGGCGAGCGTCTCCGGAATCGGTTGGTTGTCCGGACTGATTTCCGTGTTCACGATGATCGGCAACGTGGCGATCGCATGGAGTTCCGACCGATTTGGCGAGCGCCGGTGGCATACGGTGGTGTGCATGCTCGTCACAGCGTGCAGCCTGTTGCTCCTGCGCTTCTCGGTCGGTCATGTGTGGATCACCGTGGCCTTGCTTGCGATCGCGCAACTGTGCGCGTTCACCGTGCCGATCGTGTTCTGGACGATTCCGGCGGCCCAACTGACCGGCCGCGCGGCGGCGGCGGGCATCGCGGTGATCAGCATGCTGGGTTCGCTGGGCGGCGCGTTCAGTTCATGGCTGGTCGGCGCGCTGTTTGCGCGGACCGGCACGCCGTATGCCGGGCTCGCGGTGGCTGCGGGGCTGCTGGTGGTCGGCTCGGTGCTGGTGACGAGCCTGGTGCCGCGCACACTGCCGCCGCGCCGCACGGCGAGCGAACGGGCGGCGTTGCAGGGTCTCGAATAGCGCGTTGCCGGGGCCGCGTGTCGCGACGCCGACGGCCCCTGCCGCGTCGCCGCCATCGGCTCGGGCGAACCGGCTGGATCAAGGCGCGCGACGCCTGGGAGCAGCACGGCGTAACATTGAGCCGCTTCACCGCTTGGTTGACCAGCAGCTGAAGCGGCCTCAACGGGTGATCGGCCGGCACGAAGGCTTCCAGCTTCGCCGCCGCGAACAGCGGTTCCTGCATTCGTGCATTCCGCGCATCATTCTCATTTGCCCAAGGTCATGAACGATATCGCTAACGCACCGCTCGCAACGCCCGGTTACACCGTTGAGAAGTTCAACAGCCAGCTAGTGAGTTCCCTAGCGTCCGCTACGGTTGCCGTTTTGGGCTATGGCCTTCGGGCGCGAGTTCCTATCATCGCAGCTTGTCGCGATCGGGATGCAGTCGGTCGGAACGAATGACCGACGCAATCATCGGCGCCGGTTGCGAGCGTGGCCGCTTGCGTGCCGCCCTGGCGGGTACGGGCGCCCGGCTGACGAAAGCAAGTGTCCGGGCATGTCCCCGCACAATCCAGGGAGGCCCAGCATGCTAGAGGACAAAGACACAAGGCGGCTCGTTGCTCACGGGGAACGCATTCAAAAAAGTGGCGTGCTCGGAAAATCGGCGCAGATCAATCGTCTTTTTGAATTGCTGCTTGAACGCTCGCTGGCCGGCGCCGCACCGAAGGAAATCGAGATTGCGCAAACGGTCTTCGGCAAATCCATCGACATGGATCTTGCCGCTGATGCGACCGTGAGGGTGCACGTCCACCGGCTACGGAAGAAACTCGAAGAACTGCCTCCGGACGAGCATGGCGAACGCTTGGCCCTTCCGCGCGGGGAATATCGGCTCGTCGTCATTCCGCCTGCTGAGGCCGAGGCAGACGATTGTGCCGCGTCGCCTCGCCGCCCTCTGCGCGGCGCCAGGGTTTGGTTCGCAGGGGGCGTCATGCTTCTCGTCGGGCTCAATCTGATTTGCTGGAGCTGGTTCGCAAGCACATCCGCCGGAGACGCTCGCCTCGATACCAATCTCTGGCGTGCGCTAGCGGGCAGCCATATTCCGACTCTTATAGTTTATGGCGGTGATTATGTTTTCGGCGAACTGGATTCCAACAACGAGGTTTCCCGCCTGATATTCGACACCCGAATTCATTCTGCTGATGAGTTGGGTCAGTACAAATTGCGGACGCCGGGGGCGAATCAGAAATATATCGACCTGAACACCTACACCCTCCCCGAAGGAGTGGCGCCGGCTATGGCTGCCATTACTCCCATCATTGCGACCGCGCGAGCCGGTGAACTACCGTCGCTGCAATCCATCGCGATGTCGCGCTTTACCAACAATATGTTACGGACTCACGATCTTGTTTATGTTGGCTTGTTGAGGAGTCTGGCGGACCTCAAAGAACCCCTTTGCGATATTTCGGGTTTCTCTTTGTCGGACGATGGCGATACGCTTGTCGATCGGGCGAGCGGGAATAAGTTTCAATCCGATTGGGATAACCCTTCGACCCAGGGGATTATGCGTCGTGACTATGCTTATATAGCCAGCTTTCCGGGATCATCGGGAAATAATATCGTCGTTATTGCAGGAACCCGGGATCCTGCGCTTATGGAGGCGATAAATGTTGCGTCGAGTAAATCCGAACTGGATAAACTGAAAACGAGTCTTGGTGCTGATAACACATTCGAAGCACTGTACGAAGTCCGTACATTCGGGCCGTCGAATGTCGGTAACAAGCTGGTCATTGTTCGCCATCTCAAGGTCGGTCAGATGTGGCCTGTAAGAGAAAGCGAGCTTGCTCCCAAAAAAAACGGAGCCGCCGAACCCGCTGAAGCAAAATAAAAAAACAGCGTTGCGTACGACAATCCAGAGGGCCGGTCCAGGATTGAGATCGTGGTTGGCTTGCAGGACGCGTCTATTTCGACAGCAATCAGGATGTGCTCTCGATGCCACATCGAGATTGAATGCTTGATATCGCGCTGTCTTCTATTTCTTTCTCCGTTTCTCTCGTCTTGAAACGTCGTTTTTCGGCTGGTCGTTTTTCGGCTGGGCCGAACTGGAGCGTGCCGGCAGCGAGCGGAGCAGCAAGGCGCAAGCAACGCATGTCGGAATCGATGTTCCCGCGATCCGCATGCATCCGCCATGCGATGAAGCCGGGTTTACCCCCCGGAACCGGCGATGTCCGGTCACGCGAAAACGTCGGAAAAACCGTTCGTTAACCGTTCATCCACCGTTCGTTACTGGCCCGCAGCGAGCCTGCAGACCACCATGAACTCACTATCCCGGCGGCAACGTTTTCCTCATCGAGCGGGCCGCCGGGCATAGACGGTACCTGACAAGAGCGGCGTATGCGACTCGCGGCCCTGTCCTGGCTCGTAACAATATGCAATCCCGGAGACGAAGATGATAAATGAGACATGGAGCTCGATTGCCGACTTTTATGACCCTACCATCGAAATGCTGCAGCAGTGGGCATGGGGTCTTCCGCTTTATTTCGTGGTGGTTGCGTGGGTCGGTTTCCTGGCAAGAAAAGAACGCGGCCCGGTGACGCTACGGGCGGTGGTGAGGTCCGTATTTCCGAAGGATCAGTACGATCATGCTTCGGCTCGTGTGGATCGATGGAACGGCATTATTGTCCTGGCGATCGGTTTTCCACTGTCCGTGTTTGTCGCGATTAATGCGATCTCGGTAGCGGACAATCTCGCGGGTTTTCTGGCGGCGCATTTTGGCGCGCAATCCCCCCTGATGCACACCGACTGGAAGATGGTCGCGGTTCAGTTCACCGTATATTTTTTGGCTTTGGATTTTTCCGGCTACTGGGTGCACCGCTGGTGCCACGAGGTTCCCGTCCTGTGGCCGCTGCACAAGCCGCACCATACAGCCGAAACGCTGACGCCATGGACGCTGTTTCGTCAACACCCGGTTGAATTCTTTTTTCTGAACACGATTCCGTCGTTCTTTGCCGGCGTCGCGCTGGGCTTGCTGCTTTACGCCACGGGAACCACTGTCAATCCGGGGACCGTGACGGTGATAGGAATTCAGGTTTACGTTTCCTTTTTTGTCGTAGACACGATGTCTCACGTACACGTGCACGTTTCCTACGGCAACTGGGTGAATCGTATCGTCCTCGCACCCGTCATGCATAACCTCCATCACAGCATCGAGGTGCCGCATCGAGATAAAAATTACGGGGTTATCTTGACGTTATGGGACTGGATGTTCGGGACCCTTTATCTGCCGAAAAAGAACGAAACATGGCGCTGGGGGCTGAATGAAGTGGAGTTTGGGGAAAAGAATCCTCACAAAACCCTGAGAGGTTTCTATCTCGAGCCATTCGTTTCGTTCTGGCAGGGTTTGCGTCAAATCGGCGCTCGTCAGGATACCGTGACGCCAACCCACGAATGAGCTTTCGCCGGCGGGCGGATATCCAACTCGCACGCAGGACTCGATATCGAACAGAGTCACGCGTGCTCATTGAAAAACTATCTTTCTTGAATATGCCAAAAGTTACCTATATCGAATCGAATGGCGACGAACACGTCGTGGTCGCGCTGGACGGCGCCAATGCAATGGAGACGGCACTGGAAAATGGAGTGCCCGGTATCGACGGCTTTTGCGGCGGCCAGGCCTCATGTGCGACTTGCCATGTCTATGTCGACGAATCCTGGCTCGGCGTGACCGGCAAAGCCGATCCGGCGATCGAGCTTGCCTTGCTCGAGCCGTTGGGTGCAACGAAGGAGAACAGCAGGCTGGCTTGTCAGATCAAGTTGACACGAGAATTGCACGGTCTGGTCCTGAGAATGCCGGAGAAGCAAGGTTAGGAGGGGCGGCTATCCCACCCCTGTTCCTGACGGCGATGAACCCGGGCTCGAATACGGAGCTTCGTGTTTCGTGCCCCTTCGTATGCGTTGTACATCGACGGGCGCCGCGACCGTTCGGCGATCGGAGACGTTCTCGGATGGACGTCTCCGATCGTCTGCGGGCGAGACAGGCTCGTCATCCTCTTCAACGCACTTGCAAACCGTACTGCCCGGCAAATGATCCGCGTCGTCGAACATCGGTGCGGCCGCGCGGTTGTCGAAGCGTCGGCTTGCCCCGCACGTCGTCCGTGAAGGCCAGTTTCGGCGCGCACGTTGCGCGCCGTGCACCGATCCGGTTCGAACCCATGGACCGCCGGGGTGTTTCCTCGGGAGACAATTTTGACATCCTCAAAAAAAGCCCGGCTCGTTATCGTCGGGGCCTCGTATGCCGGAACCCATCTCGCCGCGGCCGCGCGCGAACAGGGATTCGATGGACCTATCGTCCTGATCGGAGACGAGCCGCACGCGCCCTACCAGCGCCCGCCTCTTTCCAAGGGCCTGCTCACCGGCAAGACCGGTATCGGCCAACTCGCGCTGCGCAGCCCGGATTTCTACACCGAGCAATGCATCGATCTGCGCGTGGGGCAACGCGCTACAGCGCTGGATCTGGCCGCGCGCCGCGTGCGGCTGGCGGACGGCGAGAGCCTCGAATACGACTGGCTTGCACTCGCTACGGGAGCGCGCTGCCGCCCGCTTCCGGTTCCCGGCGCAGAACTTCAGGGCGTGCATCAGCTGCGCACGCTGGAGGACGCGCTGGCGGTGCAGCGCAGGCTCGGCCGTTGCTCGAGCGCGTGCATCGTCGGCGGCGGATTTATCGGCCTGGAGGTCGCGGCCGCGCTGATCTCCGCCGGAACCCGGGTTACCGTGGTCGAAAGCCAGACGCGCCTCCTCGCACGCGCCTTTCCGGCGTTCATGTCGGACTATGTGGCGCAGGCGCACCGTCAGCGCGGGGTTTCGCTGGAGCTGGGCCGCAGCGTACGGGCGCTGACGGGCCGCCAAGGTAGCGTCGAGGCCGTCCAGTTCGACGATGGCCGCACGGTGGATTGCGACCTGGTCGTAGCGGGTATCGGCGTGTTGCCGAACGTGGAGCTTGCCGATGCCGCCGGCATCGCCTGCAACGACGGCATCCTTGTCGACGCGTTGGGCCGCACCTCGGTGCGGAACGTACTGGCCGTCGGCGATGTGGCGAACATGACGCAGCCGTCTTTTCCGGGCAGTCCGGCCAGAATGCGGTTTGAATCCATCCAGGCCGCCAGCGACGGGGCGCGTGCGGTGGCCTCGGTGCTGGTCGGTCGGCCTCGACCGCTTTCGGCCGTGCCGTGGTTCTGGAGCGAGCAGCACGACCTGAGATTCCAGATGGCCGGACTGCCCGCATCCGGAGACCAGATGGTATTGCGCGGAGCACCCGCCAGCGATCGCTTCACGGTGTTCTACCTTCGGGCCGGTGCGGTGGCGGCCGCGCATTCCGTCAATCGGCCGTCGGAACATGTGCTGGCGCGCAAGCTGATCGTGCAGCGAACGCGTATCCCTGCCGCGATGCTGGCCGACCCGACAGCGGATCTCAAATCCCTGATTGACGTCGGACAGGTGAATTGACCCGTCATCCTCGGCGTACGTCGGGTGCTTCGCATACGCGGGTCGCCGCTCGCCTATCGGCCATCACGTGAATCTGCGCACGCGCTCCGGCAGCGACTTCGGTCGCGGAAGACGAGGGGCAGGGCGGTGGCCGCGGCCGTCGGAATGGATGCAAGGCTCCCGCATGACCACCGGGCCCGGCGATCGGATCATGCCGGCTCGCCGATCGTCTATCCGTCGTTCCGAACCGGCCTTTTGGTATGCGAAGGCAACTCGCCGAAGAGTTCAAGGTAGTCCTCGGCGAAATGGCTCAAGTGGAAGAATCCCCATCGGGCGGCGGCATCGCCGATCAGGAGTTTGGATGGATGCGTCGACATCAGGCTGCGACGCACGCCGTTGAGCCGCACGGACCGAAGGTAATTCGACGGTGTCGTTCCGGTCACCGATCGAAAGCTGTTTTGCACCGTGCGCCGGCTGACCTGCAGTTGCTGGCACAGCTCCATCACACTGGGAACATCGATTCTCTCCGACATGGCCAGGTGATGACATTTCTCGACGATGAAACTTTGGGTGGAGCTGCCGTTGCGTTGACGTAGATTGCAATCTGGACTGCTGATCAGTTGAATAATTTCGTGAAGAACGAATTGCTCGAATGCGCCTTCGTCATGCTGGATGGTGCTGCCTTCGTCGTCGAAGAACGCCTCCGAGAATATCGCGAGCAGGCGACGGCGGCACGCGTTCAGGCGCGGTTTGGGCAACCGGATGACGGGTTGCTTGAGGAGCGTCGTGATCTCGTGGGCGTTCGTGAGGGTCGATAGTGCCGATTCGAACATGTCGCGATCGAAGTTGATCGAGAGCATATCCATGCCCGTTGGCATATGAAACATGAACTCCTCGCCGCCACGCAGAAAGAGAACGCTGTTGCAGTCTGCCTTGCGGCCTTGCATGACGACCGATCCGGACGCGGAAATCGGTATGGCGAAGCAAATCTTTTCTGACGGAGCTGCGCCGTGTTGAACGACGCGCTGGTTTATCCGTTCCCGAAAAAGGTGGCAGCGCACGCTCGTAAGTTGCATCAGCGAGCTTTCGAGCGAACCCGCCGATATCTGGCTGTAGGTTTGATTCCAGTGCTTGATCGACGCTGCGTGGGCATTCACGTCATCAAATCGGTCGATGCTCTTCATGACAAGAAATCTCGGCGGGGGGGCGACGGAAGTGCGTAGGGCGATTGATTGTTTTTGGCCAGGTGAAATTCTGCAAACAAATCGCGCGTCGTCCCAGCGGGAGAAACCCGCGGATGCCATGCCAGGAAGCGGGGCGCCTTCGCCGATCCAGCAGTTCCGTCAAGTGCGATGCGCCGAGGGGCGTACGCGAATGCGATTGCTATGGAGTCCGATGCCGGCGCTGCAATGTGCGGCAGGCCGGTCGGCGATCACGCTAGAAATTCGCGACGATCATGAGGTTGGCGTAGAAGTTCGCGGCCGCGCTACCGGTCTGGTTTCCGCCGTTTGCGGCGTATTTGCGTGGCTTGTAGACACCGAAGTTCGGGGAAAACTGGAGGTTCTTGGTGATGGCCCAATCCAGATAGAGCGTCAGCTCGGACGCGTCGAGATCGAGGGTGGAGCGATTGGACAACGTCCGGAAATTGAAATACATCAGGGTCACGGTCAATTTTTCGGACGGGTGGACTGTGAGCCCGACGTCCTGGATGCGCGTGTTGAAGTTGTATGAAAACGAGTAGTTGGATGCGATTTCACCCTGGTAGCGATCGCCAAATCCTCCCTGGAACAGAGAGTCGAAATCCTTCGAATAACGCGTGTAGCGATAGCTCAGCGACGGCTGCCACCGGACATTCTGGAACGTATATCCGGCTTCGGCATACCATCCGTTGTCGTTCCCGGATCGCTTGGTTTGGTACGCATATTCGAACGCGAAATGCGTATTGGGGACGCCCGCGTCACCGCCGCCTCGAATACTGTACGTGTTCATCCCCGGGCGATCGAGGCGGCTCGGTGTGCTGACATATCGCTTGTCGATGCTGATGCCATGGATAAAGGTCAGCCCGAGCGTTCCCGGCTGGGCCGTATAGTCCAGGGTGCCGACGGCCAACTCGGTATCGGCTTGCAGATGATTGTTCGATTTGAGCCAGATGGCGCTTCCGTGCCATCCGGTGTCGCCGCCTAGCCGTAGCACCGCGGTTCGCGAGAAAGCCACGCGCGATGCCAGATAGTAAGCGCCACCACGATCATAGCGGCCGTCGTCTACGGCTCGGCCAGCGC
This sequence comes from Burkholderia sp. MSMB1078WGS, assembly GCF_001528895.1. Classification (NCBI taxonomy): domain Bacteria; kingdom Pseudomonadati; phylum Pseudomonadota; class Betaproteobacteria; order Burkholderiales; family Burkholderiaceae; genus Burkholderia; species Burkholderia sp. MSMB1078WGS. Next base: position 104,492 of record NZ_LPDI01000071.1, on the reverse strand, counting down.
TGACCTTGTCTCCTTTGATCAGGAAACCGGAGCCCACGTTGACGTACTGGCTGCCCGCGGAAATGTCGATACCGTCCTTTCCCAATGCCGGAATCAAGTCGCCGGATTTCCAGCCGAGGTAGGCGTCCTCGAGCGCGTTGCGGCGTTCGCGACCGGTCGTAAAGCCGCCAGGATCGCCCTCGCCCCACGTGGCCGAGCCGAGAAGACTCACGGCACCGTAGATCGAAGCTGCGTCGGAGAGTACCGTGCTACCGCTCAAGCCATACTTGAGATAACCCTCCTGCCACCGGGTAGGCCCCGGACGGTCGATATAACTGCGCTGGACGCTGAAAAACCCGTAGCCCACGCTCAAATTCGCGTCAAGGTTCGTGACCCCGTCATGATAGAACTCGTATGCGCTTGCGGGCGACGAAAATGTGCCCACAAGCAGCGCTGGAAACAAAATTCGGATAACGGAATGCATGGGATTGTCCTGAAATGTGCGACCGGTTGGAATTTTTCTCTACTCGTGGTGCCGTGCGTACAGCGCGCCGCCGACAGGAGATGGCGCGTCATTGAAGTCGTGACGAGCACTGCGAATTGCGGGTTCGAGTGTTGAGTTGTGATGTCACGAGGTGGTAGCCCAAATCAGCACAAAGTACGCGGGGCGGGTGCAGGAGGCGATGCGAAACGTGGCGACGCGATAGGGCCGTTGCCGTCAGCGGTTTCCTTCCGGAAGGGTATTCCCCCGGTTGCGTACGGAGTTGCCGTTTCTGGATATTCGGCTGCTTGGAGACGCTGTTTAATTCTTCGTCGAGCAGCCAGCGTGCGCTCCCTCGATCGACATTGCGGAGAGAAGGTGACCGGGTCTTGCCGAAATCGAGGGTGGCGCCAACTGTCCGAAGGAAGAACCCATGCCGGAATACTGTTCGTCAGCGAATACGAGATGCTGGAAATGGAAGGGCCGGCGCTTTCGTCGCGACGTGGCGTGGGACGCCCGAATGACGTTCGTGAAGCGATGTCGTACATCGCGCGCTTCGCGCAGTGACAAGACTCATCAATAGTGGAACATTCACATGCACGGTCTGATAGAGAAAGCTCGATACGTTGTCCTGATGGGAATCATGATCGCGTCAGGCGCGTCCGCACCGGTTAACGCGGAGGTCCCACGAATGCCCAACGTCGTCGAAGTCCCGCCCTCCGGTAAGCTGCCTCTGTCATCGGCTTCCCGCCCTGGAACCGAATACATCGATTTGGCCAGATACGGGTACGCCGAAAAGGAGTACTACCTATCCGGTGTCGCGCCGGTCATTACCTCGACCGGAAAGACGATGTTCCAGGCGCCGTACCTGACACGGATTCTCGTTCGCGCGCCGACGGACCCGTCCCGCTTCAACGGGACCGTGATAATCGAGCCGTTCAGCTGGTTCGGAGAGCGCGGCGCCGGCTGGATCCTTACCCGGAAATATCTGCTGAGTCGCGGATACGCTTACGTCGGATATACGCTCAACAGCAACAAGCCTGCGGTCGACCCCAAGTTCATCTCGGATACACCCAAAGAAGAGGCGGACCAGATCGCATTGTATGGAAAGATCGTCAACTTTGATTTCATGCGTCGATTCGATTACGCGCGTTATGCGCCGCTGGGTGTGTATTACGATCCGGAACACTTCAAGCTCGGCAACGTACCGGATCCTTTTATTCCGCAATCACAAGGTATCGGCGCGCAGTTGGCGCTGTTGTTGAAATCCAATACGCCGGAAAGTCCGCTCGCGCCGCTGAACGTTCAGCGCGTCTATGTCGATAGTTGGGCGGTGACGGCGCAGGTGTGGATGGACTACCTCGATCAGGGACGCCACCAGCAATGGCGGATGCCGGACGGTCGTCCTTTGATCGATGCGTACATGGCAGGGCGCATGGCCTATGGCGAGGTCGGGGGCGAGTCGATTCGCGTTCCACAAAAGATGCCGGATGGCGCGCCGTTCGTGACAATCTTCAGCGAATCCGAATTGATGCACGATGTGCTCGCCGGCATTCCGGTGCCGCCGGACACCGACAGCCCTCAACTTCGCTATTACGAAGTAACCGGGATGCCGCATCTGCGGAAGGCCGATCTCGGCACGGATGAGAAGGAGCTGTTGGCCGCCGACGTTGGCAAGGGTAACGATCCGCGCTGTCGAACGCTCTACGACGAGCCGGTCGAGGACGTTGTCTCCGCCGTCCTGGACGGTATGGACAAGTGGGTACGAGACGGCAAGATCATGCCGAAGGCGCCAAGGGTCATCCGCAACGGAAAGGCCGTCGTGCGCGATCCGGTGACCGGCAATATGGAGGGCGGAGTCCGCCCGCCGTGGATCCAGGTGCCGTCCGCCACCTACATGACTGATCAGGAAACGGGTTGCGGTCTGATCTACGACACAAAGGTTCCGTATTCGAAGAGCAAGCTGGTCAAGATGTACGGAAATTATCAAAACTACCAGAGCGCATTCGAGAAGGCGAAAGAAAAGGCGGTCAAGGAGGGCTACCTCTTGCCGGACGACGCAGCTGCGCTTCGGCCGATTGCGAAACCCGGGGATTTCTAATCAAGACGATGTTGAACAAGGAGGGGGAATCCCCTCCTTTTCCTTTGCAATTCCGCCAAGTTGGCGAGCTTGCCGGCGTGAAGCGCCGCGACAATCGTCGCCGCCGGAAGAAACCCGCTTATTACGAGAAAAAGGCTCGCGAGCAAGCAGCCGAGCCACGCATCGCGCGCTCGGCACGCAGCGATGGCGAACTGTTGATAGTCCGATCCTGTGATCACCAGAAAGCCGACCGCTGCGATGGTCACCAGTGCATCTGCTCGCGGCGCAGCGCGGGTCTCCTGAATGAAAGACGGCCAGGCACGCAGGTACACGTTGAGTCCATCGCAGTGGACCAGTGCATGCGCAAGGGCGATGTTTGTTGCCAGCAGGCAGCATGCGAAGAACATCGATGCCATGCCGAGCTCAATGGACGACATGACCAGCAGCGCCGCAGCAATCAGCGTCAGTGCTTGCGTCGGCGGGAGTCCCACCGCAACAGGCACAGCGATACCGCCGTGGATCTGCGCGGCCAGTACACCGGCCAACCGGGCGGGGTCAGTCGACGCCGGACGCGACGATCCTGGCGCCTTCGCGCAGCAAGCACCCGGGTTTTTCAACCAGGACCGGGACGGAAGCCGGGCCGGCCTCGCGTGACGACGCGCTCGCCGACGCGTGCCGGCGAGCACGTGAGCTCAATCCGGATCGGCTTTGAGCCCGCCTTCGATCCACCGCGCTTCTGACGCACGAAGATGTGCGCGGATCGCCGTCTGCGCGGCGATCGGATCGCCGGCCTGCAACGCGAGGAGCACGTCCTCGTGCTCGCGCACGGCGGCGGTCCAGGTCTGAGGATTCTCCGCGTGGCCGCGCATGGCCGTCGCGATCGGGTCGTGGCGGCTGTCGAACAGCTCGCCGACGAAGCGGGTGAGCACCGAATTGCCGGCGGCTTCCGCGATCAGCATGTGGAACTGCCGGTCGGCTTCGACCGGGGATTTGCCGGCCTCCGCGAGCCGCTTCATGCGCTGCACCGTGCGGCGCAGGCGCTCGAGCATCGCGGCCGTCATCCGCGCGGCGGCCAGCGCGGCGACGCTGCCTTCGACGGCCGCGCGGGCCTGCATCAATTCCGACGGGCTGTCGCCGAGCGTGGCCATCGGGCCGACCGCATCGGCCGCCGTGTCGCGCACATACACGCCGGAGCCCATCCGGATCTCGATCTGGCCGCCGATTTCCAGTGCGATCAGCGCCTCGCGAAGCGACGGGCGCGAGACGCCGAGCGTCAGCGCCAGCTCGCGTTCCGGCGGCAGCCGCTCGCCGATCGCGAATTCGCCCTGGCGAATCAACGCGACGATCTGGGCCGCGACCGATTGGTAAAGCCGCTTGGGTTCTGTCGATTTCATCCGATGCAGTGGGATCAATGCGCTTTCGGCGCAAGCGCGTGTCGCGGAGTCTATCACGTGCGCCGCTTCGCCCAGTGCGGCGGCCCGTTGATCCCGATGTCCGGGTTTTCACCATTGGTAAGATCGGATGTGAATAGTTAAATTGGCTTGACCAAAATTGGTTTGATTGCTGTAATTCGTCTAAATTGGACTGACCAGAGGATGCCGAGGTCGATCCACCCCAAGGAGACGCAATGGCATTGCCTCGCAATCTGCCCGATCAGGTCGTCCAGGACGAAGCGGACCGGGAGATCCTGTGCCTGGAAGGGATTCGCAAGCGTTTTCCGGGCGTGCTGGCGCTCGACGGCATTCGCCTCGACCTGCGCCGCGGCGAAGTGCATGCGGTGTGCGGCGAAAACGGTGCGGGCAAATCCACGCTGATGAAGATCATCAGCGGTCAGTACCTTCCCGACGAGGGCGTCGTTCGCTATCGCGGCGCGCCGGTGCGCTTTCGTTCGGCCTCCGAAGCGCAGGCGGCCGGCATCGCGATCATTCACCAGGAGCTCAATCTCGTCCCGCACCTGAGCGTGGCGGAGAACCTGTTCCTCGCACGCGAGCCGCGGCGCGGGCCGTTCGTCGATACGAGGCGCATGAATGCGGATGCGGCGCGCTGCATCGCGCGAATCGGCCTGAACGTCGCGCCGACGACGAAGGTCGGCGTGCTGTCCATCGCGCAGCAGCAAATGGTCGAGATCGCGAAGGCGCTGTCGCTCGATGCGCGCGTGCTGATCATGGACGAACCCACGTCGTCGCTGACGGAAGCGGAAACGGTGCAGCTCTTTCGCATCATCGAGGAACTGCGCGCCGACGGCGTGGCGATTCTGTATATCTCGCACCGGCTCGACGAAATGGCGCAGATCGTCGATCGCGTGACGGTGTTGCGCGACGGGCGCCATATCTCGACGGACGATTTCGCCGACGTGAGCATCGACGACATCGTCGCGCGCATGGTCGGACGCTCGCTCGACGACGCCTATCCGTCGCGGCAGTCGGCGCCGACGGGCGACGTGCTGCTCGACGTGCGGGACCTGCGCCGCGACGGCGTGTTCGGGCCGGTGTCGTTCGCATTGCGCCGCGGCGAGATCCTGGGTTTCGCGGGATTGATGGGCGCCGGGCGCACCGAGATCGCGCGCGCGATCTTCGGTGCGGACCGTCCCGACGGCGGCACGATCGCGCTGCACGGCCGGCCCGTGACGATCCGCTCGCCGCGCGAGGCGATCCGGCACGGCATCGCGTATCTGTCGGAGGACCGCAAGACGGAGGGGCTCGCGCTGTCGATGCCCGTCGCGGCGAATCTCACGCTCGCGAACGTGCGCGGCATCGCGTCGCGTCTCGGGTTCCTGCGCTTCGACGACGAATTGAACGTGGCGCGCCGCTACGTGCAGGACCTCGCGATTCGCACGCCGTCCGTGCATCAGCGCGTGCGCAACCTGTCCGGCGGCAACCAGCAGAAGGTCGTCATCGGCAAATGGCTTTACCGCGGCTCGAAGATCCTGTTCTTCGACGAGCCGACGCGCGGCATCGACGTCGGCGCGAAATTCGCGATCTACGGGCTGATGGACCGGCTCGCCGCCGACGGCGTCGGCGTGGTGCTGATCAGTTCGGAACTGCCGGAGCTGCTCGGCATGACCGACCGGATCGCCGTTTTTCACGAAGGTCGATTGACCGCATTGCTCGACACGAAACACACCAGTCAGGAGGAGATCATGCACTACGCGTCGGGGCGTTCCCATGCTTGAAATGACATCCGATCGAAGCCAGGCCGACGAACGGGCGGCGCGACAGCGGCGGCGCGACCTGATCCAGAAGTTCGCGGCGCTGGGCAGTCTCGTCGTGCTCGTGTTCGCGTTCTCGATCTCGAGCGCGGCGTTCTTCTCGGTCGACAATCTGATGACGGTCGGCCTGCAGGTCACGTCGATCGCCTATCTGGGCGTGGCCGCGACCTGCGTGATCATCACGGGCGGCATCGACTTGTCGGTCGGCTCGGTGCTCGCGCTGGCCGGCGTGTGCGCGGCGCTGCTGGTCAAGGCCGGCGTGCCGGTGCCCGCCGCGATGGCGGCCGGCATCCTGGTCGGCGCGCTGTGCGGGCTCGTCAACGGCATCTGCGTGACGCAGATGGGCCTGCCGCCGTTCATCGCGACACTCGGCATGATGCTGGTCGCGCGCGGCATCGCGCTGCAGATCACGGGCGCGCGGCCGGTATCGGATCTCGGCGACGCGTTCGGCGCGCTCGGCAACGGCGCGCTGTTGCGGATCTCGCGCATCGGCGCGGACGGGTTCCCCGACACGACCTTTCCCGGCATTCCGTATCCGGTCGTGATCATGGTCGTGCTGTTCGTCGTGGTGTCCGTCCTGCTGTCGAGAACGGCGCTCGGCCGTCATATCTACGCGGTCGGGTCGAACGCGGAGGCGGCCCGGCTGTCGGGCGTGAACGTGCAGGGCGTGAAGCTGTTCACCTACGTGCTGTCCGGCGCGCTCGCGGGCGTGACCGGCTGCGTGCTGATGTCGCGGCTCGTCACCGGGCAGCCGAACGAGGGCGTGATGTACGAGCTCGACGCGATCGCCAGCTCGGTGATCGGCGGCACGTCGCTGATGGGCGGAGTCGGCACGATTTCCGGCACGGCGATCGGCGCGTTCGTGATCGGCGTGCTGCGCAACGGCCTGAACATGAACGGCGTGTCGAGCTTCATCCAGCAGATCATCATCGGCGTCGTGATCCTGGGCACGGTGTGGATCGACCAGTTGCGCAATCGCCGGCCCTGACCGGCAGCAAGCAGTCCCTACCAACGAGAAGCGGAGCGAGACATGAACAAATCCATCCTGCTGGCGGCATCGGCGTGCGTGTTCGCGGTATGCAGCAGCGGCGCGCAGGCGGCGGGCGGCGAGATCGCCGTGATCGTCAAGACGGTCAATTCGAATTATTGGCAGAACGTGCAGAAAGGCGCGAAGGCGGCGCTCGACGGGGCCAAGGGCTACACGATGACGTTCCAGGGGCCGGCGGCCGAGTCGGACATCAGCGGGCAGGTCAACATGGTCGACAACGCGGTCACGCGTCATGTGGCAGGCATCGTGCTCGCGCCGTCCGACCCCGATGCACTCGTCCCCGCGATCAAGAAGGCGTGGGAAGCGCACATTCCCGTCGTGCTGATCGACTCGGCCATCGCGGACGCCGGCAAGCCGTATTACCAGGCGTTCCTGTCGACCGACAACGAGAAGGCGGGCGCGCTGTGCGCGAAAGCGCTGATCGACCGCGTCGGGCAATCCGGCAAGATCGCGATCATGTCGTACGTGCCGGGCGCGGGCTCCGAGGTCAGCCGCGTCGGCGGGTTCCGCAAATATATCGAGAGCCATTCGAAGCTGCAGATCGTCGGTCCGTACTACTCGCAATCGCAAATGGCGACCGCGCTGAACCAGACGACCGACGTGCTGTCGGCGAACCCGGACCTGAAGGGCATCTTCGGCGCGAACGAGCCGACCGCGGTCGGGATGGGCCGCGCACTGAAGCAGTCGGGCAAGGCGGGCAAGGTGGTGGCGATCGGGTTCGACGGCAACGAGGATCTGCAGGGCTTCGTGCGCGACGGCACCGTGCAGGCGATCGCCGTGCAGGGATCCTGGCAGATGGGGAACCAGGGCGTGCGCACGGCGCTCGACGTCATCGCGCGCAAGCCCGCGCCGAAGCTGATCGATACCGGCGTCGTGATGGTCGACAAGCAGAACCTCGATTCGCAGGCGGCGAAGAATGTCCTGTACTGACCGGCCGTGCCGCTTTCTCGTATCGAGTCGCGACTCATGAACGCAAACGACACGCACAGCTTGCCGCGCAGCGGGATGACGATGTCGGCCCTCGGTCTCGGCTGCTCGCAGCTGGGCGGCCTTTATCGCCCGATGTCGGCCGTCGATGCCGCTGCGCTCGTCGACGCCGCGTGGGCGGCCGGCCTGCGCTATTTCGATACCGCGCCGTTTTACGGCTACACGCTGTCCGAGCGGCGCGTGGGGGCGGCGCTCGCCTCGCGCGAGCGCGGCGCCTTCACGCTCAGCACGAAGGTCGGGCGGCTGATGCGCGCCGACGCGAGCGTGCGGCCGGGCGACGACGGCTGGGCCGAGCCGCTGCCGTTCCGGCCGGTCTACGACTACAGCTACGACGGGATCATGCGCTCGCACGACGATAGCCGGCAACGGCTCGGGCTCGCGCGAATCGACATGCTGTACGTGCACGACATCGGCGCGATGACGCACGGCGATCGTCACGCGCACTATTGGGAACAGTTGACTCGCGGCGGCGGGTTTCGCGCGCTGGAGGCGCTGCGCTCGGGCGGCGAGATCGGCGGGTTCGGTCTCGGCGTGAACGAATGGGAAGTCGCGGCCGATGCGCTGAACGAAGCGGCGCTCGACGCCGTGCTGCTGGCCGGCCGCTACACGCTGCTCGAACAGACGGCGCTTGAACCGCTGCTCGACGCGTGCGCCCGTGAAAGGACGGGCATCGTGATCGGCGGCGTGTTCAACTCCGGCCTGCTCGCCGGCAACGGCAAGTTCAACTATGCGGACGCGAGCGCCGACGTGATCGACAAGGCCACGCGGCTCGGCACGCTGTGCAACCGCTTCGACGTGCCGCTTCCCGCCGCTGCGTTGCAGTTTCCGTTCGGCCATCCGGCCGTCGTGTCGTGCGTGGTCGGCGCGCGCAGCGTGGCCCAGTTGAAGCAGAACATCGCATGGTTCGAGCGCCCCGCACCGGCCGAACTATGGGATGCGCTGCGCGACGAAGGCCTCATCGCTGCGCACGCACCGGCTCCGGGAGCACGCGCATGACCGTTCGCATCGACGCCCATCAGCACTACTGGCGAATCGGCGCGCGGGCCGGCTGCTGGCCGCCGGCCGAACTCGACACGATTCACCGGGATTTCGGCCCCGCCGATCTGGCGCCGCTGCTCGATGCCGCGCGCATCGACACCACCGTCCTCGTGCAATCGCTGTCGAGCGAAGCCGACACGCGCTTTCTGCTCGATCTCGCGGCCGCCACGCCGAGCGTCGGCGCCGTGGTCGGCTGGGTCGACATGAAGGCCGACGACGCGCCGGCGCGGATCGCCGCGTTCGCCTCCGCGCCGAAGGCGCGCGGCTTGCGACCGATGCTGCAGGATCTGCCCGACGACGCGTGGATCGACGATCCGCAACTGGATCGCGCGGTCGCCGCGATGCTCGAGCATCGGCTCGGTTTCGATGCGCTGGTGATGCCGCGCCATCTCGATGCGCTGCATGCATTCGCGCGACGCCATCCGGATCTGCCGATCGTGATCGACCACGGCGCGAAGCCTTTCATCGAGCGCGGCGTGCTGCAGCCGTGGCTGTCGGCGATGCGCAGGCTCGCGAGCCTGCCGAACCTGCATTGCAAGCTGTCCGGCCTGTGGACGGAGGCCGGGCCGTCGGCCGGCCCGGATGCCGTGCGCGCGCGCACGCGGCCGTATGTCGATGCGCTGGCCGAGCTGTTCGGGCCGACGCGCCTGATGTGGGGCAGCGACTGGCCGGTGTTGCGGCTGGCGTCGGCGTGCGGCGGCTACGGCGAATGGCTGGCTGCATGCGAGGACGACTGCGCGCGGCTGCTCGGCTCCGCTGCGCTGGCCGACCTCTTCGGCGGCAACGCGTGCCGCTTTTACCGGATCGACACCGCACGCCACGACGAATGAACCATAACGAAAGGAACCCGACATGCTCAGCGTGATTTGCGAATCCCCCGGCGTGCTGCGCGTACAGCAGCGCGAGCTGCCCGTGCGCGGCAGCGGCGAAGTGCTGTTGCGCGTGCAGCGCGTCGGCATCTGCGGCACCGATCTGCACATCTTCACCGGCAACCAGCCGTATCTCGACTATCCGCGCGTGATGGGGCACGAGCTTTCCGCGGTCGTCGTGGAGGCGGAACCCGAGTCGGGGCTCGGCGCCGGCGACGCGGTGTACGTGATGCCGTATCTGTCGTGCGGACACTGCGTCGCATGCCGTCACGGCAACACGAACTGCTGCGTGAACATCAAGGTGCTCGGCGTGCATCGCGACGGCGCGCTGGCCGAATACCTCAGCGTCCCCGCGCAATTCGTCCACAAGGCCGACGGCATTTCGCTCGACCAGGCGGCGATGCTGGAATTTCTCGCGATCGGCGCGCATGCGGTGCGGCGCGCCGACGTCCGTGCCGGGCAGCGGGCGCTGGTCGTCGGCGCCGGGCCGATCGGCATGGCCGCGATGATTTTCGCGAAGCTGCGCGGCGCCGACGTCACGTGCCTCGACACGCGGGCCGACCGGCTGGCGTTTTGCCGCCAGCATCTGGCGGTCGATGCGGCGGTGGAGGTGGGGGAAGACGATGCGGCGCGCCTCGCGTCGTTGACGAACGGCGAGTATTTCGATGCGGTATTCGACGCGACGGGCAACCTCGATGCGATGAATCGCGGCTTCGAATTCGTCGCGCACGGCGGCAAATACACGTTGATCTCGATCGTGCGCGGGCACGTCGCGTTTTCGGATCCCGAATTCCACAAACGGGAAACCACGCTGCTCGCGAGCCGCAATGCCACCGCCGAGGATTTCGCGACGGTGCTCGACGCGATGCGCGCGGGGCGCATTCCGGATCGCGCGCTGAACACGCACCGGATGCGGCTCGAAGAGGTGCCGGACGCGTTTCCGCGTCTGCTGGAAGCGGGGCAGACCGTCGTGAAGGCGCTCGTCGAATGCTGAGCGACCGAATCCGGCACGCGGAGCGCACGCGATGACGCCGCCGATCCTGCAGTTCGGCACGAGCCGCTTCCTGCTGGCGCACGTCGACCTGTTCGTGTCCCAGGCGCTGGACGACGGCAACGCGATGGGCGGCATCGGTATCGTGCAGACGACCGGCAATCCGGCCAGCCGCGCCCGCATCGACGCGCTGCGCGCCACCGGTCGCTATCCGGTGCGGATTCGCGGGCGCGACCGCGGCGGCATCGTCGACGAAGTCGTCGAATGCCGCGCCGTGCAGCGCGCGTGGGATGCCGAGCGCGACTGGGCGGAGATACGCCGTGCCGCGGTCGAGACGGTGCGCGTCATCGTGTCGAACACCGGCGACGCAGGCTATCGCGCCGATCCGCGCGACGCCGCGGACTTGCTGGACCGGCCGGAGCAAACCCCGCGCGGCTTTCCGGCAAAGCTGCTCGCGCTGCTGCATGCGCGCTGGCAGGTGCGACCCGACGACGGCATCTCCGTCCTGCCTTGCGAATTGGTGACCAACAACGGCGACACGCTGCGCGACATCGTGCTGGACCTCGCGCGCCGGTGGCGGCTGCCCGACGCGTTCGCCGACTATCTGTGCAACCGCTGCGTGTGGGTCAACTCGCTCGTCGACCGCATCGTGTCCGAGCCGCTGCATCCGGTCGGCGCGATCGCGGAGCCCTATGCGCTGTGGGCGATCGAACGGCGTGCCGGCATGGCGCTGCCGTGCCGGCACGCGCAGATCGTCGTCACCGACGATTTGCGCAGCCACGAGCGCCTGAAGCTGTTCTTCCTCAATCTCGGGCACAGCTGGCTCGCGGAGCAGTGGCTCGCGGCGGGGCGCGACGCATCGGAAACCGTGCTGGACGCGATGCACGATGCGCGGCTGCGCGACGGCCTCGAGGCGGTGTGGCGCGATGAAGTCGCGCCGGTATTCGTCGCGTTGGGCTTGCGCGAAACGGCGGAACGGTACGTCGACAGCGTGCGCGAGCGTTTTCTCAATCCGTTTCTCGCGCATCGCATCGCCGATATCGCGGTCAACCATCGCGAAAAGGTGGCGCGGCGGATCGAGCCGTTGCTCGCGCTCGCGGATTCGCTGACGCTGACGGCCGAACAACCCCGGTTGCGGCAACTCGTCGCCCGCCATGATCCGGCGGCCGGCGATCCGGCGGCCGGCGCAACGACAGGGAGACATGCATCGTGAAGCAACCGGCAATCGTGATCCTTCACGGCGACGACAACGTCGCCGTCGCACTCGACGCACTGGCGCCGGACGTGCCGATCGACGTGCGCGGCGCGCCGTTGCGGCCGGCGGCCGCGGTGCCGGCCGGCCACAAGATCGCCACGGCGCCGATCGCGCGCGGCGACGCGATCGTCAAATGCGGGCAGCCGATCGGCATCGCGCTGCGAGACATCGACGCGGGCGAGCACGTGCACGTGCACAACGTCGGGATGCCCGAGCGGCATGCGCATGACGACGCGCGTGCCGGCGACGCGCACGAGGTTCCGGCCGATCGCGCCGATACCTTCGACGGATTCGTGCGGCCCGACGGCAGCGTGGGAACCCGCAACTACGTCGGCGTGATCGCGAGCGTCAACTGTTCGGCGAGCGTCTGTCATGCGATCGCCGATGCATACCGGCACGGCGCGCTCGATGCGTTCGGTCATGTCGACGGCGTCGTCGCGATCACCCATCAGAGCGGCTGCGGCATGTCGGCAACCGGGGACGGCATCGAACTGCTGCGGCGCACGCTCGTCGGCTATGCACGGAACCCGAACTTCGCCGGCGTGTTGCTCGTCGGCCTCGGGTGCGAGGTCAACCAGGTCGGGGCGCTCGCGCAACGGCTCGATGCGGCCGCGCCGGGCACCGTGCGCACGTTGGTCATCCAGGACGAGGGCGGGGTGCGCGATACCGTGGCCCGCGGCGTGTCGATCGTGCGCGAATTGGTGGAGGCGGCCGACGGCGCGCGTCGCAGCGCGGTGCCGGCCTCGCGGCTGAAGGTCGGCCTGCAATGCGGCGGGTCCGACGGCTACTCGGGCATCACGGCGAACCCGGCGCTCGGCGCGGCCGTGGATCTGCTGGTCCGCAACGGCGGCACCGCGATTCTGTCCGAGACGCCCGAGATCTACGGCGCCGAGCATCTGCTGCTCGCGCGGGCGGCCTCGCGCGACGTAGCCGAGCGTCTGCGCGGCAGGTTGCAGTGGTGGGAGCGCTACGTCGCCGATCACGGCGGCGAAATGAACAACAATCCGTCGCCTGGCAACCTCGCCGGCGGCATCACGACGATTCTCGAGAAGTCGCTCGGCGCGGTGTCGAAGGGCGGGCGCTCGCCGCTGCGCGCGGTCTACGATTATGCGGAGCCGGTGCGGCAAGCCGGGCTCGTGTTCATGGATACGCCCGGTTACGACCCGGTGTCGGCGACCGGGCAGATCGCCGGCGGCGCGAATCTCGTGTGCTTCACGACGGGCCGCGGTTCGGTGTTCGGGTCGAAGCCGGTGCCGACGATCAAGATCGCGACGACGACCGGCCTGTTCGAGCGGATGCGATCGGACATGGATTTCGACAGCGGCGGGATCGTCGCCGGTTCGCTCACGGTCGACGAAGCGGGCGCGCGGCTGTTTCGGCTGATGCTCGACGTCGCCTCCGGACGACGCTCCCGCAGCGAGGACAACGGTATCGGCGAACGCGAGTTCGTGCCGTGGCTGCGCGGCGCGGTCATGTGACGCGAAAGGCGATGTGCGACCGCGTGCGCAATCGGACAGCGAAGGAGAAGCCGCGATGGAAACCCGCATGAGCGAGCCGGCGATCGGCGAAACCGGCCACGGCGGCTCGCTGTCGGAACTGGAGAAGGGATTGCTCGATGAGGCGCTGCGGCTGCTCGCCGAGACGCGCGCGCGTGCGCTGGAACTCTGTGTCGAGGTCAGCCGGCGGCAGGGCGGCGCCGCGCCGGATGTTCACGATTTCAACCTGCCGACGATCATCGAACTGCAACGGCGCTTCGGTACGCGGTCTTGCCCGTGGGCGGCGCCGTTGCAGGATCGATCCTCGCGGCCGGCTACGCCGCCGACAGCGTGATCGACACACCCGTCGCGGTGTAGACCGGCGTGGCCTTGAAGCCGTCGACCGTCACCGTCGAGAACTTCGCGGCAGCCGCCGCGCCGTCGATCAGCGCGATGGTGTCGCCGGCCTTCGGCGCGTAGCCGTTCACGAACTTCACGTGCAGCGTGCCGCCCGCGATGGTGAGCGGGCCGCCCACGCGAAGCCGCCCGCCGCCGTTGCCGTCGATGTCGAGTTCGAGCGTCGCGTTGTCGAGCTGCGTGTAGCGCGCGGCGATCGTCACCGGCGCGGCGGCCGCGATGCGCACGCTGCCGCCCGGGCCGACGTACACGTCTCCTTTGCCGAACGCCGTCGTCGACGCGGCTGCCAGCGTGCCGCCGCTCACCTGCGTGCCGCCCGTGTAGCCGTTGTTGCCCGCCAGCGTCAGCGTGCCGCTGCCCTGCAGCGTCAGCTTGCCGGCGCCCGCGACGTCGTTGCGCCACAGGTCGGCGGCATTGAAGCCGCCCTGCGACGCATCCATCGACACGATCACGTTGCCGTTGAACGCGCCGTAGCCGTCGGCCGCGGCGAACAGGTTCAGGCGGCCCCAGCCTTCCGCGTCGTCCATGACCGGATAGCCGGACGGCAGCTCGGTCGTTTTCAGCACGACGCGCCGCTGGTCGGCGCTCAGATACGGAAAACGCGTCTGCAGCAGGATCTCCGCGCCTTTCGGTACGACCGGCGGTGCGTTCGTCGATTCGAGCGCGCCGAAGCCGAACGTCATGCGGCGCAGGAACGCGGCGCGGTTCGCTGTGTAGTCGGCGAACCGGTCGGTGGCCGTCGTGCCGGAATGCGCGAATGCGGAGAACGTCGTGGCGCTCGTTCCCGTCAGTTGCTGCAGCGTCTGATGGGCTTGCGTGTAGGCGGCCTGCGCGTCGCCGGCGTACGCGGTCAGGTTCGCCGCGCTGACGGCCAGGGCGAGCATGCGGCCGCCGATCACGTCGAGCGGCGAATGCATGCCGGCCAGAATCCGGTTCTCGCCGAGCTCGAGGCCGCGGCTGACCATTTCCTGGAAGCGTTCCGGCACGAGCCACGCCATCGTCGTCGCATCGCGCACCGCCTCGGCCGTGTGGCCGCTGATGAAGCCGCCGTCGGTCGCGGGCGTCGCGCTTTCGGCCGGCACGAGCGTCGGCGCGACGATCACGCTCGTGCTCCAGCGGTACGGACGCGCGTATTTGAAGAAGCGCTTGGACGGTTCGGTCGACGCGTTGTTGCCCATTTCGTTGAGCAGGTCGACGACCTTGCCGAAGCTGGCGTTGCCGCCGCTGCTGCCGACGCCGACGTTGTTGCCTGCGTCGTTGTACAGCACGGTCGTCGCATCGGCGGGCACGCTGGTGATGCTGGTCGTCTGCTGGGCCGCGGTGCGCCACGCGGCGGTGAGTGGGCCCATGCCGTCGGTCACGCTGTATCCCTTGCCGCGCCGGTCGTCGTAGTACGCGGCATCGGCCTGTTGCGGCGTGCGCGCGGTCGTCGCGTCGATCACGTACTGCACGTTGGCCGACAGCACCGCATCGTTCAGGATCGTGCCGCACGGCACGCCGCTGTTCGGCAGCCCGGAGCAGGTCGACGGCGAGACGGCCGGAAACGCGCCGTTCGCCGGCGCGGACACGCCCGCGTCGACCAGCATCGTCGACGGTTGCCAGAGATCGAGGAAACGGCTCAACACGCGTACCGCGGCGTTGGTCGACAGCGTCGCATAGCGCGCATCGCCGCGCTGGTTGGTCGCGACGTTGTCGACGAAAGCGGGCGCGCTCGGGATCGGCGCGCTGTCGACGAAGCCGGGGTCGGCGGGCGGCGCGGGCACGGCCGCGGCGATCGTGCCGGTCGACGCGACGTCGTCGCCGCCGCCGCAGGCAGCCAGTACGATCGCACTCGACAATGCCGCGACGTGCAGCGGGAAACGGCTTCGTGACGCAAACATGCAAGACTCCATCCTGATGGTCGAAGAGGGAGGATTGTGGTGAGCGATCGTTACGCGGCCGTTACGGAATTGTTTCGCGTCGTCGTCGATACGCGACAATTCCCACTATCTGGTTAATTTCCGCTACTTAACATGACGGGTGCGCGAACGCGTGCACCCGTCACCGATACAGGGCGGCAGACGCCGGCCTACGCGCCCGTCGCACGCGCGTCGAGCCGGAACAGCGATACGGCCTCGGCAAGCCGGCTGCCCTGTTCCTCGAGCGACTTCGATGCGGCGGCGGCCTGCTCGACGAGTGCCGCATTCTGCTGCGTGACTTCGTCCATTTGCGTGATGGCCAGATTGACCTGCTCGATGCCGCGGCTCTGCTCGCTCGACGCCGCGGCGATCTCGCCCATGATGTCGGTCACGCGCGAGATCGCATGCGTGACCTCGCTCATCGTCTCGCCCGCATTGTTCGCGATATGCGAGCCGTCCTGGATTTTCCGGACCGATTGCGAGATCAGCTCGCGAATCTCCTTCGCGGCGCTCGACGAACGCTGCGCAAGACTCCTGACTTCGCTGGCCACCACCGCGAAGCCGCGACCCTGCTCGCCGGCGCGGGCGGCCTCCACGGCTGCGTTGAGCGCGAGAATGTTGGTCTGGAACGCGATGCCTTCGATG
This sequence comes from Burkholderia sp. MSMB1078WGS, assembly GCF_001528895.1. Classification (NCBI taxonomy): domain Bacteria; kingdom Pseudomonadati; phylum Pseudomonadota; class Betaproteobacteria; order Burkholderiales; family Burkholderiaceae; genus Burkholderia; species Burkholderia sp. MSMB1078WGS. Next base: position 88,121 of record NZ_LPDI01000071.1, on the reverse strand, counting down.
ATGCCGGTGATCTCGGCGATCTTGGTGGAGCTCGTGCTGATGTCCGTCATCGTGTCGACCATCAGGCCGACCGCCGCGCTGCCGCGCTGGGCGACCTCCGATGCGTTGTTGGCCAGGCCGCTCGCCTGCTGCGCATTGTCGGCGTTCAGGCGCACGGTGGATGTCAGCTGCTCCATGCTCGACGCGGTTTCCTGCAACGATGCGGCCTGCTGCTCGGTGCGGGAGGACAGGTCCTGGTTGCCGGACGCGATTTCGCCGGCGCCTGTCGCGACGTTGCCCGATGCGGTACGGACTTCCGAGATCAGGCGGATCAGGTTCGCCTGCATGTCGCGCATGGAAGCCAGGACGCTGCCGGGCGGCGCGGCGCCGGTCGTGGATTCGGCGCCGAGGTTGCCGGCGGCGATATGGCCGGCGATCTCGCTGAGCGCGGCAGGCTCCGTGCCCAGCGCGCGCAGCAGGCCGCGGGTGATGAAGAGGCCCGAGATTGCCGCCGCCGCCGCCGCCGCGATGCAGATGGCGATCAGCATCAGTCGTCGCGAGGTATAGCGGTCGTTCGATTCCGTCACCAGTTGGGCGGCCCGCGAGCGCGTGTACCTCGCATACGCGTCGGTGGCCGCGACGAGTTGGGCCAGCAGCGGGCGGCACTGTTCGTTGATCATCGTGATCGCCTGATCGCGCCGGTTGTTGGCCGCCGCATCGACGATGGCGCGTGCCACGGGGCCGTACTGCGCCTCGACCGCCGCGATTTGCCGAACCAGTTCGCGCGATTTGTCGGACGCGCCGCTTCCCTCGCGGACCGCGTTCGTCAGCTCGCCCAGCAGCGCACCGACGTCGCGGTCGGCCTGCAGTGCCGCTTCCTTCTCGACGTCCGCATCGCGCGGCCCGGTCGCCAGGACCTGGTTGCGGGCGGCGATCGCGCGCCGGTCGACCGCGACGCGAACCCTGTCCGCCAGCATTGCGCGGGCGTTGGTGCCGTTGACGTAATTCTCGAATGTCGCGTTCGCGTCGCCGAGCGACACGATGCCGAGGAGGGAGACGAGCACAACCGTGCACGTAAGCAGTCCGAAAGCGATGATCAGCTTCGTGCGAACCGTTAACCGTCGATCGTTCATGGGGGAATTCCAGTCGTGAGTATCAAATAGCTTTCCTTATTATCGGAATGGTGAATGAACAATTTAGGACCGCCGCCCGCGGCAATCGTTTGCGCGTGCCCGATCATCGCAAAAAATTCGGGCCGCGCGCCGCGCGCATCACGCCGTCGTTCCGACATCGCTCAACTTCCTGCCTCCGGTGCCGTTAAATGGATCAGGATCGGCCTGTTCACCGATCCAGTTCAATTACGCGGTAACGGAGACCCAAGTCATCATGCTGTCATCAATTCGCGCCCGGATACTGGCGACGTGCGTCGCCATCGTAGTGACGGCGCTGGCCGTAACCGGGGGGCTCGTCTATTACGTCGTCAAGACCCACAACGACGAGGCCATCGACCAGAATCACAAGTCGATCCTCGCCGGCCACGCACTCGCGATCGACGAATGGGTGGCGAGCCGGGCGCGCGAAACCCAGGCGCTCGCGGACACGATCGCGATCGGCGAGGGCGATCCGGTGCCGGCGTTGAAGCTGCTCGGCAAGTCGGGCGGCTTCGCGGTGCTGACGCTCGGCCTGCCGGACAAGACGGCGTTCTCGAACGTGCCGCTCGCACCCGGCTATGATCCGACCGCCCGGCCCTGGTACAAGCAGGCCGTCGGCGCGGGCCGTCTGGTCGTGACGGCGCTTTACCGCGATGCGACGAGCGGCAAGCCGGCCGTGGCGTTCGCGGTGCCCGTGGTGCGCGACGGCGCGGTGAAAGGCGTGCTGGCAGCCAGCCTGTTCATGGAGAACGTGAGCTCGATCGTGACTTCCGTTCACCCGACCCCGGCGAGCTTCGCGTTTCTGGTCGACAAGAGCGGGCGCGTGATCGCGTCGGCCAGGACCGACCTGATCATGAAGCCGGCCACCGGTCTGTCGCCGGAACTCGATGCCGATCGCCTCGGTGCACTGCAGACGGCGTCCGCGCCCGTCGCGGTCGACATCGACGGCGCCGTCAAGCTGATGCGCGCGCAACCGATCGTCGGCACCGATTGGTCGCTGGTGCTCGCGCTCGACAAGGGCGACGTGACGGCCGGCATGCGGGCGGTCGCGACGACGACGCTGCTGGCGATCGCGATCGTCGCCGTCGTCGCGGCCGCGCTCGTCGGCGCGATGACGAACGCGGCCTTCAAGCGCATCCTGATGGTGCGCGATGCGCTCACGGACGTATCGAGCGGCAGCGGCGACCTGACGAAGCGCTTGCCCGCCGACGGCGCGGACGAAGCCGCGCAGATCGCGCGAGCGTTCAACGCCTTCGCCGAGAAGATCAGTGCGATTCTGCTGCAGATCCGCGAGTTCAGCACGTCCGTCAACCTCGCAAGTGCCGAGATCGCGCAGGGCAACCAGGATCTGTCGGCCCGCACCGAACACGCGGCGTCGAGCTTGCAGGAAACGGCCGCCGCGCTCGAGGAGATCGCGGGCACGGCCCGCAATTCGGCCGATGCGGCGAGCCAGGTGAACCGTCTGGCGGAATCGGCGTCGGATGTCGCGCTGCGCGGCGGCACGGTCGTGCGCGAGGTCGTCTCGACGATGAACGACATCACGCAGGCATCGGGAGAGATCGCCAACATCGTCGGCGTGATCGACGGCATCGCATTCCAGACCAACATTCTCGCGTTGAACGCCGCCGTCGAGGCGGCACGTGCGAACGAGCATGGCCGCGGCTTCGCGGTCGTCGCCGGCGAGGTGCGTGCGCTCGCGCAGCGCAGCGCGCAGGCCGCGCGGGAAATCAAGCAACTGATCCACGCGTCGGTCGAGAAGATCGAGGGCGGCTCCGGGCTCGTCCAGACGGCCGGCGCGACGATGGACGAAATCGTCGACGGCGTGCGCAACATCACGAGCGTGATCGCCGAAATCAGCGTCGCCGCGAAGGAGCAGAGCACGGGGCTCGAGCAGGTGAATCAGGCGGTGTCGCAGCTCGACGATACGACGCAGCAGAACGCGGCGCTCGTCGAGCAATCGGCGGCTGCCGCGACGTCGCTGCGCGAGCAGGCGGCCCGGCTCGCGCAGACGGTCGGCGAGTTCAAGCTCGCGGAGCGGCCGGTGGCGGCCTGACGGGGTCGGCGGGCCCGGTTTGACAGGACGCACTGGTGCGGGATGGCGGCGCCGCGAAGCCGATCCGTTCAGGCGAGTACCGCGGCTCACGCAGGCGACGCCGAACGCCGCACCGTCCCGCCTTTGCGATACAGCGACAGCGTCGCGAGCAGCCCGCAGCACGCGGCGAAGCTGAGCCAGTAGCCGGGCGCGGCCTTGTCGCCCGTCACCTCGATCAGATAGGTCGACACCGCGGGCGTGAAGCCGCCGAAAACCGCGGTCGCGAGGCTGAACGCGAGCGAGAAACCGGCCACGCGAACACTGGCGGGCATGATTTCGGTCAGCGCCGCGACCATCGCGCCGTTGTACATGCCGAAGAAGAAGGAGAGCCACAACAGCACGGCCAGCATGTGCCCGAAGCTGGGCGCGGATGAAAGCCACGCGAGCGCGGGATACGACGTCACGATGGCCGCCACGGCGATGGCCACGAGGATCGGCTTGCGTCCGACGCGGTCCGACAGCGCACCGCCGACAGGCAGCCAGAAGAAATTCGACACCCCCACGCACAGCGTAACGATCAGGCTGTCCGCCGTGGACAGTTTCAGTACGGCCCTGCCGAACGTCGGCGTATAGACCGTAATGAGGTAGAACGTCGTCGTGGTCATCGCGACGAGCAGCATGCCGGCAAACACGATGCGCCAGTTCCCCAGCATCGTCGCGAACACCTCGCGTGCACGCGGACGATGGGTGCGCGCCTTGAATTCGTCCGTTTCCTGCAGCGTTCGGCGAAGCAGGAAAATGACCGGCACGATTGCGCAACCGATGAAGAACGGGATGCGCCAGCCCCACGCGCCGATTTCCTGGCTCGTCAGCAAATGATTCAGCAGATAGCCCAGGGCCGCCGCGATGACGATCGCCACCTGCTGGCTTGCCGACTGCCAGCTCGTATAGAAGCCCTTGTGCCCGGGCGTGGCCATTTCCGCGAGATAGACCGACACGCCGCCCAGCTCGGCACCGGCCGAGAAGCCTTGAAGCAGGCGCCCAAGCAACACCAGCGCCGGTGCGGCGAGCCCGATAGTCGCGTACCCCGGCACGCACGCGATCAGGATTGTGCCGCTCGCCATGATCGAGAGCGTCACGATCAGGCCTTTGCGTCTCCCCACTTCGTCGATGTAGGCGCCGAGCACGATCGCGCCGAGCGGGCGCATCAGGAAGCCGGCGCCGAACACGGCAAACGTGAGGAGCAGCGACGCGAACTCGCTTGCCGCCGGAAAGAAGACTCGCGAGATGCTGGTCGCATAGAAGCCGAACAGGAAAAAATCGAACTGCTCGAGAAAATTGCCGCTGGTCACGCGCAGGACCGCGCCGAGCCTCGACGTGCCTGCGGCCGCGCCGTCCGGCGCGGTTGACGGTGAGGGATGCATGGGGTGTCTCCGTTGAATGTATTGTGCGAAGCGGCCCGAACGCCGGACCGCTTCGATGGGATCGGTTCAGTCCGAGCCGAGTTGCAGGCGGTCGGCCTGGCGCTTGTCTATCGACGACTTGAGCAGCGCCGCGCAGCGAAAGATGCCGTGCGCGAATTTCCCGTACGGCAACGTTGCGAAAAGCGCCATCACGATGCCGAGATGAACCGCGAGCAGCGTCGCCATCGCGCGGGTGTCGCGCCACGCCAGCAAAGCCAGTCCCGACATGCTCACGAGCATCAGCAGCGCAATGAAGCCGCGGTCCATCGGGCGTTGTGCCGGATCGGTCCGCGCGGGGTCGCGACGCAGGTTGAGCCACAAGAGGCCGGCAGGCCCGATCAGCAGGCCGATTCCGCCGGCGGTGCCGAGCAGCACGGGCAGGCTCAGGAACGCGTACGGTGCGTGCAGGTCCAGCGCGTAGTGATAGAAGGTCGCGACGAGCGTGGCGGCAAAACACAGCATGAAGCCGTAGAACGTGAAGTGGTGAAACCGGCGCCGCGCGAGCGTGAACGCGTCGTCCGATTCGTTGCAGCCGTCACCGTGGCCGCCGTCGAGATAGGTGAGCGCGAGCGCGTGTTTCGCCGCTTCGGCGATGGCGGGCATGCTTGCGGTACCCGACGACACGTCGCGCCAGAAGCGCGTCACGCCCACCCCGAGCGCCAGCACGGCGAGGCCGAACACCGAGCCGAACATCGCGGCGAGCAGGTTGTGCGGAAAGATCGCATAGAAACGGCCGCCCGACGGGCCATTCAGCAGCGAGCCGTGCATTGCGATGCCGAGCATCAGGAAAAGCGCCAGCCCGATCGCGAGGGCGAGCGCGACGGTCAGGCCGTTGCGCTTGTAAAGCTGTCCCATCGCAGCGGGCCACGCATATTCGACATACGTATCGACCCGGACCTGCGCCATCGCCTTCGGCACGTTCACCGCAAATTCGTGCGGCGGCGCATATTGGCATGCGTGGTAGCACGCGCCGCAGTTGTGGCACAGGTTGGCCAGGTAGTTGACGTCCGCCTTCGCGAACTCGAGCCGGCGCGTCATCGCCGGAAAGACCGCGCAAAATCCTTCGCAGTAGCGGCACGCATTGCAGATCTGCATCTGGCGCGCGACTTCCGCTTCGCTGTCGGTGACGGGCACGATGCGAATCACGGCGGCGCCGCTCGAGCGTGCCGACGTCTGGCCGGCGGGCGCGAGCGCCTGCGCGTCGCGAACGTGTTCTTCAATATCGTGCACGTTGAACTCCAGTCGTTTGCGCGGCCTTCGCCGCCTCGGTGCCCGCGATACGGCCGAACGCGGTGCCGATCGACATTCCGACGCCGGCCGTGTAGCCCTTGCCCAGCACGTTTCCGGCCATCATCTCGCCGGCAACGAACAGGTTGTCGCTCGGCCGTCCGCCGAAGTGGACTTGCGCGCGCTCGTTGACCTTGAGCCCGAGATACGTAAACGTGATGCCCGGACGCAACGCGTAGCCGAAGAAGGGCGGCGTATCGATCGGTCGTGCCCAGTGGGTTTTCGCGGGGCCGATGCCTTCGGTGCGACAGTCGTCGAGCACGGTGTGATCGAACGTGCCTGCCCGGCATGCGGCGTTGTACGCGCGCAGGGTCTCCACGAATGCGCGTTCTGGCAGGTTCAGCAGGCGCGCGAGTTCCGGCAACGAATCGGCGCGGACACCCGGAAATACCGGCGGCATGAAGCGTCCGACGGCCTTGGCATCGATGATCGAGTAGGCTGTCTGCTCCGGTTGCTGCGCGACGAGGCGGCCCCAGATCGCATAACGCTTCGGCCAGAAGTCCTCGCCTTCGTCGTAGAAGCGCTGCGCATCGCGGTTGACGACGATGCCGAGCGATACGCAATCGATCCGCGTGCAGATGCCGCCGTCGTAGAGCGGCGCACGCGCGTCGATCGCGACGCAATGCGACTGCGACGGGTCGCCGATCGCATCCGCGCCGGCGGCGAGCATCGCCTTGAGCAGGACGCCCTGGTTGAACCGCGTGCCGCGGATGAGGAAATTATCGGCGGGCCACTCGCCGCGCTCGTTTTGTCCCCACGCCTCGCGCAGCCATGCGCGGTTCGATTCGAAGCCGCCCGCCGCGAGCACGCAGCTGCGTGCCTCGAAGCGCCGGTTTCCGCTATGCGCGGCGACGAAGCGTTCACCGTCGAGTTCGATGGCGTCGACGGGCGTGTCGTAGCGAATCTGTACGCCCAGCGCTTCGGCGCTGCGGTAATACGCGTTCACCAGCGCTTTGCCGCCGCCCATGAAGAATGCATTGGTGCGCGCCACGTGCAGTGCGCCGGACAACGGCGGCTGAAACCGCACGCCATGTGCGCGCATCCATGGGCGACAGTGCGCCGACGCGCGGATAGCGAGCCGGGCCAACGCCTCGTTCGTGATGCCGCCCGTGACCTTCAGCAGGTCCTGCCAGTACTCTTCTTCCGGATAGGCGCCGACCAGCACGTCCTGCGGGCCGTCGTGCATGCAACGCAGGTTGCGGGTGTGCTGGGAGTTTCCGCCGCGCCACGCCCGCGGTGCCGCTTCGAGCAGCAGCACCGACGCGCCGGCTTCGCGCGCCATCAAGGCGGCGCACAGCGCCGCGTTGCCGCCGCCGATTACGAGAACATCGACCATCTGAGTTGTCTCCTTTGAGACGCACTCTACGGATCGGCCTCGCCTGCCGCCATCAGGGAGCCGGCAACACGTCTTCAGTTTTTGTGAAGAGGCGGCTCGCGCAGCGTGGCGCCGGGCCACCCGCCTGCCGCGACGATCTCGCGCGCCACGTCGGCGAGGACGACCCGCGCCGCGAGCCCGGCGGGCGACAACTCGTCGTCGGAGACGCTTGCGATCAGGTTCGGCCGCGTCGCCTGGGCGTCCGCGACCGGGACGCTCGCGAGCGCCGCGTTCTCGAACCGCGCGAGCGCCGCGCCCGGTTGAATGGTCGCACCGAGCCCGCCGCGCACCGCATCCATCAACATCGCGAGGCCGTCGACTTCGGCGGCAATGCGCGGGATGAAGCCGGTGCGGGCGAAGGCGACATCCAGCAACGCGCGCAGGCCGTGCGGACCGCTCGGCAGGATCAGCGGCACGGCGCCGAGGTTCGCCAGGTGCACGTGCGGCCCGCCGGGCATGCCCGGCAGGCCGGGCGCGCCGATCACGAACAGATGCTCGTCGAGCAACGGCATCACGCTCCAGCGCTGCGCGGGTTCTTCACGAAACAGGATCGCCAGGTCGATTTGCCGCGCACTCAGCATCGCGCCGAGATAGCCCGACAGGCTCTCGACCATGCGCAGCCGGACATCCGGATAGCGCTGTCGCATCGCCTGCATGAACGCGAGACCGAGTACGCCGGTCGTACTGGGCGCAAGCCCGACGCTGACGTGCCCCGACAGGCGCGCCTGACGCGCGGCCAGCGCCGCATCGTCGACGTGGCGCAACGCGAGTTGCGCTTGTCTCCAGAATGCAAGACCGGCGTCCGTCGGAACGACGCCCGTTGAGGTGCGTTGCAGCAGGCGCGTGGACAGCTCGCTCTCGAGCCGGCTGATCTGCTGGCTCAGTGCGGACGTCACCACGCCCAGTTCGAGCGCGGCCTTGCCCATGCTGCCGTGTTCCACGACGCAGACGAAATAGCGCAGTTGCCTCAGTTCCATCGACACCTCGAATTGACTCAGCCGCGGTATTGTCGCAGCCGACGAGGCGCTGGTGGGACGAATCGTGCCCTCCGAACCCGCTGATCGCCGCCGGAAAGACCATGGGGTTGCGGAATCGGCTGGCGGCCCCGCTTGCGGCGGCCGTTCCGGCTCGGCGAGTGTTCAGGTCGCGCAGTGAAGGCCGGCTGCGTGCGTGCCTGCGCGAACGACCACTTCATATCGCTTCGCCTACGATCAGTCGATGTCGTTCGCGCAGGGGCTTCATGTCGCCGCGTGTCCCACTTTCACTCGGCAAGCAGCCCGCGCGCGGCCAGATTCGCATACAGCGCACGCACGCCGAAGGTCCACGGCGCGATCTCCGTGCAAAGCCGCACGGTGTTGACGAGTGCGCCGAGCGCGGGCGTGGAGATGGTGACGCGATCGCCGAGGTGATGCGTGAATCCGCCGCCCGGCGCGTCGCGATCCTGGATCGGCGAGAACATCGTGCCGAGGAACAGCATGAATCCGTCCGGATACTGGTGATGCGCGCCGCAGGTCTGCGCGACGAGGTCCGCCGGGTCGCGGCTGATCTCGCGCATGTGGCTGATGCCGTCGAGGACGAAGCCGTCGTCCGCGCCTTCGACACGCAGCGACACGCTGCATTCCCGCACGCTGTCGAGCGTGAAGCCGTCGTCGAACAGCCGCACGAACGGGCCGATCGCGCACGAGCCGTTGTTGTCCTTGCATTTGCCGAGCAGCAGCGCCGAACGGCCTTCGACGTCGCGCAGGTTCACGTCGTTGCCGAGCGTCGCGCCCACCGGCCGGCCGTCGCTGGCGACCGCCAGCACGATTTCCGGCTCCGGGTTGTTCCACGCCGACACGGGCAGCAGCCCCACGTCCGCGCCGAAGCCGACCGCGGACATCGGCTGCGACTTGGAGAACACCTCGGCATCCGGGCCGATGCCCACTTCCATGTATTGCGACCACGCGCCGCGGCGCTCGAGTTCCGCCTTCAGGCGCAGCGCGGCTTCCGAGCCCGGCACGATCTTCGATAGATCGGTGCCGATGGTCGAGGCGATGGTGTCGCGTACCTCCGCCGCTTTGGCCGGATCGCCGCCGGCCTGTTCCTCGATCACGCGCTCGATCAGGCTGACCGCAAAGGTGACGCCGCACGCCTTGATGGCCTGCACGTCGCACGGCGCGAGCAGGTGCGTGGCGCCGGGTGTGCCGTCCAGCGCCGCCTGCAACAGCGGCTCGACGCGGCCGAGCGAATCGCCGGACGCGGTGCGTGCGATGGCGAGCGCATCGCGGCGGTCGAACAGGTCCGCGGTGGTCGGCACGGTGCGCGTGATGTCGAACACTTCGCCGCCGCGCACGGCGACGACGCTCGGGCCCGCGTGGGCGCCGTCGTGCCGCCAGACGCGGCCGATCAGCAGCGCGTGGGCGAGGTCGTGCGGCAGGCAGTCGGAAACGGAAGGAGTACGCATGGTCAGCTCGGCAAGAGTCGGGGGCGATGGAGTCAGTGCGAATGGCGCGGGTTGCCGCGCTGCTCGATGACCTTCAGGTACAGCGTGGCCGGTTCGAGGCAGCCGCCGGTGGACAACTGGCCGACGAACCGGCGATAGAGTTCCTGCCACGGCGTTTGCGCCTGCGGCACGGTGAAGCTTGCGGTCTCGCGACGGCGCGCGAGTTCGTCCTCGTCGACGAGCACGTCGACGCTGCGGCGATTCAGGTCCACGCGCACGCGGTCGTTCGTGCGCAGCAGCGCGAGGCCGCCGCCCACCGCGGCTTCCGGCGACATGTTCAGGATCGACGGGCTGGCCGACGTGCCGCTCTGGCGTCCGTCGCCCATGCACGGCAACGACGTGACGCCGCGTTTCACCAGCTCGGCAGGTGGCGCCATGTTCACGACTTCCGAACTGCCCGGGTAGCCGACCGTGCCGCAGCCGCGGATCACGAGGATGCAGCGCTCGTCGATGTTCAGCGCGGGATCGTCGATGCGCGCGTGGTAGTCCTCGGGGCCGTCGAACACGATCGCGCGCGCCTCGAACGTATTCTCCGCGCCCGGTTCGGCAAGGTAGGTCCGGCGGAACGCGTCACCCACCACCGACATCTTCATGATCGCGCTGTCGAAGAAGTTGCCCGACAGCACCATGAAGCCGGCGCCGTGCTTGAGCGGCGCGTCGGGCGTACGGATCACGTCGCGGTCGGCGTCCTGCGCGGTGTCGGCGATCTCGCCGATCGCGCGGCCCGATACGGTCAGGCAGTCGCGCCGCAGCAGCCCCGCCGCATCGAGTTGGCGCAGCACGGCCGGCACCCCGCCGGCGCGGTGGAAGCTCTCCCCGAGGTATTCGCCGGCCGGCATGCAGTTCACGAGCAGCGGCACGGCTTCACCGAAGCGCTGCCAGTCGTCCAGGCTCAGCTCGACGCCCATGTGGCGTGCGATGGCGATCAGATGCGGCGGGCAGTTGGTCGACGCGCCGAGCGCCGACGCGACGACGATCGCATTCTCGAACGCCGCGCGCGTCATGATCGCCGACGGGCGCAGGTCTTCGCGAACGAGTTCGACCGCGCGCTTGCCGGTGGCGTAAGCCATCTGGCCGCGCTCGCGATAGGCGGCGGGAATGCTCGCGCAACCGGGCAGCGACATGCCCAGCGCCTCGGCCAGACTGTTCATCGACAGCGCGGTGCCCATGGTATTGCAGTGGCCGATCGACGGCGACGAAGCCGTGGTCAGCTGCATGAAGCCTTCGTAGTCGATCTCGCCTGCGGCGAGCAGGTTGCGCGCATGCCAGATCACCGTGCCGGAGCCGACCCGCTTGCCCTCGTGCCAGCCGTCGAGCATCGGGCCGCCCGACAGCACGATCGCGGGCATGTCGACGGTCGCGGCCGCCATCAGGCAGGCCGGCGTGGTCTTGTCGCAGCCGGTCGTCAGCACCACACCGTCCAGCGGAAAACCGTGCAGCACTTCCACCAGCCCGAGGTAGGCGAGATTGCGATCGAGCGCGGCCGTGGGCCGGCGGCTCTGCTCGGCCAGCGGATGCACGGGGAACTCCATCGGAATGCCGCCCGCGTCGCGAATGCCGGCCTTGGTGCGTTCGGCCAGCTCGATGTGATGGCGGTTGCACGGCGCGAGATCGCTGCCCGTCTGCGCGATGCCGATGACAGGGCGGCCCGACTGCAGTTCCTCGCGCGTCAACCCGTAGTTCATGAAGCGCTCGACATAGAGCGCGGTCATGTCGGCGTGCGCGGGATCGTCGAACCATTCCTGGCTGCGCAAGCGGCGAGGGATTTGTGACATGGCAGGCTGTCTCCTAAGGGGCCTTTCTCATTTTGCGTGCCGGATGGTACCGGTAACATCGCCTGGATGTTAGCACGGGTTTTTTGCGTAGCGGAAGGGATTTCGTGCGCGCGTGGCGAAGGAGTGGGGCAGGGGGTCGGTACGAAGCCGCGCGCGTCGCGCGTTGGGATGCGCGCGGCCGTCGGCTCGTCAGGCGCTTTCCCGCGGGATGATCGTGTAGTCGATACGGATGCTTTTCGCGTCGGTCCGCTCGCCGCCGTCACGCGCCTGGAGCGCCGCCAGCAACGCTTCGCCGGTGCGCAGCCCGATGCCGTACGCGTCGACCGACACGGTGGTGATGGTCGGGTGGCAGCATGTCGCCACTTCGAAGTTCCCGAAGCCGGCCACGGCGATGTCGGCGGGCACGGCGAGCCCGCGCCGGTGGCACTCCATGATCGCGCCGAATGCCGACATGTCGCTCACGCACATCACCGCGTCGGTATCCGGCCATTGCTCCAGCAGCGCTGCCATTGCGGGGCCGCCGTGGCTCATCGTGATCGGCGATTCGCCGAGCCGCACGACGCGCGGTTCGCCCAGGCCCAGCGCCTTGATCTCCGCCTGGTAGCCCTTGAGCCGGTCCAGGCCGCGGCGATCCAGTTCGCTCGCGCCGACCAGAAAGCCGATGCGCCGATAGCCACGCTCGGCCAGGTGGCGCACCATCGCACGGGCGGCGCGCACGTTCGAGAAGCCGACGGCGGTGTCGATCGGGCGCGTGGGCAGGTCCCACATCTCGACCACCGGAATCGCCGAGCGCTCCAATACCTTGCGTGTCGCCTCGGTGTGCTGCGACCCCGTCAGCGCAATGCAGCGCGGCTGGTGTCGCAGCATCGACCGGACGAGCCGTTCTTCGCGTTCCAGGTCGTAGTCGGTGTCGCCGAGCAGCAACTGGAGTCCGTGCGGCTCGAGCGCATCGGTCAGCCCGCGCACGGTGTCCGAGAAGTTGGAACTCGACAGCGACGGCACCAGCACCGCGACGAATTCCGATCGCCCCGACGACAGCGCACCGGCGGCAGCATCCGCCACGTAGCCGAGCTGCTCGATGGCCTCGCAAACCCGTGCGCGCGTCTCGGCGGCCACGCTGTGGCCAGCGAGCACGCGCGACACCGTCATCTTCGATACGCCGGCGAGGCGCGCTACGTCGGACATGCGGGGCGGCCCGGCGGGCCGGACGGCGGTGGGACTGGGCATCGGAATCGCGATCGGGAGAAAGCCGGAAAGGCTACATCATACCGGGGCGGCGTACCGTGCAGGCTGGCCGCGGCGTGCTCGTCGCGGTGAGGTCCGTACTAGGGAAACCACGCGTTCGGCGGCACTTGTACGCGCGTATCGCAGCGTGCTACCTTCAGTCTTTGTTACCGGTATCAACTTGCCGATCGCTCCCGTCGCCTCGTCGGCTTTTTTTTGCCACCGGATGTTATCGGTAACATCGATGCGCAAGGCGCACGCGACGGTACGAAGAAGATCTACACAATCAGGAGACAGACCGATGCCATCCATTACGCAGGCCGCTGCCGCACCGGCCGCGGCCGACTCGTCCGAAGACGCCCTTTACCGCAAGGTCATGCGGCGCATCCTGCCGTTGCTGCTGCTCTGCTACGTCGTGGCTTACCTGGACCGCGTCAACGTGGGCTTCGCGAAGCTGCAGATGCTGGACGACCTGAACCTGAGCGACGGCGTCTATGCGCTCGGCGCCAGCATCTTCTTCTGGGGCTATTTCCTGTTCGAGATGCCCAGCAACCTGCTGCTGCACCGCTACGGCGCGCGCTTCTGGATCGCGCGGATCATGATCACGTGGGGCATCGTGTCGTCGTCGATGGCGTTCATCGTGCCGCTCGCGCAGTTCTTCCACGTGCAGACGACCACGATGTTCTACACGCTGCGCTTCCTGCTGGGGCTGTGCGAAGCCGGGTTTTTCCCGGGCGTCATCCTTTATATGAACTACTGGTTCCCGGCGCGCCGCCAGAGCGTGGCGATGTCGGGCTTCCTGGTCGCGATCCCGCTGAGCCTGACGCTCGGCAGCGTGGTGTCCGGCTGGCTGATGGAGCAGACGCACGGCCTGTCGGGCATGAGCGGCTGGCAATGGATGCTGCTGCTCGAAGGGCTGCCGTCGATCGTGGTGGCGTTCGTCGTGCTGGCCTGCCTCGGCGACGGCCCGCAGTCGGCGAAGTGGCTGTCCGCCGACGAAAAGGCGGTGCTGTCGCGCAACCTCGAATCCGAGGCCGCGCACAAGTCGCACAGCATCGGCGCCGCGCTGCGCAGCCCGCGCGTGTGGCTGCTCACCTTCATCCTGCTGACGTTCAATACCGGCTTCTACGGGCTGGCTTTCTGGCTGCCGTCGATCATTCGCGCGTCGGGCGTGCACAGCCCGCTGCACATCGGCGTGCTGACGGCCATTCCGTACCTGACGGCGATCTTCGCGATGGTGTGGAACGCGTCGCACTCGCGCAAGACCGGCGAACGCCGCCTGCATGCGGCGATTCCCGCGCTGATCGGCGGCGTCTTCCTGATCCTGAGCGCGGCGTTTGCGCAGAACGTGGCGCTGTCGATCGTATTCCTGACCATTGCCACGTGCGGCATTCTCGCGCTGATGCCGATCTACTGGACCTTCCCGGGGCAGATCCTGTCCGGCACGGCCGCGGCCGCCGGCATTGCGTTGATCAATTCGGTGGGCAACCTGTCCGGCTTCACGGGCTCGATGATCACCGGCGTCGCCAAGCAGATGACCGGCGACATCAACAACGGGACCTATGCGCTGGGCGCTTGTCTGCTGATCAGCTGCGTGCTGATCGCGTCGATTCCGCGCGATATTCTGCGACCGCCGGCGGGGCGGTAGGGCGTTCGCGCGACGTTACGTCCGGCCGGGGCTGCGATATCGTGCCGCCCCGGCGCCGGATGCGTCACGCGACGTGGATTGATCTCGTTTGAGTTCGTTCGACCATCACGGACGGAATGCCGGAGGCCTCCAACCGGCGAGGCCTTGCACGCGACTCGGCTTTCTCGTGGGCGGCCGTCAACCTTCCAGTGCGAAGCGCACCTTGTCCCCGAGCGTGCGTAACCGCTCGACCGGTTCGTTCGAGAACACGAATCGGACGTACTGCTCGCCGTGTGCAACGCCCCATCCGGTCATGGCCGTCGCACACACGCCGTGGTTCAGCAACCGCTCCGACATCTGCGATCCGGTCAGGCCGAAATCGGACACGCGCAGCAGCATCGACCAGCCCCCCGCCGGCATGCCGAACGGGAGTCCCGACAGTTCGGCGGCGACGGTATCCCGCCGCCTCTCGAGTTCGCTCACGTAGCCAGGCAGATCGGATGTGGAATGCTCGAGCGCAACCGCCGCGGCCTCCTGAGCTATGCCGACCGGCACCACGACATTGGCGAGCGACACGGCCACAAGATCCGGAATCAGCCATTCCGGCGCGACGATCCAGCCGACTCGCCAGCCAATCATGCGCAGCTCCTTCGACGCGGCGCCCACCGTGACCGTACGCTCGGCCATGCCGGGCAGGCCGGCGGGATGGATGACCGTGCGTCCATCGAAGAGCAGCCGTTCCATCGCGCTGTCGAGGATCAGCAGCAGATCGTTCTGCACACACAAGCTCGCGATCAGTTGCCAGTCGGACGCATCGAAGAAGCCGCCCGACGGCATCGACGGAGACATCAGCAGCATGGCCCGCGTTTTCGGACCGATCGCTGCCCGTAGCGCGGCCCGGTCCAGCTTCCATTCGCCGCCCGGCGTGAAGGCGAACGGGACTTGCCGGGGCACACCGCCCGCAAGGCGGACGCGGTTCAGCAGACCCGCGTACGTCGGATCGGTGACGATGACTTCGTCGCCGGTCTCGACGGTGGCGAGCAGCGTATTCAGAATGCCGGAGAGTCCGCCGGCCGACACCACCACCTGGTCGGCCGTGAAGCGCTGCCCCGAAAGCGCCGACACGTGGGCGGCAGAGCTCGCGCGTAGCCGATCCTGGCCGACGAAGGGCAAATATGAATTGGCCGAGTCCCGCTGGATTGCGTCCCGGGTGAAGGCGAGCGCTTCCGAAGTGGGTGGGATGTCGGTATCGAGATTTTCGAGTCGCAAGAGGTCGACGTCGGCACGATCGGCGATCGAGCCCATGCGATCGACGCCGATGCCGGCAATGTGCTGCAGACGCACAGGACGGTGGTGGCGCATCGAGCCTCCGATCTTGTTACAATTTAATAGATAATATATACATGGTGGTCGGCATGAAGGTTGAAGTCAAGGACGATCGCTCGCTGGCCGATCGGATCGCTGCCGCATTGGCGGACCGCATCATCTCGGGCGTCATCGCGCCGGGGGAGTGGCTGCGTCAGGACCACATCGCGGCAGAGTTCGGCGCGAGCCATGTGCCGGTGCGCGAGGCGTTCAGACGGCTGGAAGCGCAGGGGTTGGCGGTGGTGGAACCGCGACGAGGCGTGCGGGCGGCGCCGCTCGAGCCGGCGGACGTGCTTGAGATGGCAAAGATGCGTGCCGCTTTCGAGGCGCTGGCGCTGCGCGAGGCGATGCCCGCTCTCGACGCACGTGCGCTGGAGGAACTCGATGCGATCCTCGATCAGGAGGCGGCGGCGCGTGGCATAGCCGTGCTGGGTACGCTGAATCTGAGGTTTCATCGCGCATTGACCGCGCGGTGCGGGATGCCGCGGCTCGTCGCTGCGATTGGCGACATGCATCGGGCCAGCGCACGGCATTTGTATGCGACGTGGCAGCAACTGGACTGGCAGGATCGCTCGAACGACGAGCATCGGAACATCGTTCGGGCAATACGTGATGGGGATGTGGACGCAGCGTGTGCGGCTCTGTCCGCGCACATTCTGGCTGCGGGGGACGCGCTGGCTCAGGCGTTGTGCAGGCGGTAGGGAGGAAGGTCGAGCCGGGGGCGTCAAGCGGTCTCAAAGCCGGTTTCGGGAATGGCTCGCGTCTTCTGCGGGACGGTTATAGCTAAACGCGTCGGGCGGCATGCGGCCACGAGCGGCCGTTCGACAACCACACGCCAATCGTCGACAATCCGGGCCGTACATTAGGGCGTTAAGAGCGTAGCCTTTAGCGGTTACCGTCGATCAGATCGTTCAGCAGCGCATCGAACGCGGCCTGTGCGTCTTCAAGTTCCTGCAGGGCGGCATCAAAGGTTTGCAGCGCGAACGGCGAAGGCTCGCCGCTGCCTTGCGGCGGAAATTGCTTCTGCATCGAGGCGAACGTACTCTGCACGCGCAGCGTGGCGGCCACCATGCGCTCCATCGCCTGGGTTTCTTCGGCTCGGGCTTGTTCCGGATTCATTCCTCTCTCCTTGGATGGTTTTTTTGAAGACCAAATCATACGCGCTGTGTCCGTTCTTGCCGCCCTTGGCAGAACGACTCCGTTGAAGGTTCCAACGGCACGCTGCGGGAGAAGCGATTTAATCGGGAATGATTCCGCAGTCGCGCCGAGGCCAAGATACTCGTCGAGCGTGGCTACAAAATCCAACCGCAGGTCACAACGATTGGCCGCTTTGGATAAATCTGAAGGGCCGTTCAGGGTCGGCTACGGCCGAACACGTCCGACAGCAGTCGGCCAAGAGACGACACTCGGCCAAGTGAATCGGCCGCCCTAACGACGGAAAACTTCCCCCTGTGAACGGAACGTGCCTTGCTGCGTGTCTGGCATTGGACTCGCCAGCAGGAATATTGATGATTTACGGAGCCTTTCCACCTTGGCTGCATACGCTATCGGCCACCTGGATCATTTTGGGTGCGGTCTGTGCCGTTGCAATCGTCGCTGACGAAGTTCGGCATCCTCAGAAGATGTGGATCATGAACGTCGTCTGGCCCCTGACGGCGTTGTTCGGGACGGTCTTATGGGTTGCCGCCTACTACGTGTGGGGACGGAATGTCGCTGACTCGGGACACGACGCCGACGAACAGCCGTTCGTCGCGATGGTGATGAAGGGTACGAGTCATTGCGGCGCGGGCTGTACGCTCGGAGACATCATTGTCGAGTGGTCGGCTTTTGCCTTCCCCGCCTTGGCAGTCTGGTTCGGTTGGCACACGGTATTTAATGAAAAAACGTTTGCCGTCTGGATCCCCGATTTCATCGCCGCCTTTCTGTTCGGCATCGTTTTTCAGTACTTCACGATCAAACCGATGCGCGGGCTTTCGGTAGGTGCAGGTTTGATGGCGGCCGTCAGAGCCGATATCGCGTCGATTACTGCCTGGCAGGTAGGCATGTACGGCTTTATGGCCATCATCCAGTTCCTGTGGTTCAAGCCGGCTTACGGGGGTATCGCGAAAGTTGCGAGCCCCGAATTCTGGTTCGCCATGCAGCTCGCGATGCTGGCAGGGTTCGCCACCAGCTATCCCGTTAACTGGTGGCTGATCAATTCGGGTATGAAGGAAAAAATGTAATGGCCTTGACCGCCAGCACGGCGAAGGCGACCCGTGGCGTGACATCTTCGGCAGCGGAGCGGAATGCATGGCGGGTGGAGCCGTGGACGAAGCGTCCGCCGACGATGCGCACACAAACTCCGGTCGGCAATGCGTTTTTACCCGGGGCAGCGAATGCGGGGCCGCCGCGGGCGACGGGACGGCGCGTCGGGCACGCATGATTCGACATGACGCCCGCGCCGCCCGCTTCGCGGCGCCCGCACCCGCAAGGACAGGCCAGCGGGTGCGGAAAGCGCAACGGGAAATCGAACACGCGGCGACGCCGGTTCAGTCGAGCCCGCCCTGACACAGATACTTGATCGACAGATAATCGTCGAGCCCATAGCGCGAGCCTTCGCGACCATAGCCCGATTCCTTCACGCCGCCGAACGGCGCCGCCTCGCTCGCGAGCGCGCCTTCGTTGATCCCGACGATGCCAGTCTCCAGCCGCGCCGACACGCGCGCGATGCGCCGCACGTCCTGCGTGTAGAAATACGCGGCGAGCCCGAACGGCGTGTCGTTCGCGGCGTCGACGGCTTCTTCCTCGGAGTCGAAGCGAAACAGCGCGGCGACCGGGCCGAAGGTTTCCTCGCAGGTCAGCTGCATGTCGCGAGTGGCGTCGGCGAGCACCGTCGGCGCGTAATAGTTCGGCCCGAGTTCGCTCAGGCGCTTGCCGCCCGTCAGCACGCGTGCGCCGCGCTCGACGGCGTCGCCGACGTGACGCGCGATCTTGTCGACCGCACGCGCGTTGATCATCGGGCCGATCTGCGCGGCCGGGTCGGTCGCCGGCGCGACCTTCAGCGCGGCGACGCGCGCGGCGAGCTTCGCGGCGAACGCGTCGTAGACGCCGGCCTGCACGTACACGCGATTCGGCGACACGCACGTCTGCCCGCCGTTGCGGAACTTGGCGGCCATCAGCCCGTCGACCGCGGCATCGAGCTCGGCGTCGTCGAACACGATGAACGGCGCATTGCCGCCGAGTTCGAGCGACAGCTTCTTCAACGTCGCCGCCGATTCGCGCGCGAGCAGCTTGCCGACGGACGTCGAGCCGGTGAACGTGATCTTGCGCACGCGGCTGTCGGCGAGCCAGTCGGCCGCGGCGTCGATGCCGCGTTCGCGCGACGCGGTAATCAGGTTCAGCACGCCGGGCGGCACGCCGGCTTCCTGCGCGAGAAACGCGAGCGCGAGCGCGGTCAGCGGCGTGTCCTCAGCCGGCTTCGCCACGACCGTGCAGCCGGCCGCGAACGCGGGCGCGATCTTGCGCGCGATCATCGCGAGCGGGAAATTCCACGGCGTGATCGCGGCGACGATGCCGATCGGCTCCTTCACCGCGCTCAGCCGCTTGCCGCGCTGCTGCTGCGGGATCAGGTCACCGTACGTGCGCGTCGCTTCCTCCGCGAACCACAGTACGTACGACGCGCCGTACGCGACTTCGCCGCGCGCTTCGGCAAGCGGCTTGCCTTGTTCGCGCGAGATCAGCTTCGCCAGATCGTCGGTGTGCGCGACGATCGCCGCATGCCATGCACGCAGGATCGCGGCGCGTTCGCGCGCGGGCGTCGCGCGCCACGCGGGCAGCGCGCGTGCCGCGGCGTCGGTCGCCGCGCGGGCGTCGGCGGCGCCGCTGTCGGGTGCGTGGGCAACGGTCTCCAGCGTGGCCGGATCGGTGACGGCGAAGCGGCGGCCGTCGAGCGCATCGCGCCAGACGCCGTCGATCAGGTTGGCGGTGCGAACGAGTTCGGTTCGGGACAGCGTAAGCGGCATGACAGTTCCTTGAGTGAAGCGGTTCGGCGACGCTGGCGACGCGCGGCGGGCGCGACCCCGCCCACGCGGACAGCCGGCTGCCGCGTGACGGAGCGACGCACGCCGGGTGTCAGTGACGTTCGCCGAACAGCGATTCGAGCGGGTAGTGCCGTTTGACGAACGGCGACTTGATGATCACGTAACTGAAATACTTCTCGATGCCGATGTTCTGCTCGAGCAGCCCTTCGACGATCGTCTGGTAATGGCTCACGCTGCGCGTGATGAACTTCAGCAGATAGTCGTAGCCGCCGCTCGCGAGGTGGCATTCGACGATCTCGTCGACGTTGCGGATCGCCGCGACGAAGCGGTCGAAATCCTCGCGCCGATGGTCGGCCAGCGTGACCTCGGTAAACACGACCTGCACGTCGCCGAGTTTCTCGAGCTGGATGTGCGCGCCGTAGCCGCCGATGTAGCCGGCCTTCTCGAGCCGCTTCACGCGGATCAGGCATGGACTGGGCGACAGCCCGACCGCATCGGCCAACTCGACGTTGGTCATGCGGCCGCGCTTCTGCAACTGGGAAAGGATGCGCAGGTCGATGCGATCCAGCTTGCTGTCCGTCATGTTCACGTGAAAGGGCAAAAATGGAATGTCCGGTTACTTTAGAGTCGAACGATGGCGGCCACAAGCCCGGCTTTCCCTTGGCCTGTCAGGCCGGCTGCGCGTGCGCGGCGTCGAGCGCGCGCTGCACGCCCGCGTCGGCCAGCACGTCGTCGAGCGTCTTG
The DNA here is from genome assembly GCF_001528895.1 of Burkholderia sp. MSMB1078WGS. Lineage (NCBI taxonomy): Bacteria > Pseudomonadati > Pseudomonadota > Betaproteobacteria > Burkholderiales > Burkholderiaceae > Burkholderia > Burkholderia sp. MSMB1078WGS. The sequence continues at coordinate 67,598 of NZ_LPDI01000071.1, read as the reverse complement.
CGCACGCGTTCGAACAGCAGGTCGAACTCGCCCGCGGTGAAGCTCAGTGCCGGCGCGAAGCCGAGCACGCCGTCGCCGAACGCGCGAAACACCACGCCGTTCGCGTACGCGGCGGCCGCGATCTTGTCCGGCACGTTCAGCGCCGCGTCGAAGCGCGTCTTGCGGGCCTTGTCGGTCACGAGTTCGAGTGCGCCGAGCAGGCCGACCGAGCGTGCGTCGCCGACGAGCGGATGCGCGCGCAGCGCGTCGAGCCCCGCGGCGAAGCGCGGCGCCATCGCCTGGCCGTTCGCGAGCAGCCCGCCTTCGTGATAGAGCTTCAGCACCTCGAGGCCGATCGCCGCGCTGACCGGGTGCGCGGAATACGTATGGCCGTGGCCGACCACGGGCGAATCGGCGCGCTCGCCCGCGATCCCTTCGTAGATTTCGTCGGACATCAGCACCGCGCCCATCGGCGCATAGCCGGCGGTCAGGCCCTTCGCGACGGTCATCAGGTCCGGGTCGACCTGTTCGGCCTCGCATGCGAACAGCGGGCCCGTGCGGCCGAAGCCGGTGATCACCTCGTCGGCGACGAACAGGATGCCGAGGCGCCGGCACGCGTCGCGCATCGCTTTCAGCCAGCCGGCCGGCGGCACGATCACGCCGCCGGAACCCTGCACCGGTTCGCAGAAGAATGCGGCGACGTTGTCCGCGCCGAGTTCGGCGACCTTCGCTTCGAGCGCGGCGACCGACGCGGCGATCAGCGCCTGCGGATCGTCGCCGAGCGGATGGCGGTACGGGTACGGCGACGGAATATGGTGCTGGTCTGCGCGCGGCAGGTCGAAGTGGCGGTGGAACGCCGGCAGCGCGGTGAGGCCGGCGCCGATCGACGACGAGCCGTGATAGCCGCGTTCCAGCGCGATCATCTGCTTCTTCGACGGGCGGCCGGTCGCGTTGAAATAATGCGTGATGAAACGCACCGCCGAGTCGATCGCATCCGAGCCGCCGAGCGTGAAGTACACGCGGTTCAGCGACGGCGGCGCGAGCGCGGCGAGGCGTTCGGCGAGTTCGATCGCCGGCTGCGAGCCGAAATGGAAATAACCGGTCGCGTAGGGCAGCTTCGCCATCTGGTCGGCGGCGGCTTTCACGATGCTGTCGCGGCCGTAGCCGACGTTCACGCACCACAGGCCCGAGAACGCGTCGAGCAGCGTGTGGCCCGCGGCGTCGCGCAGGAACACGCCGTCCGCGGATTCCAGCACGGTGACGCCGCGCGCCTCGTGCGCACGGTAGTTGACGACGGGATGGATCAGGTGTTGACGATCGGCTTCGATCAGCGCGGCTTGGTTCATGGGAAGGCAGGACTCTCGTCAGGTGTCAGCGGTGAGTTCATGCTACCGGGCGAGAAATCCGACCGTGTCTTCAATTTGCGGCTCGAAACGTATGCGCGCGGCGTTTGTGCGGGGCGCTTCGGCATTTTCTGCTGCGCGCCCGACAGGGCCGGGCGTGCCCGTCAGTAGCCGCGCGCGCGATCGACGACGCCGATCATCGGCTGGCCCGCGCGATGGCGAGCGAGGTTCGCGAGCACGGCGTCGACCGCGGTGTCGGGCCGCGTCGCGCTGGCGATGTGCGGCGTGATGCGAATGCGCGGATGCGTCCAGAACGGATGGCCGGCCGGCAGCGGTTCGGGATCCGTCACGTCGAGGATCGCGCTGTCGACGCGGCCGCTCGCGAGCGCCGCGAGCAGTGCGGCTTCATCGAGTTGCGGCCCGCGCCCGACCTGCACGAGCGATGCGCCGGCCGGCAGCGCGTCGAACACGCGCGCGCCGAGCAGCCCGCGCGTGCTGTCGGTAAGCGGCAGCAGGCAGATCAGGATGTCGGTGCGGGCGAGAAACGCATCGAGCGCCGCATCGCCTGCATAGCAGTCGACGCCGTCGAGCGTGCGCGGCGTGCGGCTCCAGCCGGCGCACGGGAAACCGAAGCGCCGCAGCGTGTCGAGCACAGCCTGGCCGAGCGTGCCGAGCCCGAGCACGCCGACGCGTCGCGACGCGGCCGCGCGCACGGGATGCTCGCGCCACACCTGGTCGCGCTGCTGGGCCGCATAGTCGAACAGGTCGCGATGGATCGTCAGTACGGCCTGCGTCACGTATTCGACCATCCCTTCGACGATACCTGGTTCGATCATCCGCACGACGGGGATGTGCGGCGGCACGCGCGACAGGTCGAACTGGTCGATGCCGGCGCCGACCGAGAACACGACTTCGAGATTCGGCAGCAGCGCGACCGGATCGTCCGGCGGCTGCCATGCGGCGAGATAGCGGACGGCTTCGGCGTCGCCGAGGTCCGGCCAGATCCGGAACGGCAGGTCCGGCGCCTGTTGCGCGAAGCGCGCCGCCCACTGCGCGCCGCGCACAGGGTCGGCCTTGTAGAGAAAGCTCATCGTGCGCTCCGCTCAGCCGAGCGCCTGGTTCACGATCGCGAACGCGCGCAGCGCCGGGTTGCGTTCGGGCGTCGCGCCGCGCGCCATCGCGACGACGGTGTCGACGCGCGGCAGCCCGAGCCCCTGCAGCCAGTCGGACAGCCCGCTGTCGCCCGGTACGTCGAGCCGCACGAACATGCCCTCGTGCAGCGCGAGCCAGTGGCTGATCAGCGCTTGCGCGCGCAGCGCATCCGGCGCGATCACCGGGCCGATCACGTGGCCGCGGCCGAACCGGCGGAACAGCGCGAAGCCGAGCAGCTCGCCGTCGCGATCGAGCGCGATCCCGTTCGCGACGTCGAGCAGCGCCTCGATCACCGCGCCGCGTTCGTAGCCGGCCGCGCGCGACGCGAGCGCGGCGAGGCGCGGCCCGTCGTTGGTGCCGAGCGGGCGCAGGCGCTCGCCGGGCGGCAGCGAGATCAGCGGAGGCTGGAAGGCCGCGCCCTGATGCTGATCGATCGTATCGATCGCGTCGAAGCCGAATTTCGCGTACAGAGGCTCGCCCGCCGGCGTCGCATGCAGAAAAATGGTCCGCGTGCCGAGGCTGTCGACGACGCGGGTCATCAGCTCGCGCCCGATGCCGCAACCCTGGCGTTCGGGCGACACGATGACCATGCCGAGCGACGCGTGCGATTCGCCGAAGCGCCAGCCGAGCGCGGTACCGACGACGCCGGTTTCGTCTTCGGCGACGAAGCCGCTGCCGAGCTGGAACGCGAAGCGCCAGTCGTCGAGCCGATGCGGCCACTTGACCGCCTCCGACAGTCGATGGGCGGCAGGCAGGTCGGATTCGGCGAACGGGCGATAGATGAGCGTGCGGGAAGGATTGAGGTCGGACACGCCGGACTCCGGATGGGTGGGAACGATCCGTTCACTCTGCCAGCGCGGTGGCGGCACGGATAGGACGATTCGCCTGTTTTCCGGCGGCGGCGGGCGTGCCCGCGAGATCGATGCAAACCGGCGCGATCGGCGCGAACGAACGCGCGGATCGTGCCGGCGCGGCACGTCGATCCGGTCACATGTGCTGTGGAATGCCACTACGATGAAGCACGCCACAGCCGCAGCCGCCGCCTGCCGAAGCGCCGCACCGGCAGGCGAGCCCGCTGCGGTAGCGAGGCGCCCCTCGGCCGGCCCCGCCGCGCCCGATCGCGCCGCAGATCGTGCTGCATGTGGCGGGCAACACGCGGCGATTCTGCGTTTTGAGCGGCGCGGAACGACGCGCGAACGACTTTTTGCCCTGATTCAATTTCGTTGAACCCAGCCATCCCCGGCCCTGCCGGGGCTTCACACCGACAGGACGTCACCATGATCCAGTTTGAACCGAAGTACATCACCTTCGACTGCTACGGCACGCTGACCCATTTCCGGATGGCCGAGACGGCGCGCGAAATCTATGCGGACCGGCTGTCGCTGGCCGCGATGGAGGCATTCGTGCGCGCGTTCGCCGCCTATCGGCTCGACGAGGTGCTCGGCGCGTGGAAGCCGTACCGCGACGTCGTGGTCAACGCGGTCCGCCGCACCTGCGCGCGGCTCGGCGTGAAGTTCGACGAAGCCGAGGCCGAGCGCTTCTATCATGCGGTGCCGACCTGGGGCCCGCACCCGGACGTGCCGGCAGGGCTGTCGCGGCTGGCGTCGAAGTACAAGCTGGTGATCCTGTCGAACGCGATGGACGACCAGATCATGAGCAACGTCGACAAGCTCGGCGCGCCGTTCCACGCCGTGTTCACCGCGCAGCAGGCGCAATCGTACAAGCCGCGGATGCAGGGCTTCGAATACATGTTCGACAAGCTGGGCTGCAAGCCGGAGGACGTGCTGCACGTGTCGTCGAGCCTGCGCTACGACCTGATGACGGCCGAGGATCTCGGTATCAAGCACAAGGCGTTCGTGAACCGCGGCCACGAGCCGGGCACGCCGTTCTACAACTATTACGAAGTGTCGGACATCGGCCAGCTCGCGACGCAGCTCGGGCTGTAAGCCGCCTGCGCCGGCAGATCCATCGAGCGACGGGGCGCGGCCGCGAGGCCGGCGCGTCCCGTCACGCGTTCGATCAGCGGACGAAACGAGGGTAATTACCGATATTGAGCCGTTCAAGGCTGGGCCGCCCGGGCCGATATATGTACCGAACGGTTAATATTTCGAGGCCCTCGCATGAAGTTGTCCACCAAACTGCTGGTGCTCGTCGCCGCGGCGTTGCTCGGCGTCGTGCTGCTCGCCGCGTTGTCGCTGCACACGCTGCGCGACGCGTTGATCGACAGCCGCCGCGAAGAGATCGTCATTCTGCTGACCAAGGCCGAGCATCTGGTCGATTCGTATCGCGCGATGCAGGCGAGCGGCACGCTGACGCAGGAGCAGGCGCAGCAGCAAGCCAAGGCGGCGCTGTCGGCGCTCAACGCGAATTCGAAGAGCTATTTCTGGGTCACGACGTCCGACGGCGTCAACCTCGTGCACCCGAACGCGAAGTTCATCGGCACGCGCGCGAAAGGCAACCGCACGACCAGCGGCCTGACCGACAGCGAGGCGTACCGCGCGGGGATGGCGCAGGCGCATTTCGCGCTCGTCGACGTGCTGATCAAGCGCAGCCCCGACGCGGACCTGGAGCCGAAGCTGCAGGGCGTGGTCGCGATTCCGGACTGGAACTGGTGGATCGGCACCGGATTTTTCTACGACGACATCAACGCGGCGTTTGCCCGGCTCGCGATGGTGCTCGGCGCCGTCGCGCTCGTCATCGCCGCAGCGCTCGCGGCCATCGCATGGGGCGTGTTGCGCAGCGTCAGGCGCACGCTGGGCGGCGAGCCCGCGCATGCGACGCAGATCGCCGCGCGCATCGCCGCCGGCGAACTGGACGTGCAGTTCGATACGGCGCACGCCGCGCCCGGCAGCCTGCTCGTCGCGCTGGGCGACATGAAGGCGCGACTGACCGACACCATCGCCGAGATCCAGACCACGACCCACTCGATTGCCACCGGCACCGGCGAGATCGCGCAAGGCAACCTGGATCTGTCGCAGCGCACGGAGCAGCAGGCCGCGTCGCTGCAGGAAACGGCGGCGAGCATGGAGCAGATCACGTCCACGGTCAAACAGAACGCCGATAACGCGCGCCAGGCGAATGCGCTCGTGGCCCAGGCGAAGGATGCGACCGAGCTCGGCGGCGCCGCCGTGCAGGCGGTCGTCGAAACGATGCGACAGATTTCGGACGGGTCGGTGCGGATCGCCGACATTACCGTCGTGATCGAAAGCATCGCCTTCCAGACCAACATTCTCGCGCTCAACGCGGCGGTGGAAGCCGCACGGGCCGGCGAGGAGGGGCGCGGGTTCGCCGTCGTCGCGTCGGAGGTCCGCTCGCTCGCGCAACGCAGCGCCGCGGCCGCGAAGGACATCAAGGGATTGATCGACGCGTCGGTCGAGCGGGCCGGTAGCGGCAGCCGGCTGGTCGAGACGGCCGGCGAGCGGATGACGGAGATCGTCCGGTCGATCGACCGGGTGGCCGACATCATGGGCGAGATTTCGGCGGCATCGGCCGAGCAAAGCACCGGCATCGAACAGATCGGGCTGGCGGTCGCGCAAATGGACGAAGTCACCCAGCAGAACGCCGCGCTCGTCGAGCAGGCTGCTGCGGCCGCCTCGTCGCTGGACGAGCAGGCGGCGCGCCTGCGGGCCGCCGTATCGGTATTCCGGCTCGCCGCGTGACGGCTTCGCGCCGTCCGCCCGCGGCCGGCGCATCGTCCGGCCTCCCGGGCGCCGCGCCGCGGCCGGCTGGCGTGCGCGTCGACATGCCGGTGACGCCCGCGTCGCGGCACGCGGGTGCCCGCGCCTGACGGCTGCACGAGCCCGCTTTCCCGGCAGTCCCGTCATCTTCCCGTCTTCCCGCCAAGCCGTTCCGCCCGAGCGGCATTCTTCCGAACTTTCCTGCGCGACGTCCCGTCGCGATCCCCACCGTCGACGCCCGTGCATGCGGCGATCTGCCGCAACGTGCCGCTCGTTTCGGCCGTCGTGGGCAGGCGCACACGCATTCGACACAAACGTGCGGTTTGCGTGAGCCAAACGCGCGCCGGATGCCGAACGGGCAATTTTGTCGGCGCAATCTGCTGCGGCGGCGGCCTTACGATTTCCTGCATCGACACGGGTTGGCCAGCCGCCGCGACACGCCGCCGGGCACACGTCGACACGTGCACGCACGCAGCAATTCATGCTGCGCGGGCGGCTCAAAACGGTCGATTCGTATTGTGAGGGCCGCCCGAATCGCGACAAACCGCATTTTGGCGATGCTTAAATGAATTGCATGTGAACGACGCCGCGCCCGCCACCAGCAAGCGGGCGCGGCGAGATTGAACAACCACGCTGGACCCTTGGACCCACTTTCCACAGTCAGGAGCAGTTCGGATGAGCGACGATATCGACAATGGCGGCAAGGGCGGCTTCACGCGCCGCGACATGATGAAGGTCATGGCGGCGGGCGGCATGATGGCTGCCGGTGCCGGCGGACTGCTGACGACCCCCGGCTCGGCATTCGCCGCGCCCGCGCCGAAGCGCGGCGGCAAGATCCGGGTCGCGAACGAATCCGGCTCGACGGCCGATACGCTCGACCCGGCCAAGGGCTCGACGGGCGCGGACTACACGCGCTTCTTCATGTTCTACAGCGGCCTCACACAGCTCGATGCGAGCCTGACGCCGCAGATGAACCTCGCCGAGTCGCTGCAGACGACCGATGCGAAGACCTGGGTCATCAAGCTGCGCAAGGGCGTCACGTTCCACGACGGCAAGCCGGTCGGCCCGGCCGACGTGGTGTATTCGCTGATGCGCCACAAGAACCCGGCCACCGCGTCGAAGGTCAAGCCGCTCGCCGAGCAGTTCGCCGACGCGAAGGCGACCGGCCCCGACGAAGTCACGCTGACGCTCGCGAGCGCGAACGCCGATCTGCCGGTGATCCTCGCGACGCCGCAGCTCGTGATCGTCAAGGACGGCACGACCGACTTCTCGACCGGCATCGGCTGCGGCCCGTACAAGCTGAAATCGTTCAAGCCGGGCGTATCGACCGTCGGCGTGCGCAACGACAGCTACTTCAAGCCGGGCAGGCCGTATCTCGACGAGATCGAGCTGATCGGCATCAGCGACAGCGCCGCGCGCCTGAACGCGCTGCTGTCGGGCGACGTGCACCTGATCAACGCGATCGATCCGCGTTCGACGCAGCGGGTCTCGTCGACGCCGGGCTACGCGCTGAGGGAAACCAAGTCGGGCCTCTATACCGACCTGATCGCGCGCAGCGACAACCCGATCGTCGCGAATCCCGATTTCGTCGAAGGGATGAAGTACCTGTTCGATCGCGAGCAGATCCGCTCGGCGGTGTTTCGCGGCTACTCGGTGATCGGCAACGACCAGCCGATTCCGCCGGGCCATCGCTACTTCAACGCATCGCTGCCGCAGCGGCCGCACGACCCGGACAAGGCGAAATTCCTGTTCCAGAAAGCCGGTGCGCTCGGCGCCACGCTGCCGCCGCTCTATGCGACCTCCGACGCGAACGGGTCGATCGAAATGGCCGTGCTGCTGCAGCAGGCCGGCCAGAAGATCGGCCTGAACCTGCAGGTCAACCGCGCGTCGCCCGACGGCTACTGGTCGAACCACTGGATGAAGCACCCGCTCACCTTCGGCAACATCAACCCGCGCTCGAGCGCCGACGTGCTGTTCACGCAGTTCTTCAAGTCGGATGCGCCGTGGAACGAATCGGGCTGGAAGAACGCGAAGTTCGACCAGTTGCTGCTCGCCGCGCGCTCGGAAACCGACGACGCGAAGCGCAAGCAGATGTACGGCGACATGCAGGCGATCGTGTCGCAGCAGGGCCGGGTCGGCATTCCGGCGTTCATCAGCTTCCTCGACGGATACGACAAGCGGCTCGCGGGCCTCGGTTCGATCCCGACCGGCGGGATGATGGGCTTCATGTTCGCCGAGAACGTGTGGTGGAACGCATGACGTTGTCGCTGGCCGCCGTCGCGCGGCCGGTGCGGGCCACCGCGCCGGCCACGCGCGTTTTTTTCGGGAGTCCCGCTCGATGAACCGAATTCTCATCGGACTGATCGGCCGGCGCATCGCGGTCACCGCGCTGACGCTGCTGATCGTGTCCGCGATCATCTTCACGATCACGAACCTGCTGCCGGGCGATGCCGCGCAGGCCGCGCTCGGCCAGTCGGCGACGCCGGAGACGGTCGCCGCGCTGCGCCAGCAGTTCGGTCTCGACATGCCGGCGCACGTGCGTTACGTGCACTGGCTCGCCGGGCTGTTGCACGGCGATTTCGGCCGGTCGCTGTCCGGCGACATGCCGGTGTCGGAGCTGATCGGCGGGCGCCTGCCGAAGTCGCTCGCGCTCGCGGCGATCACGACCGCCGTATCGGTGCCGATCGCGCTGCTGCTCGGGATCCTCGCGGCGGTCAAGCGCGAGTCGGCGATCGACCGCGTGATCAGCCTCGGCACGCTGTCGCTCGTCGCGACGCCGGAGTTCCTGATCGCGACGGTCGCCGTGCTCGTGTTCGCGGTGAAGCTGCGCTGGCTGTCCGCGCTGTCGTACGGCGGCCCGATCGACAGCCTGCACGATTTCCTGCGTGCGTATGCGATGCCGGTGCTGACGCTGTGCGCGGTCGTGATCGCGCAGATGGCGCGCATGACGCGCGCCGCGGTGATCGAGCAGTTGAGCGCGTCGTATGTCGAGATGGCCGTGCTCAAGGGCGCGAGCCCCGCGCGCGTCGTGCTGCGCCACGCGCTGCCGAACGCGATCGGCCCGATCGCCAATGCGATCGCGTTGAGCCTGTCGTATCTGCTCGGCGGCGTGATCGTCGTCGAGACGATCTTCAACTATCCGGGCCTCGCGAGCCTGATGGTCGACGCCGTCAGCAACCGCGATTTCCCGTTGGTCCAGGCGTGCACGCTGATCTTCTGCGTCGCTTACCTGACGCTCGTGCTGTTCGCCGACCTGTGCTCGATCGTGTCGAACCCGCGACTGCGGACCTGAGCGCCCCCGTCCACCTTCCGAGATGCCGCCCATGCACCCGACCGAACCCGTTCATCGCAGCAGCGCGCTGCCGCCGTCAGGCGAGCCGCGCTCGCCGTGGGGAGGCGCGACGCCGCCCGCGGCGCCGTCCCCCGACCAGCCGCGCAAGCGTCGCGGCGCACGCATCGGACTGACCGCCGGCGGCCGCGTCGGCCTGTCGATGGCCGGCCTGATGCTGTTCGTCGCGGTGTTCGCGCCGCTGCTCGCGCCGCACGACGTCGGCGCGATCGTCACGCCGGACGTGTTCGCGCCGTTCAGCGCGAAGCTGCCGTTCGGCTCCGACTTCCTCGGCCGCGACATGCTGAGCCGCATCCTGTACGGCACGCGGCTGACCGTGCTGCTCGCGCTGGCCGCGGTGCTGCTCGCCGCGGTGACCGGCACGACGCTCGGGCTGCTCGCGACCGTGTCGGGCCGCGCGGTCGACGAGACGATGAGCCGGCTGCTCGACGCGCTCACGTCGATTCCGTCGAAGATGTTCGCGCTGATGTTCGTCGCCGCGTTCGGCTCGTCGCTGCCGCTGCTGGTCCTCACCGCGGCGGTCAGCTACATGCCGGGCTCGTACCGGATCGCGCGCGCGCTGGCCGTCAACATCAGCACGCTCGAATTCGTGCAGGTGGCCAGGGCGCGCGGCGAAAGCGCGCTGTACATCGCGTGCGTCGAGATGCTGCCGAACATGATCCACCCGATGCTGGCGGACACCGGGCTGCGCTTCACGTTCGTCGTGCTGCTGCTGAGCGGCCTGAGCTTTCTCGGGCTCGGCGTGCAGCCGCCGTATGCGGACCTCGGCTCGCTCGTGCGCGAGAACATCGCGAGCCTCGGCGACGGCTCGGCCGTCGCGATCATGCCCGCGGTCGCGATCGCGATCCTGACGGTGGGCGTCAACCTGATGATCGACGGTCTGCCGCATCGCGGCCGCCGCAAGGGCGCGGCCGGCGCCGCCGGAGGACACTGATGCGACACGAATCGAATCCGCTCGTCGAGGTGCGCGGGCTGCGCGTGGTCGGCGGCCGGCCGGGCGGCGAGGAAACGACGATCGTCCACGGCGTCGACTTCGAGATCGGGCGCGGCGAGGTGCTCGCGCTGATCGGCGAATCGGGCTCCGGCAAGACGACGATCGCGCTGTCGCTGATGGGCCATGCGCGCGCCGGATGCCGGATCGCCGGCGGCACGGTGAAGCTCGACGGCACCGACGTATGTACGCTTTCGGCGCAAGCGCTGACCGCGCTGCGCGGCCGCAAGGTCGCGTATATCGCGCAGAGCGCGGCCGCCGCCTTCAATCCGTCGCGCACGATTCTCGACCAGGTGATCGAGAGCGCGCTGATCCACAAGACGATGACGAAGCGCGACGCGCAGGCGAAGGCGATCGAGCTGTTTCGCGCGCTCGCGCTGCCGGAGCCGGAGACGATCGGCAAGCGCTATCCGCACCAGGTATCGGGCGGCCAACTGCAGCGGCTGATGGCCGCGATGGCGCTGATCACCGATCCCGAGCTGGTGATCCTCGACGAGCCGACCACCGCGCTCGACGTGACCACGCAGATCGACGTGCTGCAGGCGTTCAAGAACGTGATCCGGCGCTACGGGATGAGTGCGGTGTACGTATCGCACGACCTGGCCGTGGTCGCGCAGATGGCCGACCGGATCGTCGTGCTGAGCGACGGCGTGATCCGCGAGGCGGGCGACACCGAACAGATCCTGCATGCGCCGACGCACCCGTACACGCAGAGCCTGATCGCGGCGGTCACGCCGAACGATGCCGAACGCGGCGCGCAGGCGCAAGCACCGGAGCCGGCCGCATCGGCGCCGCTGCTCGACGTGCGCGGCGCGATCGCGGGCTATGGCGGCCGCACCGCGAACGGCTGGCCCGCGAAGGTCATCCTGCATGAAGTCGACCTGCGCATCGGGCGCGGGCAGACGGTCGGCGTGATCGGCGAATCGGGCTCCGGCAAGACGACGCTCGCGAAGGTGATCGCGGGCCTCGTGCCGGCGACCGGCGGCGAGATCCTGCTCGACGGCGTGCCGCTCGCGCGCGATATCGGCAAGCGCACCAAGGAGCAGCATCGCCGCGTGCAGATCGTGTTCCAGAACGCCGATACCGCGCTCAACCCGATGCATACCGTCGAGCGCACGCTCGCACGGCCGCTCGCGTTCTACCACGGGATCAAGGGCACGCGTGCACGCCAGCGCGTCGCGGAGCTGCTCGAGCTCGTGCGGCTGCCGCCGGCGGTGGCCTCGCGGCGTACCGGCGAGCTGTCGGGCGGGCAGAAGCAGCGCGTGAACCTCGCGCGTGCGCTCGCGGCCGAGCCCGACCTGATCCTGTGCGACGAGGTCACGTCGGCGCTCGACACGGTGGTCGGCGCCGCGATCATCGAGCTGCTGCGCGACCTGCAGGCGAAGCTCGGCGTGTCGTACGTGTTCATCACGCACGACATCGCGAAGGTGCGCGCGATCAGCGACGACATCGTCGTGCTGTATGCGGGCCGCCGCGTGGAGACGGGCAGCCGCGACGCGCTGTGCGCGCCGCCTTATCACCCGTATTCGCACTTGCTGGTGTCGTCCGCGCCGGAGTTGCGTTCGGGCTGGCTCGACGATGCGGCCGAGCGTTGTCACCGGCCGCTGGTGCCGATCGGCGAGCGCGAGAACGAGGCGGAGCTGTGTCCGTTCCTGGCGCGCTGCACGATGCGCGTGGACGGCGTGTGCAACCGGACGGCCCCGTCGCTGCGCACGCTCGGCAACGGCGCGCAGGTGCTGTGCCATCGCAGCGAGGAAGATCTCGCGCGTTTCCAGGCGGAGCCGGTTTCCGCCGGCGTCACGCCGGTGCAGCTGTAGTACGCACCGCGCGAACCGTTCATCGCGCGGTGCGGTGGACGGCCCGCCGCATAGTCTGCTGCGACGGTCGCGCAAAACGGCAATTTGTACGCGTGCCGTGCGCGAATACGCGGCAACTGCGGTTTTTGCCAGTGGTTAAATGATTCGCATTGAATGGGTGCCGTTCGTCGTTGCCGGCATGCACAAAGGATCCGATGAAACTGGAATCGTACTGGCTGGATACACGCCCCGCGTTTCGCGCCGGCAGCGTCGGCCCCGTCGAAGGGCGCGCCGACGTGGCCGTGATCGGCGGCGGCTTCACCGGCTTGTCGGCGGCGCTCGCGCTCGCGCAGCGCGGCGTATCGGTGGTCGTGCTCGAAGCCGCGCAGGTCGCGGGCGAAGCGTCCGGCCGCAACGGCGGCCAGTGCAATACAGGCGTCGCGCAGGACTACGCGTCGCTGGCCGCGCGCATCGGCGCCGCGCAGGCGAAGCAGTTTTATCTCGCGTACGAAAGCGCGGTGAAGAGCGTCGAGGCGATCGTGACCGAACAGGCGATCGACTGCGATTTCCGGCGCGCCGGCAAGCTGAAGCTCGCCGCGAAGCCGCAGCATTTCGCGGGGCTCGAAAAGACCTTCAACGCGTTGCGGCGCGACGTCGATCCGGATATCGAACTGATCGAGCCGTCGCGGATCCGCGATGAAATCGCATCCGACGGTTTTTACGGTGGGCTCCTGCAGCGCAACGGCGCGCAGATGCACATGGGCAAGTTCGGCGTCGGGCTCGCGCAAGCGGCCGTGCGGGCCGGCGCACGCGTGTACGAGCATGCGGCCGTCACGCAGCTCGAGCGGCTCGACGGCGAGCGCCACCGGGTCGCCTGCACGCGCGGCACGCTCGTCGCCGACCGCGTGCTGATCGCGACCGGCGCGTCGCAGCACGGGCCGTTCGCGTGGTTCCGGCGGCGCATCGCGCCGGTCGGCAGCTTCATCGTCGTCACCGAGCCGCTGCCCGACGCGCAGTTGAACCGGCTGTTTCCGCATCGCCGTGCGTACGTGACGTCGCGCCAGATCGGCAACTACTTCCGCGTGACGCCCGACAACCGGCTGCTGTTCGGCGGCCGCGCGCGTTTCGCGATGTCGAGCCCGCGCTCCGACGCGAAGAGCGGCGACATCCTGCGCGCCGGCATGGCCGGCTATTTCCCCGAACTGGCCGGCGTGCGGCTCGACTACTGCTGGGGCGGCCTCGTCGACATCACCGCCGACCGGCTGCCGCGCGCGGGCCAGCACGACGGGCTCTATTACTCGATGGGCTACAGCGGCCACGGCGTGCAGATGTCGGTGCACATGGGCCGCGTGATGGCGGACGTGCTGTATGGCGCGGCCGCGTCGAACCCGTGGCGCGAACTCGACTGGCCGGCGATGCCCGGCCATTTCGGGCACGCGTGGTTCTTGCCGCTCGTCGGCGCGTATTACCGGATGCAGGATTTCCTGCATTGATGCGAGCGCCGGGAGAACTCGATATGACAGTGCAATTCGTTGGCTCGCCGCGTGTCGCGCGGCCCGTCTCGCCGGCGATCGGCGACGTGCTGCGCACGATCGACGTGTCGTTCGCGCAGCCGCTGAACCTCGATACGCTCGCGGCGGTGGCCGGGCTGAGCGTGTCGCGTTTCACCGCGCGCTTTCGCAGCGAAACCGGGCTGTCGCCGCACCGGTATCTGTGTCTCGTGCGGGTACGGCGGGCGCAGGACCTGTTGCGCGCCGGTCTCGCGCCGTCGGTCGTCGCGACCGACGTCGGCTTCTTCGATCAGAGCCATCTGTGCCGGCATTTCCGGCGTGTGCTCGGGATCACGCCGCGCGACTACGTGGTCGCCCGAACGGGCGGCGCCCCGGTGCGAGCGACGGCGACGCGCGTGCGCAACGAACGCCGCGATGCGTCGTATCACGCGGCTTGAGCACGGGCATGGACGGCGTGCCACGCTGAGGACGTCCGGCAGGCGCGCCGGCGAACGACGATTTCCGATATCGCGTGACAGCTTCCGAACGAATCCGTCACGCACCGCACAGGAGCAGAAATGACCGCAGTTTTCGTGTTGCATCGTGCCGACGGCGCACCTTCTTCCACCACGTTCCGCAAGCAGGCGTTCGGGGCGAGCGATCCGTTCGCGTCGCATCGCGAGATCGCGTGGGAAGGCCCCGACGCGATGGCCGCGGGGCGCATCGGCTTCGCGGGCGAACTGGATGTGGCGAATTTTCCGCACATCGAAACCCTCGTCGTCGTCCAGGGCGAACTGACGCTCGAAGCGGCCGGGGCCGCACCGCTCGTGGTCGGCCCGGGACAGGGCGCCGTCATCGGCGGCGGCACGGCGCTGCGCATCGCCGCGCAAGCGCCGGTGCTGCTGATGTTCTGCGCGGCAGCGTGCGCGCAACCGACGAAACGCGGCCTCTTTGCGCTGCGCGCCGACGCGGACTTCAAACCGTCCGCCACGCTGCCGGCCGAGGTATTGCTCGGCCCCGCGCCGCAATGCCGCAGCGACAACGTGTTCACCGACGACGGCGCCGGGTACTGCGCGGGCACATGGGATTCGACGCCGTATCACCGGATCGTCCGGCCGCATCGCGCGAACGAGTTCATGTTCCTGCTGGACGGTGGCGTCCGGTTCGCGGCGCCCGACGGCAGCGTGCTGGCGCTCGGCGCCGGCGATGCGCTGTTCGTGCCGCGCGGCGCGGCGATCGGGTGGGAAAGCAGCGAGCGCGTGGCGAAGTTCTACGTGATGCAGAACGTCAAACCCTCCACCGAACGAGACTGAGCATGTCCCCTCCGCTGCGTCATATCGAAACCTTGTCCACGCCGCCGGCCGCGGCCGACGTCGTCGTGATCGGCGGCGGCATCATCGGCGTCTTCACCGCCTACTATCTGGCCCGCCGCGGTATATCGGTCGCACTCGTCGAGAAGGGGCGCATCGGCGCCGAACAATCGAGCCGCAACTGGGGCTGGTGCCGGCAGCAGAACCGCGACGCGCGCGAGTTGCCGATGGCGAGCAAGAGCATCGATCTGTGGGAACGATTCGCCGCCGAATCCGGCGAAGACACCGGCTTTCATCGCTGCGGGCTGCTGTATCTCAGCAATGACGAGGCCGAGCTGTCCCGCTGGGCCAGCTGGGGCGAATTCGCGAAGACCGCGGGCGTGACCACGTACATGCTCGACAGCAAGCAGGCGGCCGAGCGCGGACGGGCAACCGGGCGGCAATGGAAGGGCGGCGTGTTCTCGCCGACCGACGGCACGGCCGATCCGGGCAAGGCCGCGCCGGCCGTGGCCGCCGCGCTGATCAAGCTGGGCGGCAGTGTCCATCAGCACTGCGCGGCGCGCGGCATCGAGCTCGAAGGCGGCCGCGTCGCCGGCGTCGTCACCGAGGCCGGCGTCATCAAGACCCGAACGGCCGTGATGGCGGGCGGCGCATGGGCGTCGTCGTTCTGCCGCCAGCTCGGCATCCGGTTTCCGCAGGCATCGATCCGTCAGTCGATCCTGAGCGTGTCGCCCGTCGAAACGCCGCTGCCGGATGCGATGTATACGTCCGGCGTGTCCGTGACGCGCCGCAGCGACGGCCGCTACGCGTTGGCGATCAGCGGCCGCGCGCGCGTGGACCTGACGCCGCAGTTCCTGCGCTTCGCGCCGCAATTCGTGCCGATGTTCGCGAAGCGCTGGCGCAACCTGCTGCCGGGCGGGCTCGAAGGCGTGCGCGGCGGCCATGAAACGTTGAAGCGCTGGCGCCTCGATGCGCCGACGCCGATGGAAGCGGTGCGCATTCTCGATCCGAAGCCCGACATGCCGACGGTCGCCGAAACGTACCGCCGCGCGGCCGAACTGTTGCCCGAACTGCGCGACGCGAAGATCACGCACGCGTGGGCCGGGTACGTCGACAGCACGCCGGACGGCGTGCCGGGCATCGGCGAAGTGCCGGGCGTGCCGGGGCTGATCCTCGCGGCGGGGTTTTCGGGGCACGGCTTCGGGATCGGGCCGGGCGCCGGACACCTGATCGCCGATCTCGCGTCCGGTGCGCAACCGTTCGTCGACCCGACGCCGTACCGGCCCGGCCGGTTCAGCGAGTCCGCATGGGGCAAGGTCGCGGATTTCTAGTGCAAGGCCGTCACGCGGGCGACGCGCGCCGATCCGGATCGCATGCGCGGCCGGATCGGTGCGGCGAACGTCCGCCGGCCCGACAGTGCGGTGCAGTGCGATGCGGTAACTTGGGAGTTTCCGATGCGTTTCAGTTCCTATTGGCTCGATACGTCGGAGCCGTTCGCGAGCAACTCGCCGGCGTTGCATGACGGAAGTTGCGACGTGGTGGTGGTGGGCGGCGGGATCACGGGCTCGGCGGCCGCCCTGGCGCTGGCCAAAAAAGGCGCGCGCGTGATCGTCTGCGAGGCGGGCACCGTCGGGCAGGCGGCGTCGGGGCGCAACGGCGGCATGTGCAACAACGGCTTCGCTCAGGATTACGCATCGTTGTCGCAGCGCATCGGCACGGAACTGGCCAACCGGCTCTATCTCGCGTTCGACGCGGGTGTCGACACGGTCGAGCGGCTGGTCAGGGAGGAGTCGATCGATTGCGATTTCGTGCGCCGCGGCAAGCTCAAGCTCGCGGCGAAGCCCGAGCACTACGACAAGCTCGTGCGCAGCCAGGCGCTGCTCGCGGCGAGCGTGGACCCCGACACGCGCATGGTCACGAAGGCGGAGCTACGCGACGAGATCGGTTCGAACCGATATCACGGCGGGCTGCTGTTCGGCAAGAGCGCCGGGATGCATGTCGGCCGTTATGTGCGCGGCCTCGCGCGCGCCGCGCAAGCACGCGGCGCGCACATTCTCGAGCATGCGCCGGTGCTCGGCCTGAAGCGGCAAGCGGGCGGCGCTTACGCGGTACGTACGCCGCTCGGCGAGATCCGCGCGCGTCAGGTGCTGCTCGCGAGCGGCATTTCGCAGGTCGGGCCGTTCGGCTGGGTTCGCCGCAGGATCGTGCCGGTCGGCGCGTTCATCATCGTCACCGAGCCGTTGCCGAACGACCTGCTCGACCGCTTGCTGCCGACGCGCCGGATGGTCACCGACACGAAGAACTTCGTGAATTTCTTTCGCGTCACGCCCGACAACCGGATGCTGTTCGGCGGGCGCGCGCGTTTTGCCGCGTCGAATCCGCGCTCCGACGAAAAGAGCGGGGCGATCCTGCGGCAGCAGATGGCCGCCGTGTTTCCCGAGCTGGCCGACGTACGCATCGACTACTGCTGGGGCGGGATGGTCGACATGACGGCCAACCGGCTGCCGCGCGCGGGCGAGCGCGACGGCGTTTACTACTCGATGGGCTATAGCGGTCACGGCACGCACATGGCCACGCTGATGGGCACGCTGATGGCCGAGATCATGGACGGACGCGCCGACCTCAACCCGTGGAAAGGTTTCGACTGGCCCGCGATTCCGGGCCACTTCGGCAAACCCTGGTTCCTGCCGTTCGTCGGCGCCTGGTATCGACTCAAGGACACCTTGCAATGAATTCACCTGTTGTTCGCCTGATGCAAGCCGGCCGGCTCGATCGCTTTTTCATCGACGGCGACTGGGTCATGCCGGACGGCCGCGACCGGTTCGCGGTCGTCAGTCCGTCCACCGAAGACACGCTGTGCGAGATCCCGCTCGGCAACGCGCGCGACGCCGACCGCGCGGTGCAGGCTGCGCGCCAAGCGTTCGAACGCTGGTCCGCGACGTCGCCGCATGAACGCGCGGCGCTGCTCGACCGCGTGCATGCGCTGATGCTGGAGCGCGCCGAGCTGTTCGCGACCGCGCTCGCGCTGGAGATGGGCGCGCCGATCGGCTATGCACGCGGCGCGCACGTGCCGCTCGCGGCCGAACATATCCGCGTCGCACGCGACAACCTCGCGCGCTACCCGTTCGTCGAGCGGCGCGGGACGACTGCGGTCGTGCGCGAGCCGATCGGCGTGTGCGCGCTGATCACGCCGTGGAATTGGCCGATCTATCAGATCACCGCGAAGGTCGGGCCGGCGCTCGCGGCCGGCTGCACGGTGGTGCTGAAGCCGAGCGAGCTGTCGCCGCTCAGCGCGCTGCTGTTCGCGGAAGTGCTCGCCGATGCGGGCGTGCCCGCGGGCGTATTCAATCTCGTGAGCGGCAGCGGCGAGACGGTGGGGGCCGCGCTTTCGTCGCACCCGGCGGTCGACATGGTGTCGATCACCGGATCGACGCGCGCGGGCGTGCTCGTCGCGCAGGCGGCCGCGCCGACCGTCAAGCGCGTCGCGCAGGAACTGGGCGGCAAGTCGCCGAACGTCGTGCTGCCGGATGCGGACCTGTCGCGCGCGATCCCGCCGGGCGTGGCCGCCGCGTTCCGGAACATGGGGCAATCGTGCAGCGCGCCGACCCGCATGATCGTGCCGCGCGACGCGCTCGGCGAGGTCGAGGCGTTGGCCGTCGCGGCGATGCAAACGCTCGTGGTCGGCGATCCGTTCGACGAGGCCACGACGCACGGGCCGCTGGCCAATCGCGCGCAGTTCGGGCGGGTTGCGCAGATGATCGACGTGGGCATCGACGAACGCGCGAAGCTGATCGCCGGCGGCCCGGGCCGGCCAGCGGGTTTCGACAAGGGCTTCTATGCGCGGCCGACGATTTTCTCCGACGTGCGCACCGACATGGCCATCGCGCAGCAGGAAATCTTCGGTCCGGTTCTCGCGATCCTGCCTTACGATACCGTCGACGAAGCGATCGCCATCGCGAACGACACGGTCTACGGGCTCGGCGCGCACGTGCAGGGCACCGACAAGGAACGCGTACGCGCGGTGGCCGCACGCATCCGGGCAGGGCAGGTGCATCTGAACTACCCCGCATGGGATCCTCAGGCGCCGTTCGGCGGGTACAAGCAGTCGGGCAACGGCCGCGAGTACGGAGTCGAAGGGATGGAGGAGTACATGGAGGTCAAGTCCGTCCTGGGCTTTTACGATTGATGCGGCTGCCGCGTGCGATGCGGCGGTCGCGATGTGAACCGGTTTGCTTTGCAAGGGTGCCGAGAGTGGAAAACGCCATCATCCCCGACGCGTCGCTGGACGCGCATCACGCGCACTGGGCGACACTGCGCCGCGACCTGCACGCGCATCCCGAGTTGCGATTCGAAGAACACCGGACGGCCGACGTCGTCGCCCGCGAGCTCGAGGCGCTCGGCTATGCGGTGTCGCGCGGGCTCGGCGGCACGGGCGTCGTCGCAAGCCTGCCCGGCGCGGATCCGCGCCGCGGCATCGTGCTGCGCGCCGATCTGGACGCGTTGCCGATCCACGAAGCCAATGACTTCGCGCATGCATCGTGCGCGCACGGGATCATGCACGCGTGCGGCCATGACGGCCATACCGTGATGTTGCTCGGCGCCGCGCGCGTGCTGAAGGCGTTGCCACAGTTGCCCGGCACCGTCCATTTCGTGTTTCAGCCGGGCGAAGAGGGCGGCGCGGGCGCGCGCAGGATGATCGACGACGGGCTGTTCGAGCAATACCCGACGGAAGCGGTATTCGGCATGCACAACTGGCCCGGTCTGCCGGCCGGGCATTTCGGGTTGCGCACCGGCCCGATCATGGCTGCGGGCTCGCGCTTCAGGATCACGGTGACGGGCAAGGGCGCGCATGCGGCGCAGCCGCATCTGGGCATCGATCCGGTGCCGCTCGCGTGCTCGATGGTGCTGCAGTGCCAGACCATCGCCGCACGGCACAAGGACCCGGTCGATCCTGCGGTCATTTCCGTCTGCATGTTCCATGCGGGCACGACGGACAACGTGATTCCCGACACCGCCGAACTGCGCGGCACGATCCGCACGCTGTCGTCGGCATTGCAGCAGAAGCTGCAGCGCGACGTGCGGCTCGCGTGCGAGGGGCTCGCGGCGGCCTATGGCGCGCAGGTCGACGTCGAGTTTTTCCAGTACTACCCGGCAACGGTCAACACGCCGGCCGAGACGGCGCTGTGCGAAACGGTGATTCGCGACACGTTCGGCGACGCGCGCGTCGACCGCGACGTGCCGCCGAACATGACGTCCGAAGACTTCGGCTTCATGCTGGAGGAGCGGCCGGGCGCTTACGTGCTGATCGGCAATGCACGGGACGGCGCGGCCTCTCCGGCGCTGCACCACCCGAAATACGACTTCAACGACGACATCATTCCGGCCGGCGTCCGCTATTGGGTCGCGCTGGCGCAGCATTACTTCGCGCGATCGCCGTGATGCGTCGGGGCGGCGTGGAAACCGGTGGACGTCTGGTCGATCGGGCGCCGAGTCCGGGGCACGCGTGCTTCCGGATCGTCGTGCGCCCATGCCAGCCGGCGTGAACCGTGCAATCTATCGTCGCTTCGGTGTGATCGCCGCGTATTTTTTCCGACGTACCGTGTCGCACGACCACATTGTTCGAAAGGACTGCTTGATGAATCAGGAACCTGAAGTGAAGGAGCAAGGCGCGGCGTCCCCGCTTCGCTACCGCAGATTCACCGCGGCGGACATCCCCGCCGCCCATGCGCTTTCCACGGCGCTTCGCTGGCCGTTCAGGGCGGAAGACTGGCAGTTTTCCGCTGAAACGTCGACCGCGTTCGCGGCCGAGGAAAACGGCGTGGTCATCGGCACGGCGATGTGCTGGAAGTACGGTGCGGATCGCGCGGCGATCGGGCATGTGATCGTCTCCGACGCGCATCAGGGCCGCGGAATCGGCCGCAAACTGATGGAGACGCTCCTGGACGAACTGGGTCAGCGCATCACGTTTCTGCATGCGACGCCGGCCGGTCGGCCACTCTACGAGAAACTGGGGTTCACCGTGTGCGGATCGCTGGGCCAATATCAGGGCAACGTGGATCGGCCCGCCGCGGTTGCCGTGCCCGACGGCGAGCGGCTGCGTGCCGGTGCGCCGGCCGACTGGCCGCGCCTGGTCGAACTCGACGCGCATGCGTCCGGCCTCGAGCGCGACGCGCTGTTGTCCGCATTGCAGACGCGGGGCGAAAGCGTGGTGCTCGAACGCGACGGAGAGGTCGTCGGGTTTTCGGTGCTGCGGCGCTTCGGTCGCGGTTACGTGATCGGCCCGGTGGTCGCGCCGCGTTCGAGCGACGATGCGCGCGCGAAAGCGCTGATCGGCTATTGGCTGACGAAACGAGACGGCGAATTCGTGCGTATCGATGTGCCTGACGGGACCGGTCTGCCGGCGTGGCTGAGCGAGCAGGGCTTGAAACAGGTGGATACCTGTTCGAAGATGGTTCGCAACGCATCGGCCGCGGCGCATGAGGGCGCGGCCGATCCGGCCTGGGGACTGTACGCGCTGGTCAGTCAGGCCATGTTGTAAACCCCGGCCGCGCACGGCGGCCGGCTCTCCCGGGGCGACTGCCCGCGCAGCCGCCCCGGCTTGAAGGCGCGGCATCGCGCTCAGCGGACAAGCGCAGCCGCGAAGTCGCGATACGTCCGCAGCGGGCGGCCGAGGATCGCGGTCAGCCGCTCGACGTCACCGGCCTCAGGCACCATCCCGTCGCTGACGTAGCGCTCGGCCATCAGCCGCATTTCGTAGGCCATCCATTTCGGCATGAACTGCGCCAGATTGCGTTCGAACGGCGTGGGATCGTCGCCGCCATACGTAACCGGCCGACCGAGCGTGTCCGACCAGATCGACGCCAGTTGCGGGCCGGTCAGCGTGTCGGGCCCGACCAGGTTGAGGGTTTCGACCGGCAGCTTGCCCGGCGCATCGTTGCGGCGGATCAACTCGATCGCCGCGACTTCCGCGATATCGCACACGTCGACCATCGCGACGCCCTTGCCGCCGATCGGCATCGGGTACACGCCGTGCCCGACGATCACGTCCTTGACCATCGATTCGTTGTCCATGAAATACGCGGGTCGCAGGATCGTCGCGCTGAACCCCATCTGCTCGATCATCCGCTCCGCGCCGGATTTCACCGCGAAGTGCGGCACGTTCACGAAGCGATCGGCATGGAGGACCGACAGATAGACGGCGCGCTCGATGCCCGCTTCGCGGGCCAGGTTCAGCGCAATCAGCGCCTGCGTGAATTCGTCGCCCGCCACGCCGTTGAGCAGGAACAGCGTGCGCACGCCGGAGAAAGCCGCCCGCAACGCGTCGACGTCGAGCATGTCGCCCTCGCGACGGTCACGGCCGCCGGAAAATCTGCCTTGGCCGGATCGCGCACCAGCACGCGCACGTCGGCGCCGCGATCGACGAGTTGACGGACGACCTGGCGGCCGACACGGCCGGTGGCGCCGGTAACGAGAATGGTCATGATGTTCACTCCTGAGGTAACGATGGGATGGACTGCCCACCCAAGTTATGTGATCCACCCATGATCCGGAAGATGTGATAAATAGACATGGCGTCTCACTGGTGGAACACATGGACCTGCTCGCTCTCGCCGATTTCAATCTCGTCGCCCGCCATGGCAGCTTCGGCGAGGCCGCTCGGATCGCGGATCGCCCGAAGGCGACGCTGTCGCGCCGCGTGGCGGAACTGGAGAACAGTCTGTCGTTGCGCCTGTTCGAGCGCGGCTCGCGCGGCGTGAAGCTCACGCAGGAAGGGCGCGCGCTCTACGAGCGGACGGGCGCGCTGCTCGCGGAGCTGGCCGACAGCGCGTCGGCGATCGCAGCGGGGAGCGAGCGGCCGCGCGGCCGGCTGAGGATCAGCGCGCCGATGCTGTTTTCCCAGTTCGCGATGGGGAAGCTGGTGGCGACGTTCGCGCTGAGATACCCGGACGTCCGGCTGGAGGTGACGACCGAAGATCGGCCCGTCGACATGATCGAGGAAGGGTACGACCTCGTGATCCGCGTGAATCCGGACCCGGACGAGAGCCTGATCGGGCGCGTGATCCTGCGCGACCGGCTGGTCGTCGTCGCGACGCCCGAACTGGCGCGGCCGAGCGGCGACGCACCTGCGCCGGCCGTGGTTCGCGGCGCGCACGACACCCGCGCCGTATGGGAGATCACGGGCCCGGCCGGGCCGGCGCGTATACCGGTCGACCCCGTGGCGCGGCTGTCGTCGCTGGTCATGGTGCGCGATACGGTCCGCCTCGGCTTGGGCGCCGCATGCCTGCCGATATCGCTCGTGAGCCGCGACCTGGCCGCCGGCGCGCTCGTCAGTTGGGGCGACGTGCCGGGGTCCGATATCGCCCTGTGGGCGCTGTATCCGTCGAGGCGATTATTGAGCGCGCGCGTGTCCGCGTTTCTCGATCACCTGAAGGACGCGTTTCCGTCGGGTGAGCCGGAAGAGCTGGCGGCGTATATCGAACCCGGGCAGTGAAACGGCCGCGGTCGCGACAGCGATGTCCTGACGGGGATGCCGTCGCAATCGGCACGAGCGGTGCCGTCGTCCGTCCCGACTCGAACCGGGGCCTTCACGCCGGCTGCGCGACCGGCTCCGTCTGCGCGCAACACACGCGGTTCCTGCCTTCGCGCTTGGCGCGATAGAGCGCCATGTCCGCCTGATGCGTCAGCGCGTGCACGGAAGCATGCCGCGCGCGCCGACCGGTCGCACAGCCGATGCTGACCGTGAAATCCGGAACGGTCTCCGCAAACCCGTCGAGCCGGTTGCGTTCCACCTCGCGGCGAATCGCGTCGGCCACCTGCGCGGCGCCGTTTTCGTCGGTATCGGGCAACACCGCGACGAACTCCTCGCCGCCGTAGCGCGCGGCGAGGTCGCCGCGCCGTCGCGTATGCGTGCGGATGCATTCGGCGAGAAAGCGCAGCGCGGTGTCGCCCTGCGCGTGCCCGTGCCGGTCGTTGTACTGCTTGAAGTGATCGGCGTCGATGAACAGCACCGACAGGCTGCCGCCGCTGCCGCGCTGCAGCCGCGCCCATTCGTCGGCCAGCGCGGTATCGAGCGCGCGACGATTGCGCAGTCCGGTCAACGGGTCGGTACGCGTGAGATCGGTCAGCAGCGTCTGCTTGCGGAAGTTGTCCCGCAATGCGAAGGCAAGCAGCCAGACCGCCGCGCAGAACGATGCGCCGATCACGGATGCCGACACGCCGACCGTCCACGACAGGCGCCGGACGCCGGCCAGCACGTCGCTCTCGGCCGGCGCGACGACCGCGATCAGCGGCGTGCCCGGTATCCGCTGATAGGTATACAACCGCACGATGCCGTCGATGCTCGAGCGCGCGGGATAGAAGCCCGATTCGCTGTTCACCATCCGCTTGAAGGATGTCGAGCGACGCAGGAGGTTCATCTGGCCATCGTTCAACGACGGGTTTCTCGCGAGGATCGTGCCGTCCGCGCGCACGATCGCGCTGACCCCGTTCGGCCCGACGTCGAGGCGGGACAGCAACTGCTCGAAGTAAGCGAGATCGACGGCGACGACCGCGATCCCGTCGAACGCATGGTCCAGCCGCTCGATGCGCCGCGACAGCGCGATGGACTCCTTGCCGCCGCGCGAGCGTGCGCGATAGGGCTGGGAGACGTAGAGCCCGACGTCGTCCGCATCGCGATGGACCTTGAAGTAGTCGCGATCGGCGAAGTCCCACCGGTGGGTCGTGCTGCAGCATCCGTCGATCAGCCGGCCGTGCCTGTCGGTCACGCCCATGCCGGTCACGTATTGGGCGGCGGTTCGCTCGAACAGCAGGTCGTGCCGCAGCCCGGCGTCCATCCGCTGGACGGCCGGCTTGCCGAGGTCGGCAGCCAGCGCGATCAACGCGTTGTTCGACGTTTCGACCGTCCTCGCGATCTGGCTCGCGAGCACGGCCGCGACGTTGCGCGACGTCTCGTGCGCATGCTCGACGACTTCGCTGCGCGCCACCCACAGCGTCACCGCGCTGATCGCGAGCATCGCGAGCGACATCAGCGTGCCCAACGCGCCGACGACGAACGGGTGGCGTCCGGCCCAGTCGGCGATTTTCTCGATCGAAGTGAATGCGGGCATGCTCGGGCTCGTTTTGAGATGCCGGCTGCACGTGCGCCGGCGCGGGTCCAATCCCGGTTAACGGCACGGTTAACGAAAAATCGAGGCCGGCATGACCGCCCGTCGACGATCCGGCCTGGCTCGGCGACGCAAACGTGTGCGGCCGTGCGGCGATACGGCCCGAGCGCGGCCCGAATTCGCGCAGATCGCGTAGATTGATAACGCTGCTGCATCAATCATTCCAAAAATTGCACTTATCGTTTGACCGATCCCGCGCCAACATGCCGGAAAACGACAATCGACCAGCCCCTCCCGCGTATTCCAGGATTTTCAGGAGACACCCCGATGCATCCCTCGTCCCGCCTTCCGGCCGAACGCTCGAAGGCCGCCGCGATCTTTCGCGTCACGGCCGGCAATTTTCTCGAGCAGTTCGACTTCTTCCTGTTCGGCTTCTACGCCACGCAGATCGCCAACGTCTTCTTCCCCGCGCAAAGCGAGTTCGCGTCGCTGATGATGACCTTCGCCGTGTTCGGCGCCGGCTTCCTGATGCGGCCGCTGGGCGCGATCGTGCTGGGCGCGTACATCGACGAGGTCGGCCGCCGCAAGGGCCTGATCGTCACGCTGTCGATCATGGCGAGCGGCACCATCCTGATCGCGTTCGTGCCGGGCTACGCGACGATCGGGCTGCTCGCGCCCGTGCTCGTGCTGATCGGCCGGCTGCTGCAGGGCTTCTCCGCGGGCGCCGAGCTGGGCGGCGTGTCGGTCTATCTCGCCGAGCTCGCGACGCCGGGCCGCAAGGGCTTCTTCACGAGCTGGCAATCGGCCAGCCAGCAGGTGGCGATCGTCATCGCCGCGGCCCTCGGCTTTGCGCTCAATCAGTGGCTGAGCGCATCGCAGATCGCCGCTTGGGGATGGCGCGTGCCGTTCTTCGTCGGCTGCATGATCGTGCCGTTCATCTTCCTGCTGCGCCGCAACCTGGAGGAAACCCAGGAGTTCAAGGCCCGCAAGCATCGTCCGGGCATGAAGGAAGTGTTCGGTACGCTGGCCCAGAACTGGGGCGTCGTGATCGCCGGCATGATGCTGGTCGCGATGACCACCACGAGCTTCTATCTGATCACCGTCTACGCGCCGACCTTCGGCAAGACGGTGCTGCATCTGAGCACCGCCGACAGCCTGCTCGTGACGCTCTGCGTCGGCGTGTCGAACTTCGTGTGGCTGCCGATCGGCGGTGCGCTGTCCGACCGGATCGGCCGCCGGCCGCTGCTGGTCGGCATGACGATGCTCACCGTCGTGACCGCCTACCCCGCGCTGTCGTTCCTCGCTCACGCGCCGTCGTTCGCCAACATGCTGCTCGTCCTGCTCTGGCTGTCGTTCATGTACGGCGTCTATAACGGCGCGATGGTCGTCGCGCTCACCGAAGTGATGCCGGTGCAGGTGCGCGTCGCGGGCTTCTCGCTCGCGTACAGCCTCGCGACGGCCGTGTTCGGCGGCTTCACGCCGGCCATCTCGACCGCGCTCATTCACGCGACGGGCGACAAGGCCGCACCCGGCTACTGGATGAGCTTCGCCGCCGTGTGCGCGCTGCTCGCGACGTTCGCGCTCTATCGTCATCGCACGGCGACGTTGACGCCCGCGCATTGACGTCGAGCGCATCCGGAACGTTCACTCACACCCACCCATCCGCACGATCACGACCATGAGAAACCTGCTCCTGAAATTCTGCGCGACCGCGCTCGTTGCCACCGCGGCGGTCGCGGCCAACGTACAGGCCGCCGAACTGCACGTGATGAGCTCGGGCGGCTTCACCGCCGCCTACAAGGTGCTCGGCCCGCGGTTCGCGTCCACGACGGGCAATACGCTCGCCACCGCGCTCGGCCCGTCGATGGGCAAGTCGCCCGAAGCGATTCCGAACCGGCTCGCGCGCGGCGAGCCCGCCGACGCCGTGATCATGGTCGGCTACGCGCTCGACGATCTGATCAAGCAGGGCAAGGTCATCCCCGAATCCCGCGTCGAGCTGGCCGACTCGCGCATCGGCATGGTCGTGCGCGACGGCGCGGCCAAGCCCGACATCAGCACCGCCGACGGCCTCAAGCAGGTGCTGCTGCACGCGAAATCGATCGCCTATTCGGACAGCGCGAGCGGCGTGTATATCGAACGCGAGCTGTTCAAGAAGCTCGGGATCGAAGAGCAGGTGAAGTCGAAGGCGAAGATGATTCCGCGGATTCCGGTGGCGTCGGTCGTCGCGAACGGCGACTACGAAATCGGCTTCCAGCAGGTCAGCGAGCTGCTGCCCGTCAAGGGCGCGACCTTCGTCGGCAAGATCCCCGAATCGCTGCAGTCCGTCACGCGCTTCGCCGCCGGCATCCCGGTCGGCGCGCAGCATCCGCAGGAAGCGAAGGCGCTGCTCGACTATCTTGCGTCGCCCGACGTGCAGGCCGACGTGAAATCGACCGGCCTGGATTCCGTCTCCGCGCATTGAGCCGGATCGACGGGAGGGCGCGCATCAGATCGTCTTCCCGTCACGACCGCCGCCGTCTGCCGCGGCACTGTCTTCATCGGCCCCGTCCGGCAAGGACGGCCCGGCCGCCGCGAGCCGCTGCACGAGACGCGACCGGTCGCACGCGCCTTCCCACGACGACACGAAGATCACCGCGCACGCATTGCTGATCACGCTGGTCAGCGCGCGCGCCTCCGACATGAAGCGATCGATGCCGACCAGCAGCGCGACCCCGGCGACGGGCAGGTCGGGCATCACGGCGAGCGTCGCAATCAGCGCAACGAGCCCGCTGCCGGACACGCCGGCCGCCCCCTTGGAGGTGAGCAGCATGATCGCGAGCATCGTCGCGATCTGCGGCGCGGAAAGCGGGACGTCGCATGCCTGCGCGATGAACAATGCCGCGAGCGTCAGATAGATCGCGGTGCCGTCCAGATTGAACGAATAGCCGGCCGGCAGCACAAGCCCCACGACGCCTTTGTCGCAGCCGAGCGCTTCCAGCTTGACGATCAGGCGCGGCAGGACCGGCTCCGTGGACGACGTCGCGAGCACGATCAGCAACTCTTCGCGCAGGTAGCGCAAGAGCCGCCACAGCGCGAAACCGTGCAGTCGCGCGAGCGGGGCGAGCACCAGCGCGACGAACAGCGCGCAAGCCACGTAGAAGGACATCATCAGCTTCGCAAGCGAGCCGATCGAGCCGATGCCGAAGCGGCCCACCGTGAACGCCATCGCGCCGCATGCGCCGAGCGGCGCGAGCCGCATGATCATCGCGAGTACGCGAAAGACGACCTGGGCGATGCCGTCGATCAGCGCGAGCACGGGCCGGGCGGCGTGCGGATGCGCATTCAGCGAGAAGCCGAACAACAGCGACAGCAGCAATACCGGCAACACTTCGCCGGTCGCGAATGCGCCGAGCATCGTGTCCGGAATCACGCCGAGCGCGAACGCCACGAGGCTGCGCGGCTCCGCATGCTTCGCATAGGGCGCGAGGACGCTCGCATCCAGATGACGGGCGTCGATGTGCATGCCGGCGCCCGGTTGCAGCACGTACGCGGCGACGAGCCCGAACGCGAGTGCGGCGGCCGTCAACAGATAGAAGAGCGCGAGCGCCCGCACGATCGTGCGGCCGATGGCCCGCCCGTTCGACAACGACGTGATGCCCGACACGATCGTGCAGAAGACGATCGGCGCGATGGTCATCTTCACGAGCGCGACGAAGGCGTCGCTGAACGGCTTGAGCATCGCGCCCGCCGTCGGCCACACGTGACCGATGCCGATGCCGAGCATCATCGCGAGCAGGACCTGCACGTAAAGCGATTTGAACAGCCGGGCCCACCTCACGATGCCGTCTTCCTTCGTTTCCGTTCTGTCGTCGTCATGCCGATGCGCCGCTGCCGGCGGCGTCGCCGCGCTTCGCGTCGACGATCATCCGGTGAAACGCCTCGGCGGCCGGTGTCAGCGAGCGCCCGCGCCGTTTGACGATGCCCACGCGCCGTTTCACGGCCGGCTCGACGAGCGGCACGCTCGTGAGGACAGGGTGGTCGTGGCCCGGCATCGCCATCGACGGCACCGCGGCGACGCCGAGCCCCGCCTCGATCATCCCGAGCAGGGTCGTGACGTGGCGCGCCTCGCACACGCTCGGCTTGCGCGGCGCGACGGCGGCCAAGGCCTGGTCGAGCAGTAGGCGGTTCCCGGAAGTCTTGTCCACCGATACGTAATCGTGTTCGTAAAGTTCGTTCCAGGTCACGCGCTTCTTGCGCGCGAGCGGGTGGTCGCGGCGACACGCGGCGACGAACCGTTCCTGGAGCAGCACCTTGAACTCGATCTCCGCCTCCTGGCTGCCGATGAAGCTCACGCCGAAATCCGCTTCGCCGCTGATCACGGCGCCGAGCACCTCGTTGGCGCCGGCGTCGAGCAGCTTCACCCGGATGCGCGGAAAGCGCCGATGATAGCGGGCGATGATGGGCGGCAGGAAGTAGTAGGCGACCGACGGCACGCAGGCGATCGTCACATGGCCCAGGCGGCTCGACGACACGTCGCGGATGCCGAGCAGCGCGGCGTCGAGATCGTCGAGCAGTTGTTCGGCGCTCTGCGCGAACACGCGGCCGACGGTGGTGAGCGCGACGCGGCGCGTGGTGCGCTCGAAGAGCCGCACGCCGAGCGCGTCTTCGAGCTTGTCGATCCGGCGGCTCAACGCAGGTTGGGAGAGGCTGACCGCTTCGGCGGCCTTGCGGAAACTGCCCGTTTCCACGACCGCACGGAACGCCTGCAAGTCGGTCAAATCGAAATTGATGCCCACCGGTCTCTCTCCACCACTCAGATGGGCAGCATTGTGCATGATTCCGTCCACGCCATGCGTGACGCGTCGTCCGGGCGGCAGCGTTGAATACGATTACCGTTTCGATCAGGTCGTGGCTCGGGTAATCGATCGATGCGAAGCGGTCGGGAATCGGCCGCGACGGGGCGCATGCCGGCATTGGCGAGCGTCGGGCCGTCAAATACCGGTGCGCGGCGGTTCGAGCATCGGCGAGCGACCGGGCTGCTCGCGCACCGCACCCCGATGCGCTGGCGTGGCAGCCGGGCCGTCGCCGATAGCAACCACAATCCGCGTCACGCTTGTCGGCGTACGCGCGGTACGTTACGCAAAGCGCAGCTCGGCGCGGCTCGATTTCGTCTCACATAACGGTCCGACACGACCGACCGTCGCTGGATCCATGCGAGAGCGAGTTCGAGCGCCTGGTCGCACGCTTCGCGGGTATCGGCGAAGTCGCCGTCGACGCCGAGCGCCCGGGTTTCACCGTCGCGATCCATGAGGATCGCCGTCGCCGAATAGCGGCCCGTCTCCGTGTCGGTCACCACGGCCCGGACCGCATATCCGCCATGTTCGATCGTCGTGTGGGTATGCATCGGATGCCTCCTGCACTGAAATGCGACATGTGCGGCGACTCGCCGGCGCCGAGCAAGCGCGGCGCCGGCACTTCACGTCGGGAGCGTAAGCGCGGGAGGCCCACGCCCGGCGGTTGACGCGTCACAAGCGCGCGCACCGCGTCGGGTCGATGACAGACTCCCGCGCGTCCACTTACCCCGCCGTCACCGCGATCCGCCGCGGCTTCGCTTCCTCGCGCCGCGGGATGCTCAGTTTCAGCACGCCGTCGCGCAGTTGCGCGTCGATGCGCGACACGTCGAAATCCGCGCTCAGCGTAAATGCGCGCGAGAAGTGCGGATGCTGCACTTCGCCGTGCTGCAGACGCAAGCCCGCCGGCGTCGGCACGACGGCCTCCGCTTCGATGGCGAGGCTGCCGTCGTGCACGCGGACGTCGAGCTTGTCGCGCGGCACGCCCGGCAGGTCCGCGTACAACGTGATGCCGTGCGCATCCTCCACGATGTCGACGGCTGGCGCAATCCGCGTGCGCGGCGTGTCGCGCTGAGCCGATTCACGGTTCGTCACGGCCGTTCGCGTATCGGCCGCACGGGTGGTCAGTTCGGTCGTGTTCGTGTCACTCATGATGTCCTCCGTCATGCGCTTGTGACGTCGTGCTGTTTACTGGACGGTAATCGCCCGCGGCTTCGATGCTTCCGACTTGCCGACGCTGATCGTCAGGCAGCCGTTCGTATAGCGTGCCTCGATCTTGTCGGGGTCGGCGTGCTGCGGCAGTTCGACCACGCGGCGGAACGCGCCCATGAACCGCTCGTTCGCGTAGACGCGTCGCTCGTCGTCGGTCGTTCCGTCGTCCGGGGGAGTGCGCTCGCCGCTGATCGTCAGCAGCCGGCGATCGACGGAGATGTCGATTTTCGCGGGGTCGAGCCCCGGCGCGAAGGCAACGATCTCGACCGTGTCGTCGGTACTGCCGATATTGACCGGAGGAAATGCACCGGGACGCGGAGCGCGCAGGCTGGCCGGAAAACCCGTGAACACGCTGGCCATCTGCCGTTGCAGGCGGTCGAATTCCGCCAGCAGGTCGGTGGGGAAGAAGATATCGCTCATGACTGGCTCCTGTTGTGCCGCCCTGCGAAGGGACGAACCGGACCACGCGCTCCAGTTCGTCCATCCGCGAGAAGCTCGCTGACTAACAAATCGAAACACGCAGCGCGTCAACCGCGACTGCCTTGAGCGATACCTAAAATAGGATACGTCGAGTGAATTTCAAGGGGGGAGGGCGTCATTCCGGCCCAGCCCGGTCGACCTTCGCGCCGATTGCATTCAGTCGTCGAACGGGCGGCGCAGAGTCGTAGCCGGCGGGCCGCATACAAAGCTTTCAAATCGAAAGATTCGCGGGCACCGCAGCAACCGGGCTTGCCTATCGGCCTCGCTCAGAAGCACGGCGCGACATCGACGTGCCGTGCGCCGCCGCCTCTACACATACCAATCCAGCGTCTTCACGATCCCCGTTTCGAAGCTCTCCACCGGCCGCCATTGCAGTTCGCGGGCGAGTTTCCCTGCGTCGATCGCATAGCGCCGGTCGTGACCCGCGCGATCGGTGACGAACCGCACGAGGCGCGCATGCGGCGCGTGTTCGGGCCGCCGCGCGTCGAGCAGCGTACAGATCAGCGCGACGATGTCGACGTTGCGCCATTCGTTGCAGCCGCCGACGGTGTAGGTCTCGCCGACCGTCCCGCGCCGGATGACCGCATCGATCGCGCGGCAATGGTCGTCGACGTACAGCCAGTCGCGCACGTTCGCGCCGTCGCCGTACACGGGGATGTCGGTGCCTTCGATGCAATGACGGATCACGGTCGGAATGAACTTCTCGCCGTGCTGGCGCGGCCCGTAATTGTTCGAGCAGTTCGTCGTGGTGACGGGCAATCCGTACGTATGGAAATAGGCACGCACGAGATGATCCGAGCTTGCCTTGGTGGCCGAGTACGGAGAATTCGGCGCATACGGCGTCGTTTCGGAAAACGGCGGGTCGTCGGGGCCCAGCGAGCCGTACACCTCGTCGGTACCGATATGGTGAAAGCGGCGGCGCGCGTGAGCGTCGGCCTTGCCCAGCTTTTGATCGTTCAGCCACAGCTGGCGGCACGCATCGAGCAGCGTCCAGGTGCCGAGCACGTTCGTGCGGACGAATTCGCCGGGACCGTCGATCGAGCGGTCGACGTGGCTTTCGGCCGCGAAGTGGACGACGGTGTCGATCGCATGGTCGCGCAGCAGCGACTCGACGAGCGGTCGGTCGCAGATGTCGCCGAGGACGAACCGATGACGATCGGCGCCCGGCAAGTCGTCGCCGAGATTGTCGAGGCTGCCCGCATAGGTCAGCAAATCCAGCGTGGTCACGCTGAGCTGCGGATCGCTTTCGAGCAGATGACGAACGAAATTGGCGCCGATGAAACCGGCGCCGCCCGTCACGAGAACATGTTTCGGTCGATAGCTCATGTGGTTCGCTTCCAGGTGGCAAACACTTCGGTGAGACCCGCGATCCACGAAGGCGATTCGACCCCGAAGTGTTCTCGCAGGAGGCTGCAGTCGAGCGCGGAATTCGCCGGTCTCGGCGCAGGCAACGGATAGGCGTCGGTCAGGATCGGCCGGACCCACGGCACGCGATCGATGAGGCCGGTGCGCCGCGCACCGGCGAAGATCGCTTCGGCGAAGCCGTGCCACGTGGTCACGGGCGTGCCGCACAGGTGATAGGTACCCCAGCGCAGCCCTTCGCCGGCCCGGTATCGCGCCGCGATCGTCAGCAGCGCGTCGGCGATCGCACCGGCATGCGTCGGGCCGCCGTACTGATCGGCGACGACGCCGACGACCTCGCGCTCGCGCGCCAGGCGCAGCATGGTGCGCACGAAATTGCTGCCGTGCGCGCCGAACACCCATGCGACTCGCAGAATCAGATGACGGTCGGGCAGCCGCTCGCGCACCGCTTCCTCGCCCGCGAGCTTGCTCCGGCCGTACGCGCCGAGCGGCGCGACGGCGGCGGTTTCCGCATACGGCCCGGGCATGCGGCCGTCGAACACGTAGTCGGTCGACAGATGAATCAACGGAATGCCGAGCGCGGCGCACGCGTCGGCCAGCACGGCCGGCCCGTCGCGGTTCGCGCGCCAGGCTGCATCGGGCTCGGCCTCCGCGCGGTCGACGGCGGTCCATCCGGCGGCATTGATCACGAGCGAGGCCCGGTGTTCGTCGAGTGCGCGGCGCACCGCGCCTGCATCGGCGATGTCGAGCGCGGCGCGCGACAGCCCGACGAGCGGCTGCCGACCCGCGCGCAGCACCAGTTCGCGGCCGACCTGGCCGAGCGCGCCGGTCACGACGATCGTCATCGCGCCTCCCCGTATGCCGGCAGCAGCGCCGGCGCGCCGGCGGCCAGCTCGGCGAGCGGAGGCTGCCGACGATCCTTGTCCGACAGCTGATACGGCGCGCCGGCATCCGGCCAGTCGATGCCGATCTCCGGATCGTCCCAGCGCACGCCCGCATCCGAATCGGGATCGTAGTACTGCGTGCACTTGTACGCGAAGTCGGCCTCGTCGGACAACACGCAAAAGCCGTGTGCGAAGCCGGGCGGAATCCATAGCATCCGGTGCGATACGTCGTCGAGCCGCGCACCGAACCAGCAGCCGAAAAACGGCGAGCCGCGCCGGATGTCGACGGCGACGTCGTACACCGCCCCGCGCGCCGCGTGCACCAGCTTGCCTTGCGGATTCACCCGCTGGTAGTGCAGCCCGCGCAGCACGCCGCGACGCGAGCGCGACTGGTTGTCCTGGACGAAGGTGGCGTCGACGCCTGCGTCGCGCAGCCAGCTTGCGCGGAAGCTTTCGACGAAGAAGCCGCGTGCATCGCCGAACACGCCGGGCTCGATCACCAGCACGCCGGGCAACGGCGTTTCGATCACGCGTGTCATGCCGCGACCTCCTTGCTCAGCAGATCGAGCAGATAGCGGCCGTAACCGCTTTTCGCGAGCTTGTGGGCGAGCGTTTCGAGCCGCTCCGCATCGATCCAGCCGAGCCGGTACGCGATTTCCTCGGGGCACGCGATCTGCAGGCCCTGCCGTGCCTGCATCACCTGGATGAAATTGGCCGCGTCGAGCAGCGATTCGTGCGTGCCGGTGTCGAGCCATGCGTAGCCGCGCCCGAGGATCTCGACATTCAGCGCGCCGCGTGCGAGATACGCGAGATTCAGGTCGGTGATTTCCAGTTCGCCGCGCGCCGACGGTCGCACGGCCTTCGCGAGTTCGACGACGTCGTTGTCGTAGAAATAGAGGCCGGTGACCGCATAGTTCGACTTCGGCTCGCGCGGCTTCTCCTCGAGGTCGATC
The DNA here is from genome assembly GCF_001528895.1 of Burkholderia sp. MSMB1078WGS. Classification (NCBI taxonomy): domain Bacteria; kingdom Pseudomonadati; phylum Pseudomonadota; class Betaproteobacteria; order Burkholderiales; family Burkholderiaceae; genus Burkholderia; species Burkholderia sp. MSMB1078WGS. The sequence continues at coordinate 32,688 of NZ_LPDI01000071.1, read as the reverse complement.
GCGCGGCCATCCGCGTCGAACGACACGACGCCGTAGCGCTCCGGATCGCGCACGTAATAGCCGAACACGGTCGCGCCGGTCGTCCGCGCGGCGGCCTGTTGCAGCAGCGACGACAGCGCTGGCCCGTGATAGATGTTGTCGCCGAGCACGAGCGTCGCCGCGTCGCGACCGATGAACGGCGCACCGATCACGAACGCCTGCGCAAGACCGTCGGGGCTCGGCTGCGCCGCATACGAAAAGCTCATGCCCCACTGGCTGCCGTCGCCGAGCAGTTGCTGGAACGCGTCGAGATCGCGCGGCGTCGAGATGATCAGCACGTCGCGGATGCCGGACAGCATGATCGTGCTGAGCGGGTAATAGATCATCGGCTTGTCGTACACCGGCATCAATTGCTTCGATACCGAATGCGTGAGCGGATGGAGCCGGGTGCCCGAGCCGCCCGCCAGAATCAGTCCTTTACGGCCAATCGCTGTTTGCATGAGGTCCCTCGCTGCAAGAGGAAAAATGCGTGCGTGATACGCGGAATACACCGAATGCTTCGATTGCACCGACTGCGCCCGATGGCCGTCGATACCGTGCGCGCCCGGCTACGGCTGCTCGGCCCCCCCGGCGTGAATCGCGCGAAATACGATCGCGAAGCCGAACGCGTACAACGCGGCGATCACCGCGAAGCCGGCGGCCGTCGCGCGGTCCGGGTCGTCGATCACGTGCAGGATCACCGACGCGATCGCGATGCCGACGAGCGAACCGATCTGCCGGCTCGCGTTCAGCGACGCGGCGGCAAGGTTCGCGTCCGCCGCATCGGCCGACTGCATCACGACGAGATTCATCGCCGGAATGGCCTGCCCGGCGCCGAAGTTCGCGAGGCCGACCGCGACGGCCAGCACCGGATACGGCATCGCCGAGACGCCGACGAGCGCCACGCTGCCGAGCGCGGCGAGCGCGAGCCCGACGAGCAGCGTGCGGCGCGTGCCGAGCCGGGCGCTGACCTTCGCGGACGCGAGATTGCCGATGCCGAACATCGCCATCAGCGGAAACAGCTCGAATCCGGCAACGAGCGCGCTCGCGCCGCGCACGTTCTGCAAATAGAGGCTCAACAGAAAGATCTCGGCGAGAATGCCGAAGTTGATCGCGAGGCCCAGCATGCTGCCCGCGACGAAACGCCGGTTCGCGAGCAGCGCCGGCGACAGGATGCGCGAGTGCGCGTAGCGCTCGCGCAACGCGAATGCCGCGGTGGCGGCCAACGTCGCGGCCACGCCGGCGACGATCGACGGCGAGCGCCAGCCGGCGCTGGGCCCTTCGATCAACGTGAAGCTCAACGCGGCGAGCGCGAGCGCCCCGAACAGATGGCCGAGCGCGTTCAACGGGCCGGGATGACGCGGCGCCCGCGCGATATGCCGGTACGTGAGCCACAGGCCGGCCGCACCGACCGGCAGGTTCACCCAGAAGATGCCGCGCCAGCCGATCGCGTCGACCAGTACGCCGCCGACGCAGGGGCCGAGCGCCATCGCGGCCGACACCAGCGCGCCCCAGATGCCGATCATCCGCGTGCGCATCGGCCCTGGCGGGAACGCGAGCGTGAGCAGGCTCAGCGAGCTCGGCATGAAGAGCGCCGCGCCGACACCCTGTGCAAGGCGCGCCGCGACCAGTGCGCCGCTGGACTGCGCGGCCGCGCACAGCACCGATGCGCCGACGAACAGCGCGAGGCCGGCGACGTAGACTGCCTTCGACCCGTAGCGGTTCGCGAGCGCGCCGCCGAGCAGCAGCAGCGCGGCGAAGCTGAGCGTGTACGCATCGACGACCCACACCAGCGCGGTCAGCGACATCGACAGGCTGGTTTCCATCGCCTTCAGCGCGACGTTGACGATGGTTACGTCGAGCATGGCCATCACGAAGCCGCACGCGAGCGCGACCATCACGAGCACGGGGCGCGCCGCGGCGGATGGGTATGCGCCGGCGGCCGGCGTGACGCTCCCGCCGCTCATGCGGCTCTCCCGCCGAGGTACAGGCGTCGCATCTCGTCGCTGTCGAGCAACGCGGCCGCGGGGCCTTCGAGCGCGACGCGCCCCATCGTCAGCACGATGCCGCGATCCGCGATGCGCAGCGCCTCGATCGCATTCTGCTCGACCATCAGCACGCCGATGTGCTCGGTGTCGCGCATCCGGACGATCGCGTCGAACACCTCGTCGACCATCTTCGGCGACAGGCCGGCCGACGGCTCGTCGAGCAGCAGCAACACCGGGCGCGGCATCAGTGCACGCGCGAGCGACACGATTTGCCGCTCGCCGCCGGACAAGGCGCCCGCGAGCGACCGGTAGCGACGCCGCAGGACCGGGTACTGCTCGCACAGTTCGTCGATCCGCGCCTCGCGCGGAAACGCGGACATCGACTGGCCGCCGAGCATCAGGTTTTCCCGCACGGTCAGCGACGCGAACACGTTGTCGGTCTGCGGCACGAAGCCGATCCCGTACTCGCGGATCTTTCGATGAACCGGCACGCGTGCCACGTCCGTGCCCTGGATCGTCACACTGCCCGCACGCGGCAGCACGAAGCCCGCGATCGCCTTCAGCAGCGTCGATTTTCCGCAGCCGTTCGGGCCGAGGATCGTCACGATGTCGATGGCGCCGACCGTGAGCGACACGCCATGCAGGATGTCGACTTCAGGCGTATAGCCGGCGACGAGTTCGCGCACGTCGATCATGACGCCTCCAGCGGACGAGGGGCGGCGTGGGCACGCCCGAGATACGCGTCGAGTACGCGACGGTTGCGCTCCAGCTCGGCCGGCCGGCAGTTCGCGATCGTCACGCCACGGTCGAGTACGACGCAGCGGTCGCACAGCTCGCGGATGAAATGCATGTCGTGCTCGATGACGACCAGCGTGACGCCCTGTTTGCGAATCCGTTGCAACTCGTCGATCAATTCGCCGCGCAGGTTCGGGTGCACGCCGGCGGTCGGCTCGTCGAGCAGCAGCAGTTTGGGCTCGGTCATCATCGCGCACGCGATGCCCAGCAGCTTCTTCTGGCCGCCGGAAATCGACGCGGCGCCAAGGTGCGCGACGCCGGACAGTTTCAGTTCGTCCAGCAACGCGGCGGCGCGTGCACGGGTATCGGCATCGAGCGCGCGCGTCGCACGGCCGCGCCAGAGGGCGGCGGCGATTCCGTGGCGGGCGGACGAAGCCGCCATCGCGAGTTCGAGCACCGACATGCGCGCCGGCATCGACGGCAACTGGAACGTGCGGCGTACGCCCAGCCGCGCGATCTTGTGCGGCGACAGCGTGTCGATCCGCCGACCGTCGAAGCGGATGGCGCCCGCCGCGAGCGGCGCGAAGCCGGTGATCGCGTTGAGCGCGGTGCTCTTGCCGGAGCCGTTCGGGCCGAGCAGTCCGACGATCTCGCCGCCGTCGACCGACAGCGTGACCCCGGACAAGACGACGTTCTCGCCGTAGCGGATCGTTACGCCGTCGAGATCGAGCAGCGCGCTCATGGCCGCACCTCCAGGCGTTCGGGCACGAGCCCGTGCGGCCGCCACAGCACGCACGCGAGCAGCATCACGCCGACCAGGCCCAGCCGCACCGCGCCGGTCAGGTCGCTGCCGACGTCGAGCCAATCCTTGAGAAACGGCGCGAGCGCGTAGACGGCCTGCACGATCAGCGTGCCGACCAGCACGCCCAGGTGGCTGCCGAGGCCGCCGACCATCACGACGGTCCAGAGCGCGAAGGTCTCGGACGCGATCATCGCGTCCGGCCCGACATAGCCGATGTACCACGCGGCGAGCGCCCCGGCCAGTGCGGCGGGAAGCGCACCCGCGATGCATGCACGCGTCTTCAGCGCGAGCGGATCGTAGCCGAAGCAGACCGCGAGCGCAGGTTCTTCGCGCATCACCTTCAGCGCGCGGCCGAAGCGGCTCGCGGTCAGGCGCCGGTACGCCGCGTAGGTGAGCGCGAGGCAGCCAGCCGTGACCGCGAGAAAGGCGAGCTCGGCCCACGGCGCGCGCAGCCCGGGGAACAGTGGCGCGATTCCGCCGATGCCTTGCGCGCCGCCGGTGAGCCAGCTTTCGTTGAGCGCGATCGTGCGCAGGATCTCGGCGATCGCGAGCGTCGCGATCCCCCAGTAGTCGGCGGAGAGCTGCCGCCCGAGCCGCGCGACGACGACCGCCAGCGCACCCGCGGCGGCCAGCGCGAGCGCCAGGGCCGACGGCAACGGCCAGCCGAGCTGCGATGCGATGCCGGCCGCGTACGCGCCGAGCCCGCTGAACGCAACGAAGCCGAAATTGACGAGTCCCGCATAGCCGGCCTGCAGGTTCAACCCGAGCGCCATCGTCGCGTACAGGCAGCCGACGGTCAGCAGATGGATGACGAAGCTAGACACGCCGCACCTCCCGATCGAAGATGCCATAGGGCCGGAAGATCAGTGCGGCGAGCAGGATCGCGAACGACACCGCGCCGACGTACTCGACCGGAAAGAATTGCATCGGCCGATCGACGAGCCCGCCGAAATCGACGTTCAGTGCGACGGTTTCGGCCACCGCGATCAACAGCGCGCCAGCCGCGGCGCCGAGCGGGTTGCCGAGCCCGCCCAGGATCGCCGCGGAAAACACCGGGATCAGCAAGCCATAGCCGAGATTCACATGCACGCTTTCGGTGGCGCCGAGCATCGTGCCGCCGAGCGCCGCCAGCACGCCGCTCGCGAACGTGATCACGTTGGTCACGCGCGTCGCGTCGATGCCGGTCGCGAGCGCCAGCGCGCGATTCGACGCGAGCGCACGCATCGCCCGCCCGAGCCCGGTGCGGTACAGCAGCGCCGCGAATATCGCGAGCGCGCCGGCGCCACATGCGATCGAGCCCAGCTGCGGCGTGGACAGCGCGACGCCGGCAATCACCATCGGCGGATGCACGTCCTGCGCATACTGCTGCGGCCGCGAGCCGGCGACGCCGAGCACCAGCGCGACCGCGAGCATCGAGATCGCGAGCGAGCCGATCATCGCCACCGCGCTGCCGGAGCGCAGCAGCCTCGCGAAAACGAGCAGGTTCAGCAGCGTCGCGGCGGTGCCGACCAGCGCGCAGGACACGGCCGTCGCGAGCGCGAACGGCAGCCCGGCGCGTTCCAGCCAGAGGGTCGCGAATGCGCCCAGCATCGCGTACTGGACATGTGCGATGTTGGGAAAACGGATCAGCGAATAGAGCGTCGACAGGCCGACCGACACCAGCAGCAGATCGGCGGTGCGGATCAATACGTCGACAATGAATGACAGCATGGCGATGTCCTCGGGTTCGTCCAGGCGGGCGGTCGTTCACTGCTGCGCGACGACCGATTGGCGGTAGACCACCTTCTCGTACGGCTGGACTTCCCGCTGGCCGTCCGCATCGAACGCAATCGCACCGGTCACGCCGGTATACGATTTGCCCAATGCCGCGAGCGCCGTGCGAATCTTCGCCGGGTCGACGGACTGCGCGCGGCCGATCGCCGCGGCGGACAACAGCGTCGCGTCGTACGCATAGCTGCCGAACGCCGAGCGCGGCGCCTCGTTGTATGCGGCCTGATAGGCGCTCGCATACGCTTTCGCGCCCGCGCCGAGTGCGGCGACTTCGAGGCCGATCTGGCCTTGCGCGATCTGCGCGGGCGTGTCGCTCGTGCACATCGTCAGGTAGATGCCGTACCACGGATGCTGGTTGAGCCGCATCTCGAATGCCTGCCGGTTCAGCGTCGCGGCCTCCTGGCCATAGGCGCTGTAGACATACGCGTCGGGCTGCGCGCGCGATGCCTGCTCCAGTTCGCGGCGATAGGTCGATTGTCCTTCCGTGTAGAGCACGGTCGACACCACCGTGCCGCCGAGCGCCTCGAAACGCTTCTTGAATTCGCCCGCGATGCCCTGGCCGTAGCCGTTGTTCGGCGCGATCAGCGCGATGCGGCGCAGCTTGCGGGCGTATACGTCCTGCGCGGCGAAGCGCGCGGACAGGTCGTCCAGCCCGATCACGCTGAACGAGCCCGCGCCGATCTTGCGCACCTGCTGACTCGACGAGCCGATGTTGATGTGCACGTCGCCCTGACGCACCAGGAACTGTCCGACCGGAATCGTCACCGACGACGAGAACTCGCCGAGCACGACGGGCACGTGTTCGACGGTCGCGAGCTTGCGCGCGGCGTCGAGCGCGGTATTGGCCGAGCCGCCCGAATCCTCGATGCGCACGGCGAGCTTCTGGCCCAGCACCCCGCCTTTCGCATTGATTTGCGCGACGGCGAGTTCGATGCCGCGGCGCTGGTCTTCGCCGATGGACGCACTCGCGCCGGTCAGCGGCAGCACCGCGCCCACGCTGACGTCGGCCTGCGCAGCGCCCGACGCAAGTGCACCGAGCGCGATCCAGACACCGACACTCCACTGACTTGCCTTCATCTTCGTTCTCCCGTCGCATGGTCGGCCGCACGGTTGGCGGCATGGTTTGATATACAGAAGTGTCGACAGAATCACAGATCAAAAATCGTTTGCAAATAAATTTTCAAGTCGCTGCGAGGAATCGTGGAATTCTTGTTGTCTGCAGAAAAATCGCCCTGTTTTCATGCATTTATGCACGCCTATAAAGAGCGTGGATAGTCGTGGTGCACGGGCGCGCCAATCTGGCGCAATGGCGAATATTTCTGAAAAAAGTGTATACAGAGGTGAATTGCAGTGCTTAAATCAGCCCAACTCGACACGACCTTGGAGGACTGTCAGATGGTGGAGATCAAGCGATACGGCGCAGGTGAACGGATGAGCCAGTTGGTGGTCGCGGGCGGGCTGGCATTCGTCGCCGGGCAGGTGGCGGACGACACGTCGCTCGACGTTGCGGGGCAGACCCGGCAGATTCTCGACAAGATCGACCGGCTGCTCGAAAGCGCGGGGCTCGACAAGCGCCGGATCGTGTCCGCGAGCATCTGGCTGGCCGACTATCGCAGCTTCGCCGAGATGAACAGTGTGTGGGACGCGTGGGTGCCGAAGGGCGAGCCGCCGGCGCGCGCGTGCGTCGAATCGAAGCTCGCGTTTCCGCAGTACACGGTCGAGATTGCGGCGATCGCCGCGAGCTAGGACCAGGACAGGAGAACCGGACGATGAAGACGATCGTGCTCGGCGGCGGCATCGTCGGCGTGACCACTGCGTATTTTCTCGCGAAGGCAGGCGACGAGGTGACGGTGATCGAACGTCGCGACGGCGTCGCGCTCGAAACGAGCTTCGCGAATGCGGGGCTGATCGCGCCGGGCCATTCGTATACCTGGGCATCGCCGCGCGCGCCCAGGATTCTCTTCAAGTCGCTGTTTGCCGACGGCCAGGCGCTGCGGCTCAAATGGACGCCCGACTGGCGCATGTGGGCCTGGTGCGCGCTGTTCCTGCAGAACTGCACGGCCGAGCGCTCGCGACGCAATACGTCGATCAAGGTGCGGCTGTGTCGTTACGCGCAGCAGCGGCTTCAGCAGGCGACGCGCGACGAACGGCTCGAGTACGACCGGACGAGCGGCGGGCTGTTGTACCTGTATCGCGATCCGGCGTCGTTTGAGCGGGGTGTCGCGAACATGCGGATTCTGACCGACAACGGTCTGCCGCTCGACATCCTGGATGCACGGGCCACCGTCGAACGCGAGCCGGCGCTGCGCCACGCGGCGGCCGGGATCGCGGGCGCGATCCATTGTCCGAGCGACGAGAGCGGCGACGCGCACCTCTTCACGCGCGCGCTCGCCGAGCGCTGCCGCGCGCTCGGCGTCGAATTCCGCTTCGGCGCGTCGATCGACGGGGTGCGCGCGAGCGCCGATGCGATCGACTATGTCGAGACGTCGCAGGGGCGCGTGACCGGCGATCGATACGTGCTCGCACTCGGTGCGTACTCGCCGTTCGTCGCGCGCGCGCTCGGCTACCGGCTGCCGATCTATCCGGTCAAGGGGTACTCGGTCACGCTGCCGATCGGCGACACGCACGAGCCGCCCGCGCTCGGCGGCGTCGAGGAGAACCAGCTCGTCGCATGGGCGCGCTTCGGCGACCGGCTGCGGCTGACGGCGACCGCCGAGTTCAGCGGCTACGACACCACGCATTCGCCGCACGATTTCGCGCACATGCTCGCGACCGCGCAGGCACTGTTCCCGAACGGCGCGGACTACGCGAAGCCGTCGTACTGGGCCGGGCTGCGGCCGATGACGCCGGAGGGCACGCCGATCATCGGCGCATCCCGGCACCGCAACCTGTTTTTCAACACCGGCCACGGCCATATGGGCTGGACCATGTCGTGCGGCACCGCGAAGATCGTGGCGGATCTGATCCACGGCAAGCGGCCCGACATCGACATTACCGGGATGACCCTGCAATGAGCGAACTTCTGTCACCCTCCGAGGCGTCCGATCCGGGCGTCGGCGCCTACGCCCGCTTCGATTTCTCGCTCGACGCCGGCATCGCGCGGCGCGCGGCGATCGGCCTCGTCGTGCTGGCGACCGATCATACGATCGAATACGAGTGGCGGCGTCTGCTCGCGATCGATGGCGTCGCGTTCTACGAAAGCCGGATTGCGAATTCGGCCGAGATCACGGCCGAGACGCTCGCGCAGATGGACGGCGGGATCTGCGCCGCGGTTGAATTGATCCGGCCGGGCGAGCGGCTCGACGTCGTCGCATTCGGCTGCACGTCGGCCTCGATGGTGCTGGGCGAGGAGCGCGTCTTCGAGCGCATCCGCGAGGCACGGCCCGGCGTCGCGTGCACCACGCCGATTACCGCGGCGCGCGTCGCGCTGACGGCGCTCGGCGCGCGTGGCGTCGCGCTGCTGACGCCGTACGAGCGCACGATCAACGATGCGATGGCCGCGTACCTGCGCGCGCGCGGCGTCGATATCGTGCGGGTCGGCTCGTTCGAGCACCGCGACGACAACGAGGTCGCCCGCATCGAGCGCGCGTCCATCGAGCATGCGGTGCTGACGCTCGCCGCCGATCCGGCCGTCGATGCCGTGTTCGTGTCGTGCACGAGCCTGCGCATCGTCGATGCGCTGGCCGACATCGAGGCGCGCGCAGGCAAACCCGTATTGTCGAGCAATCACGCGCTCGCGTGGCACGCACTGCGGCTCGCGGGCATCGACGATCCCGTGCCGGGCTTCGGCAGCTTGCTGATGCGCTGACGCATGGCTCGTGCATGCAACAAGACGCGCGCGGGCGAACTGCCGGTGGATAATGACGCGCGGTGACAACAGGTGGATCCAGGAGACGAGATGTCGACTTCCGTTATGGCTGGCCGGGAGACCGCGGCGCCGATGCGCACGGGCCTCACGGTCAACGAGATTTACGAGCAGTTGAAACAGATGGCCGTGCTGTACGAGATCCGGCCGGGCGAACGGTTCAACGAACTGGAGCTCGCCGAGCGCTTCAACGTGAGTCGTACGCCGATTCGCGAGGCACTGAACCGGCTCGTTGCCGAAAACCTGCTGGTGTTCGTGCCGAACCGCGGTTTCTTCATTCGGGAACTGGAGGGGAAGGATGTGTTCGATCTGTTCGAATTACGTCGCTCGATCGAGACGACCGCGGCGATGCTCGCGTGCGAGCGCGCATCGGACAACGACATCAAGGCGCTGCGACGCTTCTGGAAGCAGGTGATGAAGAATGCCGCGCGGATGTCGTCGTCGGAACTGGTCGTCAAGGACGAGGAGTTTCACCTGGAGCTGGCCGCATTGTCGGGCAACGCCGAGATCGGCCGGGTGCTGCAAGGAATCAACGCGCGGATTCACTACGTGCGCTGGGTCGATGTCGATCAGCGACGCAACGAGGCGTTTACCGAGCATCTCGAGATTCTCGACGCGCTCGCGGAACGCGATGCGGCACGTTGCGCGGCGCTGACCGACACGCATATCCGCTGGCGGATGGAGGAGATCACGCGCGTCGTCCAGGCAAGCGTCGTCAAGCTGTACGCAAAATAAAACCAGACCGGCCGCGGCGCCTGCGACGCTCGCGCGCAGCACGCGAGCGGGGCAGCGTGGGCCGGTCGACGAGACAAGCAGTCGTGCAAAGGAGGACGGGCCGCCCGGATCGACCGGCGCGGCGCATCGCTACTTGATCGTCACGAGGTGCCGTCATGACACACGGTACGTTGGTCACGCTGTACAAGCCGTCCGCAGCGCAGATCGAGCATTTGCTGACCTTGCCCGCGAAAAGCCCCGCCGTCGTCGCGGTCGACAATTCACCCGTCGCCGATCGTGCACTGTACGCACGGCTTGCCGAAGGCGGCGTCGACGTGATCGCGAATCACAATCGCGGCGGCATCGCCGGGGCGTTCAACGCCGGCGTCGAATTCCTGATCGGCCGCGGCTGCGACGTCTTCTTCATCTTCGATCAGGATTCGTACGTTCCGGACGACTATTTCGACCGAATGCTGGCCGGTTGCGCGCGGGTGGGCGACAGCCGCTTCCTGGTCGGGCCGCGGATCTTCAACCGCAATTTTCAGCGCGACCTGCCGTTGTTCACGGTGCGCCGCTGGTCCGCGCAGATCACGCCGATCCACGGCGGCGCGCATGGCTTGCTGTCGTGCTCGGTCATCATCTCGTCGGGCACCGCGATCTCGCTCGACGCGTATCGCGCGCTCGGCCGCTTTCGCGAGGATTTCTTCATCGACCACGTCGACGCCGAATACTGCATGCGCGCGCAAGCGCACGGCGTGCCGGTATGCGTCAACGCCGACGTGTCGCTGCCCCACGAACTCGGCAGCCCGTCCGCGCAGCAGCACTGGCCGCGTGTCGAGATATTCGACCAGAGCCCGCTGCGCCACTACTATGCGGCGCGCAACTGCATCCTCGTCGCCCGCGACTACTGGCGGCGCTATCCGGCGATGCTGCTGATCAATCTCATCACGCTCAAGCACGTCGCGTTCGTGCTGCTGCATGCGCGCAACAAGCGTCTGAAGCTGAAGGCGATCTATTGCGGCGTGACGGACGGGCTGCGAGGACGGTACGGGCGCGTGTGACGCGTGATTTATCGTGGTATTGGCGCACGACCCATGCGCCATGAAATTCGGACCACTTATTACAAGAGAGGATTCCAGATGAGCTTGACCAAGCCGATTCACCGCCGCTATACGGGCGCGTTCTCCGTCGCGCCGACGATCTTCACCGAGTCGGGCGAGATCGACATGCCGGGCCAGAAGCGCTGCGTCGACTTCATCATCGACGCCGGAGCGGACGGCCTGTGCATCCTCGCGAACTACTCGGAACAGTTTTCGTTGACCGACGACGAGCGCGAGCGGCTCATCGCGGCGATCCTCGAGCACGTGGCGGGGCGCGTGCCGGTGATCGTGACGACCACGCATTTCAATCCGGCGATCTGCGCGGCGCGCAGCCGCGCCGCGCAGGCGGCCGGTGCGGCGATGGTGATGGTGATGCCGCCGTACCACGGCGCGACGATCCGTTGCGGCGAGGCCGCGATCGAGCAGTTCTATGCGGAGCTCTCCGACGCGATCGCGATTCCGATCATGTACCAGGATGCGCCGATGAGCGGCACGCAGGTATCGGCCGCGTTTCTGGCGCGCATCGCGCACACGATTCCGAATCTGCGCTATTTCAAGATCGAGGTGCCGCAATCGGCGGCGAAGCTGCGCGAACTGATCGCGCTCGGCGGCGATGCGATCGAAGGGCCGTTCGACGGCGAGGAAGCGATCACGCTGCTCGCCGATCTCGATGCGGGCGCGACCGGCAGCATCCTCGGCGGCGGCTACCCGGACGGGCTGCAGCCGATTCTCGCCGCGTATCTGGCCGGGCAGCGTGACGACGCGGTCGCGCGCTATGAGCAATGGCTGCCGTTGATCAATTACGAGAACCGTCAGGCCGGCCTGCTGGCGGCGAAGGCGCTGATGAAGGAGGGCGGCGTGATCGCATCGGACGCGCCGCGCCGCCCGCTCGCGCCGCTGCATCCGGCGACGCGCGCGGGCCTGATCGAGATTGCGCGACGGCTCGACGCATTGGTGCTGCGCTGGGCACGCTGACGCGGCCGCCTCGCGGCACGACGTGGCGATTTGCGCCGCAGCCGGTGCGCACGACGCGTACGGGCGGCCTTCGCACCCGATAACCCAACCAAGGAATCCGAAGAATGAGCATGCCGACGATACGCGCGGTCCGCGCGCTGACGGTGCGTGGTGGCGGTGCCGACTATCACGATCAGGATACCGGTCACTGGATCGACGACCACATTGCGACGCCGATGTCGCGCTACCCCGAATACCGGCAGAGCCGCCAGTCGTTCGGCATCAACGTGCTCGGCACGCTCGTGATCGAAGTCGAGGCCAGCGATGGAACGGTCGGGTTTGCGGTGACGACCGGCGGCGAGATCGGCGCGTTCATCGTCGAGCGGCATCTCGCGCGCTTCATCGAAGGGCAGCGCGTGACCGACATCGAGAAGATGTGGGATCAGATGTTCTACGCGACGCTGTACTACGGACGCAAGGGCGTCGTACTCAATGCGATTTCCGGCGTCGATCTCGCGCTGTGGGATCTGCTCGCGAAGGTCCGGCGGGAGCCCGTGCATCAGTTGCTCGGCGGCAAGGTGCGCGACGAGCTCGAGTTCTACGCGACCGGTGCGCGGCCCGATCTCGCGAAGGAGATGGGCTTCATCGGCGGCAAGCTGCCGTTGCATCACGGCCCGGCCGAGGGAGAGGCCGGCCTGCGCCGCAATCTCGAGGCGCTGGCCGAGATGCGTTCGCGCGTCGGCGCCGATTTCTGGCTGATGCTCGATTGCTGGATGAGTCTCGACGTGCCGTATGCGACGCGGCTCGCGCACGAAGCGCACGCACTCGGTTTGAAATGGATCGAGGAATGCCTGCCGCCCGACGACTATTGGGGCTACGCGAAGCTGCGCCGCGACGTGCCGCGCGGCATGCTCGTCACGACCGGCGAGCACGAGGCGACCCGCTGGGGCTTCCGGATGCTGCTGGAGATGGAGTGCTGCGACATCATTCAGCCGGACGTGGGTTGGTGCGGCGGGCTCACCGAGCTGATCCGGATTTCGGCGCTCGCCGACGCGCGCGGCGTGCTGGTGATTCCGCACGGCTCGTCGGTCTACAGCTACCACTTCGTCGCGACGCGGCACAACAGCCCGTTCGCCGAATTCCTGATGATGGCGCCGCAGGCGGATCGTGTCGTGCCGATGTTCGATCCGCTGCTACTCGACGAGCCGGTGCCGGTCGGCGGACGGATGAAGGTGCCCGACACGCCCGGCTTCGGCGTGCGCCTGAATCCGGACGTGCGCATGCAGCGCCCGTACGAACACTGAGCGCGCGCAGGCGTGCACCCGCATCGTGAGGCCGGCCGGCTCGAACGGCGGCGGCCGCTACCGAACGCGTGATGGTCGAGAGAGGAGGGCGCAATGACGAAGTTGCTCGAAGACAGGATCGTCGTCGTGACAGGCGGATCGCGCGGGATCGGCCGCGCGATCGCGCTGGCGTGTGCGCGGCATGGCGCCGACATCGTCGTGAACTACTGGACGAACCCGCTGCTGCCTGCGCAGGCCGATCACGAGATCGACGCGCTCGTCGACGCGATCCGCGCGACGGGGCGCGATGCGCTGGCCGTACCGGGCGACGTCGCGCAGCCCGACACGGCCAGCGCGCTCGTCGCGGCCGCGGTCGAGCGATTCGGCCGGATCGACGTGCTGGCGAGCAATGCCGGAATCTGCCCGTTCCATGGCTTCCTGGACTTGCCGCCCGAACTGCTGCAAAGAACGATGGCAGTGAACCTGCACGGCGCGTTCTACATGACCCAGGCCGCCGCACGTCAAATGGCCGCGCAAGGGCGTGGCGGCGCGATCGTCGCGACGAGTTCGATCAGCGCGCTGGTCGGCGGCGGCATGCAGACGCACTACACGCCGACCAAGGCCGGCGTCCATGCGCTGATGCAGTCGTGCGCGGTTGCGCTCGCGCCGCATCGGATTCGCTGCAATTCGGTGCTGCCCGGCACGATCCGCACCGAGATCAACGACGACGATCTCGCCGCGCCCGGCAAGACCGAGTACTTCGAGCGCCGGATTCCGCTCGGCCGCCTCGGCGAGCCGGACGACGTCGCCGACTGCGTCGTGTTTCTCGCGTCCGACATGGCGCGCTACGTGAATGGCGCCGCGCTGCTCGTCGACGGCGGCATGTACGTGAACCTGCAATGACACCGCGAGGCATGGGCATGGAAACGATCGCCTTCAGGATGCGCCTGCACCCCGGCAAGCAGGACGAATACCGGCGCCGGCACGATGCGATCTGGCCGGAACTGGCCGACGCGCTTCGTGCAGCGGGCATCTCGGACTACTGGATCTTTCTCGACGACGACACCCATCACCTATTCGCCGTGCTCAAACGGCCGGCCGATCATCGGATCGCGCAACTTGCCGAAACGGACGTGATGCGTCGCTGGTGGGCGTACATGGCCGACCTGATGGCGACCGGACCGGACGGACGTCCTGTGGAGAAAGCGCTGGCGCCGATGTTTCATCTGGAATGAGGTCGGCCCGTTCAACGGATCGGCAGCGCTCGACGTGCGCCGAACCGTTGCAGCGGATCATCGTGTCGCATGAACTCACGGAGCCCACATGCAGGTTGTCGATCCCCATGTCCATTTCTGGGACGCCGATGCGCTGAGTTACGGCTGGCTCGATCGCGCTCAGCCGGCATTCTCCGGCGCGGTGGCGGATTTGCCTCGCCGCTACCTGCCCGCGGACCTGCGTGCGGACGCCGGCGCGGATATCGACGTGCTGAAGGTCGTGCATGTCGAGGCGATCCACGATGCGTGGACAACGCCGAGCGAAGTCGACTGGCTGCAGGCGCTTGCCGAGGCGCCGGCGAGCGGCGGGATGCCGGACGGCATCGTCGCCGGCGTCGACCTGTTCGCGCCGGACGCACGCATCCGGCTCGCCGACGCGGCGGCGCATCCCAACGTGCGCGGCATCCGGCAAGTGTTGAACCGGCATCCGGACCCTTGGTACAACTACGTCGACGTGGACTATCTGGCCGAGCCGCGCTGGCGCGAGAACTTCGGGCTGCTGAGCGAGTTCGGTTTGTCGTTCGACCTGCAGCTGTACCCGGCCCAGGTCGGCGCCGCGCTCGCCGTCATCGATGCGCACCCGGACACGCCCGTGATCGTCAACCATACGGGCATGTTCGTCGACCGGACCAGCGTGCACGGCTGGCGCGAATGGCGCGACGGACTGCGCGGGCTCGCGCGGCGAGCGAACGTGACGATGAAGCTGTCCGGGCTCGCGATGTTCGACCATCGTTGGTCGGTCGAGAGTTTCCGCCCGTACGTGCTGGAGGCGATCGACGTGTTCGGCGCGGCGCGCTGCATGTTCGCGTCGAATTTCCCGGTCGATCGGCTCCATGCCGGCTATCAAGCGCTCTGGCACGCTTATGCGGAGATCGTCGCGGGCGCCCGCGACGATGAGCGCGAAGCACTGTTCGTCCACAATGCGCTGCGAACTTACCGGTTGTGAGCCACGTGCCACTGTGAACGTCAACGGACGTGCAATGCGCGCGTCGTCGATCGGCGTGATTTGCACCGCGCCGCAACGCGCGCATCCGCCGGTTCCGACGGGCCGCGAGCAGCGGGGCAGCCGGCGAGATCGATGCGGCTGTGCAGGCGCCGGCCACACTGCCCGACGTCGAGCGGTGCTGGCCCGCGCCTTCCCGGAGCTTGCCTGCTTTAACCGCGCAACGCAGTCGCGACGACGTTCGCCAACGGCGTCGTGGGTCGACCGATCAGTCGCGCGAGGGCGCCGCCGTCGTCGAACAGCGCACCGCGCGAGGCGGCCACGTCGGCATCGGCCAGGATGCCGGCAAGCTCGGGCGGCAACCCGGCGCTCGTCAGCGCGTCCGCATAGGCGTCCTGCGCAAGATCGTTGTAGACGACGGTCTTGCCGGACTGCCGCGAAACCTCCGCGGCTAGCTGCGCCAGCGTGAACGCATCGTCGGCCGCGAGTTCATACGTCTTTCCTGCGTGGCCGTCCGTCGTCAGTACCACGGCTGCCGCCTCGGCATAGTCCTTCCGCGCGGCGGCAGAGAAGCGCCCCGCCTTGGCGGCCCCGATGAACGCGCCGTGCTCGAGCGCCGCTGGAAGGGCCATCATGTGGTTCTCGGTGTACCAGCCATTGCGAAGGATGACGGCGGGGAGGCCCGACGCCGCAATGACTTCTTCCGTCTGCCGATGCTCGATCGCGAGCCGGGCAGGCGAAGTGTCGGCGTGCAGCATGCTCGTATAGGCGAGCAACGAGACGCCGGCCTGCCCGGCCGCATCGATCACCGCGCGATGCAACGGCAAGCGGCCGGCGACTTCGGTCGACGAGATCAGCAGGAGCTTGTCGACACCGACGAACGCGGTGGCGAGCGTTTCAGGCCGCTTGTAGTCGGCCTCGCGCACCACCACGCCGCACGCCTCGAGGTCGCGCGCCTTCGCGGGATCCCTGACCGCCGCGACGATCCGGCTGGCCGGCACGGTTTCAAGCAACGCGTCGATCACAAGGCGCCCGAGCTGTCCGGATGCTCCCGTTATTGCATACATGTTCGTTCTCTCCGTGTATCGGTAGGTGAGGTTCCAAGTGTAGGGATGAAGGTTTCCGTTGGAAACCACCTATCCATCGGTTACCATCATTTTCAAGTAACCAAATGGAAACCTCGGTGGGACGACGATGGGCTTGAGAATGCGAAAGAAGGTGGAGCCGCTTCCCGGCTGTCCGATGTCGAAATGCATGGCGTTGATCGGCGGCCTGTGGACGCCCGAACTGATCTGGTGCCTGAGCAACGGCCCGCGTCGGTTTTCGGAGTTGCGGCGCGACAACCCGACCATCACCGCGAAGGTGCTGACCGGCAGGCTGCGCGATCTCGAGGAGCGGGGCGTGATCCGGCGAAGCGTGTTGCCGACGTCGCCGCCGTCCGTGGAATACGAGTTGACGTCGCTGGGCCGGGAACTGCTGCCGGCGATTACGTCGATCGTGGAAGTCGGGTCGCGTCTGCTGCTTCGCGACCGGCCTCGCTAGCCATTCGCGACCGCACGGGCTAGCGAGCCCCCGTCGAACGCCTGCGCTTCGTATTCGGCAACGGCTCGTGCTGCATCGGCCCTTTGACGAGTTCGCTCATCGCGTCGCGGATCCAGCGGTTGGCCGGCTCGTGATGAAAGCGCGGATGCCAGTGCAGATAAAGCTCGTACGTGGGTGCCGGGAAGGGCAGCGGCAACAGTTTGACGTTCACGAGTTCCGCGAAGCGCCGCCCGACGGCCTGAGGCACCGCCGCAATCATGTCCGACCCGGCGACGACGAACGGCACGCCGATGAAACGCGGCGTACTGAAGCGGACGTTGACGCGAATCCCGAGGCGCTCGTGCGTGCGAGCCAGCACGTCCTGCTCGCGGCCTTCGGGGTGCACCATCACGTGCGCGGCGGCACGGTACTGATCGAGCGACAGCGTGTCCCCGATTTCCGAATGGCCGTCGCGGGCGATACACACGTACGAATGCCGGTACAGCGCCTTGCGCTTCAGCGATTCGCTGTTCAACCCCGGAAAGTAACCGATCGCGAGGTCGACGTCGCCACTCGCCAGCCCTTCCTCCAGCTCCGCCATGCCGAGCGCGACCGTCTTGATGCTCACGTGCGGCGCAGCCTTGTCGAGAAAGTGCTCGAGGCGGGGCAGGAACACCATTTCGCCGATGTCCGACATACACAGCACGAAGTTTCGCGACGACTCGGCGGGACGAAACTCGGGCATCGGCAGGATTTCGGTCTGCACCAGATCCAGTAGCCGCGCCACCGGCTCGCCAAGCGCCTGCGCGCGCGGCGTCGGCTCCATGCCGCGGCCCGTGCGCACGAACAGCGGGTCCTCGAACAGCTCGCGCAGCTTCGACAACGCGTAGCTCATCGCCGGCTGGCTGAGCCCGATGCTGACGCCCGCCTGCGTCACATGGCGCTTTTTCAGCAGCGCATCGAACACTTTCAGCAGATTCAGGTCGACCTGACGAATATCCATGGTTTGGATGATACCTATCGATTTCACATAATTGACGGATTTTATCGGGCTTCCTACCATCGTTTCCACAACAAAGGAGTGAGACACCATGTCCGATGGACGCAAGCCGCAACGCCCGTTGCGCAGCAATTTCCCGCGCGGTTCCTACCTCGGCGCGGTGCGCGCCGCCCAGTGGCGCAATCTCGGCATCAGCGAGGAAGACCTCGACAAGCCGAAAATCGCCATCGTTAATTCCTCGTCCGAACTCGCCACCTGCTTCAGCCACCTCGACGGCATCGCCGCGCAACTGAAACAGGCGATCCGCGCCGCGGGCGCGCTGCCGTTCGAGATCCGCACTGCGGCGCCGAGCGACTTCATCACCGGCGCGGGCGCGCGCGGCGCCTACATGCTGGCCGCGCGCGACCTCGTCACGAACGACATCGAAGTGGCCGTCGAGGGCGCACAGCTCGACGGCATGGTGTGCCTCGCGTCGTGCGACAAGACCGTGCCGGGCCAGCTGATGGCCGCCGCGCGGCTGAATATCCCGACCATCGTCGTCGCGTGCGGTTATCAGCCGAGCGGCGAATATCGCGGCGAGCACGTGGACATCGAGGACGTGTTCGTCGGCGCGATGCATGCGCTGACCGGCAAGCTGCCCGTCGAGGACCTGATCGGCATGAGCCAGAACGCGATTCGCGGCCCCGGCGTGTGTTCGGGCCTCGGCACGGCAAACTCGATGCACATGGTCAGCGAGGCGCTCGGCATGTCGTTGCCCGGCAGCACACCGGTCGCCGCCAACAGCGACAGGATGTTCGCGTTCGTGCGCGAAGCCGGCGCGCGCATCGTGGAGATGGTGCGCGACGACCTGAAGCCGCGCGACATCCTCACGCGCGGTGCGTTCGGGAATGCGGTGAAGACGGTGCTTGCGGTCGGCGGCTCGATCAATACGGTCAAGCACTTGCAGGCGATCGCGGCCGAAGGCCGGCTCGACGTCGACGTGTACGCGCTGTTCGAAGAATTCGCCGCGCAGATCCCGGTGCTGACCGGCGTGCGTCCGGTCGGTGCGCATACGATCGAGCAACTGGAAGCGGCGGGCGGCGGGCGCGGCGTGATGAAGCGACTCGAAGCCTGGCTCGACACCGGTGCGCTGACGGTGACCGGGCGCACGGTGAAGGACAACCTCGCCGATGCGCGCGTCGCCGACGACGACGTGATCCGTCAGCCGCAGCGCGCGTTCGCGAACCATCCGGCCATCGTGCTGGTGCGCGGCAACCTCGCACCGCAGGCCGGCATCGTCAAATTCGGCATCTCGCCGACCAAGCAGCGCGCGTTCACCGGCGACGCGATCTGCTTCTCGACCTCCGACGAGGCGATCGCCGCGATCAAGGACGGCCGCGTGCAACCGGGCAAGGTCGTCGTGATGCGCGGCGCGGGCGTGTGCGGCGGCCCGGCGATGGGCGGCGGGGCGTCGCGCGTGGTGTTCGCGATCGACGGCGCGGGCTTGTCCGAGCAGGTCGCGATGCTCACCGACGGGCATCTGTCGGGGCTCGTCTGCAAGGGGCTGGTGGTCGCGGAAGTGGCCCCGGAAGCCGCGACCGGCGGCCCGCTCGCGTTCGTCGAGGACGGCGACACGATCGAAATCGATCTGGACCGGCGCGTCTGCGATCTGAAGGTCGACGAAGCCGAACTGGCGCGCCGCCGCGCCGCGTGGCAGCGACCCGCGCCGGTCAACGATACCGGTTGGCTGAAGATCTACCGCGCGACGGTCGGCACGATGCCGCAAGGCGCGGTGCTCGGCGCTGACCGGCCGGCCCGGGAGCGTTGAGATGAGCGACGAAACCGCAATCGACATCGGCACGGTGATCGAGCGGCAGCAGACCACCCGCTTCGGCGTGCTGCTGATCGTCGCGATGGGCGTGATGATGATGACCGAGGGCTACGACCTCGCCGCGATGGCGTTCGCGGCCCCGGCGCTCAGCCGCGCGTGGCACCTCGAACACGGCGTGCTCGGCCCGGTGTTCGGCGCATTCGTGTTCGGCACGATGATCGGCGCGTTCGTGCTCGGCTATCTTGGCGACGTGATCGGCCGCAAACGCATGATCGTGATCGGCAGCGTCGTGCTCGCGGGCTTCACGCTCGCCGCGTCGCGCGCAACCGGCCTCGAACAGCTGCTGGTGCTGCGATTTCTGGCGGGCATCGGCATCGGCGGCGTGGTGCCGAACGCGATCGCGTACACGACGGAGTTCGCGCCGAAACGCTGGCGCGCGACGTGGGTCACGCTGATGTATTCCGGCTATACGATCGGCAGCAGCGCGGGCGGTCTCGTGTCGGCGTGGCTCGTCCCGAAGTTCGGCTGGCAGGTCGTTTTCGTGATCGGCGGCATCGCGCCGCTCGTGTCGAGCGCGATGTTGTGGTGGGCGGTGCCGGAGTCGATCCGCTTCCTGACGCTCAAGGGCCGTCACGCCGAAGTCGCGCGAATCGTCGCGCGGATCGCGCCGGGTGTCGTCGTCGCGCCGCGTGCCCGCTTCGTGATCGGCAGCGCGTCGCAGGCTCACGCACACGAGCGCCGCCGCGACGGCTCGCTGCGGCTGCTGTTCGCAGGCCGGCTGCGCGCGCTGACGCCGGTGCTGTGGGCCGTCTACATCGCGAACTCGATGGCGCTGTTCTTTCTCAGTAGCTGGCTGCCGGCGCTGATCGAAAGCGTGGGTCTCGCGCCGCGCGACGCGGCGCTCGTCTCGACGATGTTCCAGCTTGGCGGCACGCTCGGCGGGCTCGCACTGATGCGCTTCGTCGACACGCGCGGCGCCATCATCATCACCGTGCTGCCGCTCGTCGGTACGCCGCTCGTCGCGTTGCTCGGCACCGGACTGCCCGCCCCGATGCTGGTCGCGGCGGTGTTCATGACCGGCTTCACGGTGGTCGGCACGCAGTTTGGCCTGAACGCGGTCGCGGCGCTCGTCTATCCGACCGCGCTGCGCGCCAAAGGCACGGGCGCGGCGGTCGGCATCCAGAAGATCGGCGCGATCGCCGGGCCGGTGATCGGCGGGATGCTGATGTCCGCGCATCTGCCGGTCGAGCGGATGTTCTTCCTCGGCGCGGTACCGGTCGCATGCGTCGCGCTGCTCGCGTTCGCGCTCGGCCGCCTGCATCGTCGTCGCGACGATGCAGCACCGGACAATTCTCAGACAGGAGCTGCCCATGTCGCTTGAAGTCGTTCCCATTGATGCCGCGCGTCCGGATTTCGTCGGCCTCGCGAACGGCATCGATCTGACGGCGCCCGTTTCCGAATCGCTCGCGTGCGCGATCGACGCCGCGATGAACCGCTACGCGGTGCTGGTGTTCCGCGGTCAGCCGCTCACGCAGGACCAGCAGCTCGCGTTCGCGCGTGCGCTCGGGCCGCTCGATTTCGGTTTCAAGCGCGTGGCGCGTCCGCATGCGCGGCTCGCATACCCGGAACTCGCGGACATCTCGAACGTGGACGAGTCCGGACGGATCGCGGACCGCGCGCACCGGCGCATCGTCGGGAATCTCGCGAACCAGCTGTGGCACAGCGACAGTTCGTTTCAGCAACCGGCGGCGCGCTATTCGATGCTGCATGCGGTCGTCGTGCCGGAGTGGGGCGGCGAGACCGAGTACGCGGACATGCGCGCCGCGTGGGATGCGCTCGAACCTCGCACGCAACGCGAACTCGACGGGCTCGAAGCGGAACACTACGCGCTGCACTCGCGCTTCCTGCTCGGCGATACCGACTACACCGACGAGCAGCGCAACGCGTTGCCGCCGGTGCGCTGGCCGCTCGTGCGCAAGCACGCCGGATCGGGGCGCCGGCATCTGTTCATCGGCGCGCACGCGACGCATGTCGTCGATCGCACGTTGGCCGAAGGCCGCGTGTTGCTGATGGATCTGCTCGAACATGCGACCGCACGCCGTTTCGTGTATTCGCATCGCTGGCAGCCCGGCGACCTCGTGATCTGGGACAACCGGTGCACGCTGCACCGCGGCCGCCGTCACGACCCGTCGGTGCGCCGCGAACTGCGACGCGCGACGACGGTCGACGTCGACCGGCACGCGGCGCCACCGGCGGAGCAACTCGAACCTGTACAGGGAGCATGCTAAATGCAGTTGAACGACGACGAACGGGCGATGCTCGATGGCCGCGACGGCGCGGCCGTGCAGCGTGCGATGGATCTGCTGGTGCGCTACGGCGAAGCGCTCGGCGCGTCCCGCCTAGTGGACACGAACAACGTGTGCGGCACGGTCGGCGCGACGATGCCGTTCCTGCGCGATTACGCGGCCAAGCACGGCGGTCTCGACGCGGTGTTTTCCGAATTCAACCTCGATAGCCCCGAGGTGGTCGAGGTGCCGAAGGCGAAGGTGTTCAGTAGCCATCTGCAGCAGGGGCTGGACCCTCAGCATGCGCAGCGTCAGGGCGTCGACGGCGAGATCGTGAAGCTGTACCGCCAGGGCGAGGCGTTCACGGGGCGGCTCGGCATTCAGCCGCTCAATACCTGCGCGCCGTACCTGACCGGCAACGTGCCGGTGCGCGGCGAGCATTGCGCGTGGATGGAGTCGTCCGCGGTGATCTACATCAACGCGGTGCTCGGCGCGCGCACCAATGCCGAGGGGCGGGAGAGCACCGGCGCCGCGATGCTGACCGGCAAGATTCCGTACTGGGGCCTGCACCTCGACGAAAACCGCGGCGGCACGCATCTGATCGAACTCGACGTCGACGTGAACACGGTGCAGGACTGGGGGCTGCTCGGCTACTACGTCGGCGAACTCGTGCAGGACCGCATTCCGGTGATCGACGGGCTGCGCGACGTGCCGAACTTGCCGAAGCTCAAGCACTTCGGCGCGGCCGCGGCCTCGTCGGGCGGCGTCGAGATGTACCACATCGTCGGTCAGACGCCGGAGGCGCGCACGCGCGACGAAGCGTTTCGCGGCCGCAAGCCGGTCGAGACGATCCGCTACGGTGCGGCCGAGCGGCGCATCGCGTACGAGCGCGTCAACACCACCGCGAAAGACGCTCAGGTCGACTTCGTGATGCTCGGCTGTCCGCACTATTCGATCGAGCAGATCTGGGAGGTCTGCCAGTTGCTCGAAGGCCGCCGTATCGGCGCGAATACCGAACTGTGGATATTCACCGCGCGCGCGACCCGGCAGTTGGCGGACCAGGCCGGCTATACGAAGCTGATCGAGGACGCGGGCGGCGTGCTGATGACCGACACATGCTCGGCGATCGGCCGCGTGATGCCCAAGGGCACGCGCGTCGTCGCGCTTGACTCGGCGAAGCAGGCGCACTACCTGCCGGCAATCATGGGCGTGCAGGCCTGGTTCGGCACCACGGCCGATTGTATCGAGGCCGCGGTGAGCGGCCGCTGGAACGGAGGACTGCGCGCATGAGCACGCATCACGGCATGAATGGCAAGGCCGGCACGCCGGTCGTGCTGCGCGGACGCAAGGTGGTCGGCGGCTGTGTCGAGGGCGAGGCGCTCGTCACGCGCGACCGTATCTCCGGCTGGGGCGGCATCGACCCACGCACCGGCACGATCATCGAGACGCGTCACGAGCTGCGCGGCCAGAGCTTCGCGAACAAGGTGCTGGTATTTCCCGGCGCGAAGGGTTCGTCGGGATGGTCCAGCCAGTTCCATATCGCGCGGATCGCCGGCACCGCGCCGGCCGCGATGCTGTTCAACGAAATGACCACGAAGATCGCGCTCGGCGCGGTGGTGACCCACGCGCCGTCGCTGACCGACTTCGACATCGATCCGCTCGACGTGATCGAAACGGGCGACTGGGTGCGCGTCGATGCCGAGCGTGGCGTCGTCGAAGTGCTCAAGCGCGGCCGCGCCTGATTCCGGCGCGCGGCGTCGCCCGCGCGCCACCGCGATGGATTTTCAAGGAGAACATGTTTTGAACACGGGTACTCGTATCGTCCGCCGCGACGGCCGACCGACGGGCTGGAAACTTGACGCCGACGTATGCATCGTCGGCGCGGGCATCGCCGGCACCTCGGCGGCGCTCGAAGCGGCCGCGCTGGGACGCAAGGTCGTGCTGGTCGACAGTCTGCCCGCGCTCGGCGGCCAGGCGGTCAACTCGATCATCGGCACGTTCTGCGGGCTGTTCTCGAACGGACCGAAGCGCTTCCAGGTGACGCACGGCATCGCGGACGGCATCCTGCGCGATCTCGGCGAGAAGGGCGCGCTGCACTACAAGGAAGGGCCGCTGACGACCGTCGTGCTGTACGACGAAGTCGCGCTCGCGCGCTGGATCGAGCAGAGGATTCTCGACGCAGGCATCACCGTCGTGCTCGGCGCCGTGTTGCGCGACGTGGTACGCGAAGGGCGGCGGGTGCGCGAGCTCGACGTCGCGACGCGCTACGGCGACGTGCGCATCGCGGCCGACGGCTTCGTCGACGCGAGCGGCGATGCCGCGCTCACGTGGCTGGCCGGGTTCGACTGCCAGGAGCCGGAAACGCCGATTCGCGGTACGCAGATGATCGTGCTCGAGAACCTCGACGAGACCGATCTGCCGACGCCGACCGCGTTTCGCGAGCGCGTCGAGGAAAAGGCGCACGCGTATGGGCTGGGGCGCAAGGACGGGCTCGTGTTCTATTTCCGTGGCCGCAACATCGGCATTGCGAACATGACGCACATCGAGACGCCCCTCGAACCGATGGCGGCGTCGCGCACCGCACTCGTCGGCCGCGATCAGGCGGACCGCGCATTCGAGTTTCTGCGCGCCGAGTATCCGCACATCTATCGCAACGCGCACATCCGCAGCTACGGGCTGCCCGGCATCCGGCAGACGCGCTGGATCGTCGGCGCCCAGCAGTTGAACTCGGCGGACGTGATCGCCGCCACGCAGTTTCCGGACGCGGTCGCACGCACCTCCTGGCCGATCGAATTGCACGATCGCGCCGAAGGCTACGAATGGAAGCCGTTCGGCGACGACCATCTGCATACCGTGCCGTTCGGCAGCCTCGTCGTGAAGGATGCGGACAACCTGATCGCGGTCGGCCGCTGCATCGACGCGGACGCGACCGCGCTGTCGAGTGTGCGGGTGATGGGACCGTGCATCGCGATGGGTGCGGCCGCGGCACACGCGTTCGACCTCGCGGATGGCGGCAGTGTCCACGACATCGATCGCGGCATGCTGCGCGAGCGACTCGCCGACAACGTCGATCGAATCGATCCACCCCATCTGAAGAACTGACGCACGACTAGCCGGCGGCGCGGCAATACCAAAGAGGTGCATCGGGCGCTCCGCAACGCGCGCTCGCGACCAGCACCCACTGCCGCGCCGGCCAGAGACGCAATGACGGAACGCGCGACGCGCCGGATCTGCCGGCGCGCCGACGCGGTACCTGAGGAGGAGACGATGATTCAAACCCTGCCCGATGCGCGCACGGTGGACGTGTCGCGCCTGATCGACGAACAACGGATCGGCCGCTTCGCGTTCGTGCTGATCGCGTCGACGTGGCTCGTGATGCTGACCGACGGCTACGAGCTCAGTGCGCTGGCGTTCGCAGCGCCTTCGCTGATTCGCGCGTGGCACATCGAGCGCAGCGTGCTCGGGCCGGTGTTCGGCGCCAACGTCTTCGGCATCATGATCGGCTCGATCCTGTTCGGCTATATCGGCGACCGGATCGGACGCAAGCGCGCGATCCTGTTCGGTGCGTGCTGGTACGGGCTCGTCACGCTCGCGACCGCATGGGCATCGAGTGTCGACCACCTGCTGTGGCTGCGCTTCGCTGCGGGCATCGGCATCGGCATCGGCGGCGCGGTGCCGAACGCGTTCGTGCTCGTATCGGAATTCGCGCCGAAGCGACTGCGAGCCACCTGGGTCACGCTGATGTTCACCGGTTATACGCTCGGGGCGGGCTTCGGCGGCGGCGTCGCCGTGTGGCTCGTGCCGCACTTCGGCTGGCCCGCGGTATTCGTGGTCGGCGGGCTCGCGCCGCTCGCGGTGGCTGCCGCGCTGTCGTTCGTGATGCCGGAGTCGCTGCGCTATCAGGTGCTCAACGGCTGGCCGCGCGACCGTATTGCCGCGACCGCCGCACGCATGCGGCCCGAACTCGCATTGCCGCCGGATGCGCGCTTCGTCGTGACCGACGAGCGCCGCGTCGCGAAGTTCTCTCCGCGCATGCTGTTCGCCGGCCGCTTGCGCTACGTGACCACCGCGTTGTGGCTCGCGTACATCGCGAATTCGATGGCGCTGTTCTTCCTGCAAAACTGGCTGCCGGTGCTGATCGAGGCGACCGGCGTTGCCGCCCATCGCGCCGCGCTGATGACCACGCTGTTCTCGGTCGGCGGCACGCTCGGCGGCCTCGTACTGATGCGCTTCATCGACCGCCATGGCGTGCGGCTCGTCACCTGCCTGCCGCTCGTCGGTTTTCCGCTCGTCGCCGCGCTCGGCATGAACCTCGATACGGCGTGGCTGACGGCCGCCGTGTTCGGCGTCGGCTTTTGCGTCGCCGGCACTCAGGCCGGCCTCAATGCCGTCGCGTCGATCGTCTATCCGACCAGCTTCCGCTCGAAAGGCACCGGCACCGCGATCGGCGTGGCCAAGATCGGCTCGATCTCGGGCCCGATGATCGGCGGGATGCTGCTCGCCGCGCATGTGCCGGTGCGCGAGCTGTTCCAGGTCGCGGCGCTGCCGGTCGTCACCGTCGCGGCGCTGATGTTCATGCTCGGTCGCATGTATCGGCCGGTCGATACGCACGACGACGGGCTCGCGGCGTGCGATCCCGCGGGCGCCGAGCCTTCGCTGCCTGCGGCGGAACGCTAGGAATAGCGGCAGCGGCGGGGGAGGCCGGGGGCGCCGTGCCGCGCACGGTCGCCGGAGCGATACATGCGGCGCGTTCGCGCCCGACGCTCGCTCCCGCCGCCTTCGATCCGCATCACCTCACTCCATCGAAACCGGAGAAGCACGATGAAAACAGCAGTCTGCACTGCTGCGGCGGCTTGCGCCCTCGCGGCGCCGTTCGCGGTCCATGCGCAAAGCTCGGTCACGCTGTACGGCATCATCGACACGGGCATCGCCTGGACGAATACGGTCGCGTCGTCGATCAGGACCCGGGGCGCGTCGCGCTGGTCGATGGCGACCGGCTGGGGCAGCGGCGACCGCCTGGGCTTCCTCGGACGCGAGGATCTCGGCGGCGGCCTCTCCGCAGTGTTCCAGCTCGAAGCGGGTTTCAGCGGATTGAACGGCACGTCTTCGCAGGGCGGCCGGCTGTTCGGGCGGCAGGCGTACGTCGGCTTGTCAAGCAAGCAGTACGGCAAGCTGACGCTCGGCCGTCAGTATGACTACACGTTCGACTACGTCGCACCGCTGATGGCGTGGCTTCAGTTCGGCAGCATCTATGGCGCACACATCGGGGACGTCGACGATAGCTTCCAGACGTTTCGCCTGAACAACAGCGTCAAGTACGAGGCGAGTCCGCTCGCGGGACTGAAGCTGGGCGCGATCTATGCGTTCAGCAACCAGGCGGGCGGCGGCGCCGGGCAGGGCTTCGCCAACAACCGCGCGTACGGCTTCGGGCTCGATTACCTGCGCGGACCGTTGCATGTGGTCGCGAGCTACCTGCAACTGAACAATCCGTCGGCAGGTATTGCGTCGTCGGGGAACAATCCGAACGGCGCGATCGGCGACGAGTACAGTGGCTCGACCAGCATCTTCTACAACGCGGGGTTCGTCGAGCATCAGCGAATCTCGGCGCTGGGCGCCGGCTATTCGTTCGGCGCCGCAGCGGTGAATCTGGTCGTCACCGACACGCGCCTCGTTTATCGCGGCGGCCACAGCCTGCGCATCGACAACTACGAGATCAACGGGCGCTACAACTTCACACCGGTGCTGATCGGCGGGGTCGGCTACATCTTCACGGATGGCCACGGGTATGCCGGTAGCGGCGCGACGTCGTTCGCGACCGGCGACCGACCGAAATGGCATCAAGTGGATGCGGGCGTCACCTACCTGCTGTCGAAGCGCACGGATCTGCACATGTCGATGGTCTATCAGCGGCGAGCCGGCGATGCGAGCACTGTCGCGATCAACTTCTTCGGACCGGCGGGGGTGGGGCGTAGCAGTCAGATCGCGGTGCTGGCGGGGCTGCGGCATCGTTTCTAGCGTACGAACGGCGCGCGGCGGGCCTGCGCGCGTTGCCGAACGGGACAGCATCGTCGCGACGAGCAACGAATAGGCCGCCGAGTATGAAATCCCGCCGACGCAACGCTTTACGCGTCTTTCAGCCAGGGCATTTCCACGGGTGACACGACCAGTTGCCGGAATTCGCGTTTCAAATCGAAGATGAACCCGACGAGGATCATGGAGTCGGCGTAAGGAATCGGAAAGACATGCGGATTTTCCGGCGTACGCAGGGGACGATCGGGGGTGTCCGCCGTCGCCGCGGCATTCTCGCGAACGCTTTCCAACTCGTCGGCCATGGCCACGCCACTGACTTGCAGCACACGGCTGCGCAGGTCGCTGAAGGGCTCGATGCGCGCAGCGTCTTCGTGATATTCAGGCACTTCGTAAACGAACCAGGACATTGTCGTCTCCCATGAGAAGGGGCGCTATTCTAACGCTACGCGAGAATCCATCGAAAATCGACCGCGCCCACTTCTCCAGGCACATCCACGAACCCTGCGAGGTCATCGCATCTCGAGCGGATCGCAGCAATGTCACACTTCGGATAACACCTGACGCGCCGCGCGAACAACCGCATCGACCGTAATGTCGAACTTGTCGTACACGTCCTTGATTTTCCCGGACTCGCCGAAGCTGTGCATGCCGACGAACCGGCCTTCCGGACCGATGTACCGCTCCCATCCCAGTTCGACCGCCGCCTCGACCGCGACCCTCGCGGGAGAAGCGCCCAGCACGGCCCGTTGGTAATCGCGTGGCTGCTCCTCGAACAGCAGGCGGCACGGCATCGATACGACGGCCGTCGGCACGCCTTCGTGCTGCAGGACGTCGCGTGCCTGGACGGCGAGGTCGACCTCCGAACCTGTCGCGAGCAACGTGAGTTGGCGCGGCCCGCCATCGGCCTCCCGCAAAATATAGGCACCGCGTGCCGACTTGTTTTCGTTTCCAGGCTCGTTGCGCAGGAGCGGGACCGGCTGTCGTGACAATGCGAGGAGGGCAGCCCGGCGGGGGTGTTCGAGAATCAGTTCCCAGCACTCTGCCGTTTCGACTGGGTCGGCTGGCCGATAGACCGCGAGTTGGGGAATGGCCCGAAGGGCGGCAAGGTGTTCGACGGGTTGATGAGTCGGGCCATCTTCTCCGAGGCCGATGGAATCGTGCGTCATCACGAAGATGGACCGCACCCGCATCATCGCGCTCAACCGGATTGCCGGTCGACAGTAGTCCGAAAAACAAAGGAAGGTGCCGCCGTACGGAATCAGGCCGCCATGAAGGGCAATGCCGTTCATGGCGGCGGCCATGCCGTGTTCGCGGACGCCGTAATGAAGGTACGAACCGTTGAACCGGCCGGGCTCGATCGCGACTTGATTCTTCGTTTTCGTATTGTTGGACTGCGTAAGGTCGGCCGAGCCGCCCAGCAATTCCGGAATCGCGTCGACGAGATAGTCGAGCACCGCACCGCTGGCCTTGCGGGTGGCCATTGCACTGCCACCGGCAATAAACGCCTGCCGTGCCGCCGCAATCGCCGCCTTCCAGTTATCCGGAAGCTTTCCGGCATTGCGCCGGTCGAATTCGGTACGCAGCGCATGCGGCGCCTGGCGGACGCGCTCCTCCCACGCGAGCCTCGTCTTGCGGCCACGCGCGCCGATCTCCCGCCATGCTTGCAGCAGGTCATCCGGGATTTCAAACGGCGGCGAATGCCAATCGAGCGCCTGGCGTGCGCCCGAGATTTCATCTTCGCCCGGGGCATCGCTATGGGCTTTCTCGGTTCCAGCCTTCGTCGGAAAGCCGAATCCGATGATCGTCCTGCATGCGATCAAGGTCGGTCGATCATGCGTTGTCCGGGCGGTCTCGATGGCGCTCCGTATCGCATCCGTGTCGTGGCCGTCGATTTCCAGGACGTGCCATCCAGCTGCGTGAAAGCGCTCGATCTCGTTGTCCGAGACCGCGAGTTTGGTGGCGCCGTCGATCGAAATCGAATTGTTGTCCCAGAACGCGATCAGTCGGCCCAACCGGAGGTGGCCAGCCAACGAAATGGCCTCGTGGCTGATGCCTTCCATCAGGCAACCGTCACCGAGAAATACATACGTGTAGTGATCGACGAGATCGTCGCCGAAGTGCGCATTCATGACGCGCTCGGCCAACGCCATGCCGACGGAGTCCGCAATGCCTTGTCCGAGGGGGCCGGTAGTCAGTTCGATTCCCTCGGCGTGCGAGTACTCCGGATGACCGGGTGTCTTGCTGCCGACTTGCCGGAACCGCTTCAGCTCGTCGATGGTCATGTCCGAATAGCCCGTCAGATAGAGAAGGCTGTAGAGGAGCATCGACGCGTGTCCGTTGGAAAGCACAAACCGGTCTCGGTCGATCCAGTGAGGGTCCGATGCATCGAATTGCATGAACTCCTTGAACAGGACCGTCGCGACGTCAGCCAACCCCATTGGCGCACCGGGATGACCGCTGTCGGCTTTCTGGACTGCATCCATGGCGAGGAAGCGGATGCAGTTCGCCAGCGCGCGCAGATGGGGGTCTCGTGGGGACGGCACCGCTTTCGCAGTCGTCCCGGAATTTGCGGTGGGATCGCTCATCGGTTCTCCTGTGTTGGCTGGGAAAGATGAGGCCACGGTGCAATATGCATACCTTCTCGGCGATGGCGAGGATATGCGGAGATGTTCGAAGCGTTTGTCTTCGACTTAATCGTTGATGGGGTGCGCGTCCCCGTCATTGCCTGGATGCAACGTGTCGGGAAGGATGTCGACCTCGTCTCGGTATCCACACGAGATCCACGCCAACTGCCCCTGCTTTAATAGCGGTTCAGTTCGATTCAGCCCGCCGCGCGACCAACTCGACGCATGCGAAACTTAACGCAGCGTCCGGGATGGGGCGCCACCACACTATGTCCCCAAAGCAGAAAGAGATGGAGCAGGCGCTAAAAGGCATTCTGGATTGGTAACGGGCCGTGATCTATCAACGCCACGCACTGCGGACGTGCAACGAATCGGTAGGCCTGCAGTCTGATCTGGTTTTTCTGGCACTTGCCGCACGGATGGGCGGCCCGCCCAGAAGCGGGCGACCTAATCGCGAGGAGCGAAGCGGGACCGCGCCTAGGCACGGCGACAGACCGCGCAAAGAAGTCGGCAACTGCTTCGCTCAATGCAGGTCAGGCGGTACGTAGTGAACCCCGAATTGCTCTGCCAGTTGCGCGAGCCGCCGATCGCGCGTCCAGAGTCGGGTGTTCGGGGTCAACAGCACCGATGCAAGCAGCGTGCAATCCACGGCACCGCATCCGCGCCCATACAGCCGTTCCCGCTCGATCCAGTCCGCTACTTCGCCTGGCGTCGCGCGGCGCGTTTGGCGCAATAACGCGAGATCTCCCAGCGTTCGTGCCCGCGGTTCGGGCGGCGTCCCGCACGTGAGCTCAAGTATCACCAGTGGATGTGTAAGGACGTTATCGACGCTCAGAAGTTGGATAAGCACTGGTAGTGGCCGCCGGAAATGCTCGGCCCACACGGACGTGTCGACCAACACACTCATCGGACGATTACCTCGGGAGCGCGGCGCGGGACATCTGCCATGTCGGGCGCGCGACCGCCCAGGGCGGCCAGGCGTTGACCGGCCTGGACGCGCACGAAGGTTTCAAGTGCCGTCCGGAATAGGTCGGCCGGCGGCATGCCAGGTTCGGCGAGTTCGAGTGCGCGCGCATAGAGAGCGTCGTCGACGGTGACGGTGGTACGCATGATGGCTCCTTTGATGCTTTTCCGCATCAATTTTAGCATCAATTCAACAGCGATTCGGTCATTGACAAGCGGATCACCAATCGGCCTGAAGTGGGGCCGTGACGCTTTCGCCAAGGAGATCCGACTACGGTGGCGTTAGAAGTTGGCGAACGTCGCTGGCGCCCGCATGGGCAACCGTTTCGATCTCTATGCTCGCACCAAGGCGGGTGTGAGGTGTCGTCAAGCATGTCGTGCCACCACGATAATTGTGTAATGGGCTGCTGCACAATTACCGGCACTGGAAAGCCGTTGCGATTGAAGGCTTATTTGTATTATTTCGGCATAGCCGGAAACCGACATGCCTGCCTAGTCCGGACTGTAAATTTTAACTCGGACCCCAATAAAGCGATAAACAGCATTATGTTAAGTCATTCTGCCAACAGAACCGGTTGGGCTGTCAACATGCCCGCGCTGTCCGATTTGCCCATGATGCTGCGGCTGCCAACAGAGCTTCGGCTCTCGACGAATAGCTCGTGTACTCGGCTACGCAACGCCACGCGCTCGGCGTCAACGCGCTGGGCACGCTCTCGGTACGCATACAGGCAAGATCGCGATACGTCGAATACCGCTCCAGATCGATTCGACTGATTCGCTTGACCGCACTGACCGACCGGCGTGCCTGCTGCATCTGCGCCGCGAAGTGGTCCTGCTTGAAGCGCGTCTACACGAACGGCGCGGCCAATCAGTCATTTGGCGCGGGTGAGGTGCTGGTGCGCGTTAATGTCGGAGTCCGGAAAGGGCGGCGCGTCACGCGTCGCGATAGAGGGCGGCGATCGCGTCCGTATAGGCCGCGACGTTCTCGGGGTTGTAGATGCTGACCGAG